>NC_019897.1:970000-1285000 GCF_000227705.2 Thermobacillus composti KWC4
GCTCGCAAGCTGCGACGAGCGGTTGAACTTGCCGCTGAGCAGCCCCATGGCGAGCGGCGCGTTGTTGATGCTGGCGAGACCGTGACAATCGCACACCTCGACCATCGGCGAATCGGTCAGGACGTTGAGCGGATGCTGGAACGCGGCCGCGAAGGACCGCTTGGCGAACAGCTCGGCCGCTTCCGTATCTTCCGTGCTACAGCCGTACGCGCGGATCCACCCTTTCTTCCGGAGCTGGGCATCGCCCGGAACGTCGCCATCGAAGCCTACGAACAATTGATCGCGGAAGGCTACCTCGTCGGACGCATCGGTTCCGGCACCTTCGTGGCCGAGGGGATCACGCCGGGCATCGGCCTCCGCGCCGCCGGCACCCGCGAGGCGTCCGGCAGGACGGAGGCGGCCGCTCCGGCCGGGCAGGACGCACCGCGCGCAGGCGACGGAGCCGGAGGGTTGATCCGCTTCGACACCGGCGTGCCGGATCTGGAACGCTTCCCCCGCAGACGGTGGGCCCGCTATCTGAAAGAAGCGGCGGAAGAAGCGGAAGGCCGCTATGACTACCGCGATGTCCGGGGAGAGGAAGGGCTGCGCCGGGAAATCGCCGCGTTCCTGCATCGCTCCAGAGGAATGCGATGCGATCCGGACCGCATCATGATCGTGAACGGCTCATCGGAAGGATTCGCCTTGGTCGCCCGGACGCTCAAGCCGAAGTTCGATTCCGTCTGCCTTGAAGATCCGACGATCGAGATTACGGGGCATATTTTCCTGCAGTCGGGCTACCGGATCGAGCCGGTGCCGGTCGACGAGTCCGGCATGCGGGTGCACGAGATCGGGACGCTGCCGCCCGGCAGATTGCTGGTTCTGACGCCGTCCCATCAATATCCGACCGGCAGCATCCTGCCGATCCAGCGCCGGCTGCATGCCGTCCAACTGGCCGAAGAAGCCGACGCCTACATTGTGGAGGACGATTACGACGGCGATTTCCGGCTGAAGGGGGTGCCGATTCCGCCGCTGTACACGCTGGGGCCCGAGCGCGTCATCTACGCGGGGACGTTCAGCAAGACGCTCGCGCCCGGGCTGCGCCTCGGCTTCCTCGTGCTGCCGCGCAGCCTGGCGGGGAAGTTCGCCGCTTTCAAGGAAGCGGCGAACCTGCGAACGCCCGCCGTGCTGCAGGCCGCCCTGGCCCGGTTCATCCGGGACGGGCACCTGGAGCGCCATATCTACCGGATGCGGGCCGTGTACCGCACCCGGCGCGCGCTGCTCATCGAGGCGCTGAACCGGCATTTCGGCGGGCGCGCCGTCATCCGGGGCGACGAAGCGGGGATGCACCTGCTGGTGGAATTTCCGGACCTTGATGCGGCTCCGGAGTGGTCCCGGTCGGCGGAATACGGCGTCGTCGTCGACAGTGTCGAAGATTACTGCCTGCAGCGGGGATTTCGCACCCGTCAGATCGTGCTCGGGTACGGCAATATCCGCGAGGAAGACATCGAGCCGGGCATCGAGCGGCTGAGCCGGTTTGTGCGGGAACGGGGATAAGGCGATGGACAACCCTGCCGCCCGGTGGTACGATGGCCTTGGGAGACATAGGAGAAACCTGGAGGGAGAAATGGTTACAACATTCGCAAGACTCAGACGCGGCATTGCCATTTGCACCGCGGCTGTGCTGATCGCATGGCCGCTCACGGGAGCATGGACGCGGCCCGCCGCCGCGGCGCAGACGGCTCCCGTGGAGTCGCAGCAGGCCGGCATCCGGGTGATGATCGACGACAAGCCGTTCACGTTCTCGCCTTCGCCGGTTCAGGAGAACGGCGTGACGCTCGTCCCGATGCGGCAAATCTTCTCCGCCCTCGGCGCCCAGGTCACCTGGGTTCCGGCGACAAAGTCCGTTTTCGCGAAGAAAGGCACGATGATGGTCGCGCTGCAGGTCGGCTCGCGGCAAGCGGTCGTGAACGGCAACGCGGTCATGCTGGACGTTCCCGTACGGACCGTTGACGGCGCGACGATGGTGCCGCTGCGCCTCGTCGGCGACGCGTTCGGCGCGCGGACCACATGGAATGCGGAAACCCGCACGATCTTCATCGAGACCGCGGAATACCGAGAAGCGCTCGAACGGGAGATGAAGGAGAAGTACGGGAAGCTGACCCCGGCGGAAATCGTGGCCATGAACGACGACAAGGTCGTCATGATCATGACCGACAACGCCCAGGGAAGCGGCGTCATCGTCGGCGACCGCTGGGTGCTCACGAATTATCACGTGATCGACGGCTCGGCTTCGGGCAACGTCGTTCTGAACGACGGCACCATCATCGGCATTCTCGGGGTGGCCGCCGCCGATGAAGACGCGGATCTGGCCATCGTGCAGACCGCGCGCCCGCTGGGCATTGAACCGGTGACGTTCGCGGACTCGTCCACGGTGGACAAAGGCGACCGGATCGTGGCCATCGGCAGCCCGCTCGGCTACCAGAACACCGTATCCGAAGGCTTGATCAGCAACATGATCGACAAGGGAATCGTCAGCTACTACCAGATCAACGCGCCGGTTGACCGGGGCAGTTCCGGCGGCGCCGTGTTCAACGAATACGGCGAACTGGTCGGCATTACGACGGCCGTCATCCGGGATACGCTGGCCAATCTCAACTTCGCGGTCCCGGCGCTGTATGCCGAACTGCTCCTCATGGAACTGGAGGCGGACCCGCCTGCGCAGAACGAGATCCGGTTCCCGGAGAGCAAGCTTCCGGACAGTCTGGAAGGCGCGTCGAACGAAGAAATCCGCCGCCTGCTCGCGAAGGAATTCGGCAGCGCCCAGACGTCGAAAGGGACGGCCGTGTTCACCGACTGGACCGTCACCCGCGACGCGCAGGGCTGGCTGGTCGTGACTGCGGTCATCAACCCGTCCTTCTACATGCTGTACGGCAAAGATTCGGCGGGAGAGCTGCGCCTCTGGGCGATCGACCTCGCCATGGAACTGCGCCGCATGCTGCCGGATGTCAATCTTGAACTGATCGTCTATTATTCGCAGGTTTTCAACGCCGAACCGCGCGGCTTCGGGCCGGGCGTCGTGACGAATCTCGGCGACGGCCGCTGGCGCGTCCAATACGAAGTCATGCATCTGCAATATATGGACAGACTGCATATCAGCGACAACTTCTAAAACCATTACGACACGGCGGCCTGCCGCTTCCGACCCCGAAGGGAGCGGCGGGCCGATCCTTGTCCATCGAGGTTATGCCATGAAAATCGTGCTCGCCGCGCTCAACGCGAAATACATTCACACCTCGCTCGCCTTGCGCTGCCTGAAAGCGTACAGCGGGCGCGAATTCGACATTGAAATCGCCGAGTACACGATCAAGGACCCGGCGATGCACATCACCGCCGACCTGTATCGGAGGAAGCCGGACGTGGTCGGTTTCTCGTGCTACATCTGGAACATCGAGGAGACGATTACGGTCATCGACATGCTGCGCAAGGTGCTCCCCGATGTCCGCATCGTGCTCGGCGGCCCGGAGGTCAGCTACGACACGGAATACTGGATGGAGAGGCTGGATGCGGTCGATTTCATCGTCATGGGCGAGGGTGAGGAGACGTTTCACCATTTGCTGACCGAAATCCGGGGAGAAGGCAAGTTCCATTACGTGTTCGGCGCCGCATACCGCAAGACGCTGCCGGACGGC
The DNA here is from genome assembly GCF_000227705.2 of Thermobacillus composti KWC4. Classification (GTDB taxonomy): domain Bacteria; phylum Bacillota; class Bacilli; order Paenibacillales; family Paenibacillaceae; genus Thermobacillus; species Thermobacillus xylanilyticus. The sequence goes on from NC_019897.1 coordinate 973,669, forward strand.
ACGCGCGAGATCCGGATCAATCCGCCGCGGCCGAAGGCGGACCTCACGAAGATGCCCTCGCCGCACCGGCTGCCGGAAGACAGGCCGCATCTGAAAAACCGGATCGTCTACTTCGAGACGAGCCGCGGCTGTCCGTTCAGCTGCCAGTTCTGCCTGTCCAGCATCGAGACGGGGGTCCGATACTACGATCTCGAGCAGACGAAGGCGGACCTGCTCTACCTGATCGAATCGGGCGCCCGGCTGATCAAATTCGTCGACCGGACGTTCAACATCCGCCGCGACTATGCGCTCGAGCTGTTCCGCTTCCTGATCGACAACCATAACGGATGCGTCTTCCAGTTCGAAATCACCGCCGACATCATGCGGCCCGAGGTGCTCGAATTTCTGGCGGAACACGCGCCGCCCGGCATTTTCCGCTTCGAGATCGGCGTGCAGTCGACGAACGATCCGACGAATGAAGCGGTCATGCGCCGCCAGAACTTCGCGAAGCTGAGCCGCACGGTCACGACGATCCGGGACAGCGGGAAAATCGCCCAGCACCTCGACCTGATCGCCGGACTGCCGCATGAAGACTATGGCACGTTCCGCAAGACGTTCAACGACGTGTTCGCCCTGCGCCCCGAAGAGCTGCAGCTCGGCTTCCTGAAAATGCTGCGCGGCACCGGTCTCCGGCGGGATGCGGCGAAATACGGCTACGTCTTCATGGATCGGGCGCCGTACGAGATTTTGTCGAACGATGTGCTCTCCTTCGGCGACATCGTGCGGATCAAACGCGTCGAGGATGTGCTGGAGAAATATTGGAACGCGCACCGGATGGACCGCACGCTGCTGTATCTGGCGTTCCGGGTGTTCGAGTCGCCGTTTGATTTTTTCCAGCAGTTCGGGGACTACTGGGAAGAGCGGGGCTGGCAGCGGATCGGCCATCAGCTCGAAGATCTGTTCACCCGGCTGTGGTCGTTCCTCGAGGATTGCGGGCCTCCGGCACTGGAGCGGGATCTGGCGCTCGGTCTCATGAAATACGACTATTTCCTCAACCACAAGTACAAGCCGCGCGCCGTATGGTGGGAATTTCAAATGGACAAGCGGGAGCATGCCGCCTGGCTGCGCCGTCTGGCCGAGCGTCCGGAGGACGTATCCCCCGCGTTCGCCGCGGCGGGGCCGGACGAAAAGCTGCTGCAGAAGCACACCGTGATCGAGCGGCTGCCGTTTGATCTCGCCGCCTGGCTGGACAATGGCGAATTTTCTCGAAATGTCGAAACACTGCTGGTCGTCTGCTACGGCCTGGGCGATGCAGGAACATCGGCGCATATGCTGCGCATCCAACCGGGCGGGGAGAATCATGTGAAAGGTGGTTAAAGAAGGAAAACGCGCGAAAATGTCGAATCTTTGCAGTGACAACCGAAAAGCTGTGCACCAAGCTGATAAAGGCAAACCATATGAAAATATGGGACGCAAAGCTACGGGTCTAAGGCGGAATGCTATGACAGCCGGGCTGCCGGAGTTTGTGCAATCTGTGACGCAGACTGCCTTCATGAGCTTGGAGGCAGTTTTTTTGCGGTCCGGTGTTTGCGTCCCCGCCTGCGGGGGAGGAACATGTCGGATAGAACGCTTGCGAGGAAAGCATTCGGTTGGAAGGGGGGAATTGATGTCATTCTGGCGGCGGCATCCGTCGCCTTCACGATCTTGCCGGCGACGCCGGCTTTTGTGTCCGGTTCCGGGTGGGCCGGATGCTTTCTGCTTCTTCTCTTGCGGCGGGCGGGCTTTCGCTTCGCCGCGGCGGCGGCGCTGGCGGCCGCGGCGGCCGGTTTCTGGCTCGGAGACCGTCCCTGGACCGTCTTCCTTGCCGTCTTCGAGATTACCCTGCTCGCCGCATGGCTGAAGCGCGGCCAAGAAGATCTGCTGCCCGCGGAGCTGGTCTATCAACTGGCCGTGGCCGTGCCGGCCGCTTTGCTGGCGGCGTTCGCGTCCGGCGGAACGGCCGGTGAAGCGGCCGTGACCGCCTCCGTTAGCCTCATTCTCGGCGCGGCGTCCGCGCTGCTGGCCGATCTGCTGCACCATTACCGGCCGCTCGCCCGCCTGGCCGGAAAATGGGCGGGAGCGGAGGACGCCGGACGCGTTCCGCTGCGGCGGATGATCGCGCACCTGGCGGCGGCCTCCGCCGTCCTGCCCGGCCTGCCGGTCATTGTGATCGCCGGCCTGTCGTTTTCGTCCGGCGATGCTTCGTCGGCGGCGATGGTCGCCGCCGCGGCGGCCGTGCTGTCCTCGGCCATGGGCGCATATTATCTGTCCGGCCGGATTTCGGGCGCTTTCGAACGGCTGGTCTCGGCGACGGCCGGCCTGCATTTGAGACTGCGGCAGGATGCGGACGTGTGCTGGCCGGCCGGCGGCGCGGCGGAGGCGGCCGAGATCGCGGCGAATTGCCGGGACATCGCGGACAAACTCGCGGACCAGTATCATGCGAACGAGCAGATGACGGAATTGCTGCGGGAACAGTCCGCCCGGCTCCGCGCCTCCGAAGCGGCGCTCGAGCGGCTGTCCTACCACGATACGCTCACATCGCTGCCGAACCGGTTCTATTTCTACGAGCGGCTGCGCGCGATGATGGACGAACACAGGGGCCGCGGCGTCGGCCTCATGCTGCTCGACGTCGACCGGTTCAAGCAGGTGAACGACTCGCTCGGCCACGCTTCGGGCGACGAGATGCTGCGCATCATCGCGGGCCGCCTGCGCGAGCTGTGCGGGGACGAGGCGGTCATCTGCCGGCTTGGCGGCGACGAATTTGCCATCATGGTGCCGGGCAATTCGCGCGATGCGCTGAGCCGGCTCGGCGACGCCATTCTTGAAACGGCCGCGGAACCGGTGCGCGTGGGCGACAAGGAGCTGTACGTCGGCGCCAGCATCGGCATCAGCCTGTATCCCGAAGATGCGGTTCGGGTGGAGGAGCTGGTGCGGAACGCGGATACTGCGATGTACACGGCGAAGGAAGCAGGCGGGCGGCGGTACGAGTTTTATTTCAGCTCCATGAAGGAACAGGTGTCCGAGCGGCTCGAGATGGAGACCAGCCTGCACAAGGCGCTGGAGCTCGGGCAGTTCGAGCTGTTCTATCAGCCGAAGATGGACGCGGACGGGCTGCAGACGTTCGGGTTCGAGGCGCTGATCCGCTGGTACCGTCCGGGCCGGGGCTACGTCCCCCCCGATCTGTTCATTCCGCTCGCGGAGGAGACGGGCGTCATCCAGGCGATCGGCGACTGGGTGCTGCGGACGGCCTGCAGGCAGTGCGTGGAGTGGTACAAAGCCGGGTATCCGCCCGCGGTCGTGGCGGTCAACGTATCGCCCCGGCAATTCGAGGACCCGAAATTTGTCGAACAGGTGGAAGCGATTCTCGAAGAGACGGGCATGAGGCCGGAATGGCTGGAACTCGAAATTACGGAAAGTTTCCTGCAGCGGGACCGAAACGTCGTCATCGACATGCTCAAGCGGCTGAAGGACCGCGGCATCCGCATTTCGATCGACGATTTCGGCACGGGCTACTCGTCGCTGTCCCTGCTCAAAAATTTGCCGATCCACGCCGTGAAAATCGACCGCACGTTCATCCGCCACATCGACACCGACAGCAAGAACGCTTCGATCGTGTCGGCCATCATGGCGCTGGCCCACAGCATGAACCTGCGCGTCGTCGCGGAAGGCGTCGAGACGGAAGCCGAGCACCGGCTGCTGCGCAAGATGCATTGCGATGAGCTGCAAGGCTATTATTTCAGCGCGCCGCTCCGGGCGGAGGAGGCGCTGCCCTATCTCCGGCTGATGCGGGATCCGGCCGGCAGAAAACATCGCGGCGCCGGCGATGCCGCAGAGATCATACGGCATTAGGGATGCCGCGGAATTGCAAGATCATACATAACCGATGCGCCGGTGCGGCGCTGCCTGACGCTGCAGTGTGGGATGCACGCTGCAGCGTCTCTGCTTGGGGCGAGGCTGTACCGTGGTATGCACGTTACAGGCCTATCGGCAGGGCTTCGCGCGAGGCTGTAGCGTGGTATGACGCTGCAGCCGCCCCGGCGGGGCTTCGCGCGAGGCTGCAACGTGGTATGACGCTGCAGCCGCCCCGACGGGCCTCTGCGCGCCGCTGTAACGTGGTATGCGCGCTACAGGCGCACCGGCTTTGCTCCACGCACCGCCACGTTCATAGCAGCCGCACCGAATTGGGACTGTCCGCATGGACGGTCCTTATTTTGTCGACGGCATGCCCTTTTCCGCTCTCCGAAAACGTTCTTCACAATCCGCCACAAAGTCCCCCCTTTCGCCTCCCGGTCATAAAAAACGCCCGTCGTGGGAATATTTAACTTCGTGACTTTACCTGAAATTACGACATCGATCACGGGAGGACTCATGATTCTGAACGAGGAGCAGCTTCGGCGCAGGGCGCGGGAGCTGGCTTTGACGCATACGTTGTCCGGCGGCGGCCTGCGCGCATCATCCGCCTTGATCCGCGGATTCGACCGCGACGCCTCGGAACTTCGGGAATACGCGCTCAGACTTCAGCGGGAGGGACAAAGCGGGACGAGACCGGCCGAAGAATGGCTGCTCGATCATGCGGACTTCATCGCCGAACAAACCCTTCATATCCGCAAAATGATCCGCAGAGACGAAACACGCCGCCTGCCCGCGCTGTCCGGCAGCCGGGAGCTGCGCGTGCTGTCGCTCTGCGCGGATTATCTGGAGCATACGGACGGCCTGTTCGACGCCGATCTGCTCGCCGCGTATGCGGACGCGTATCAGGACATCGCCGTCCTGACGATCGGCGAGGTCGCGATGATGCCGCTGTTTGTCCGCATCGCGGTCATCCGGCGGCTGGCCGGCCTCGTCCGCACATTGAAAGAACGCCGCGAGGCGGGGGATCGAATCGACCGCATTCTGGAACCATTCGCGGAGAAAACGCCCTCGGCGACCGCCATCCGGGATGCGCTGGACAGCGCCGGCGAGACGCTGCCGCTCTCCGGTCCGACCATCGTCCATCTCGTCGACCGGCTCGGCGAAATGGCCGAATACGCGGGCGACGTGAGGGAATGGCTCGTCTGCCGGCTCGACCCGGAACAGGAAAGTCTGGAGCGGATCATCGCGCACGAGCACAGGCTGCAGGCGTCGTACGAAGTGTCGGCGAGCCACGCGATCCAATCGCTGCGGCGGCTGGACCGCCTGGACTGGAGCGGCATGTTCGAGCGGCTCTGCCATGTCGACCGGGTGCTCCGGACGGAGGCGGCGGGCACGTACCCGCTGCTCGACGCTTCCAGCCGGCAGGTGCTGCTCGGCCGGGTGCAGGTGCTGGCCCGACGCATGCGCGTGCCCGAGACGCTGGCGGCGAAACAGGCGGTGGAACTTGCCGCCCGCTATGGCGAGCGCCCGGACCGCGCCGGTCAACAGGTGCGGGCCGACGTGACGCAGGCCGGGAAGGCCGATGCGCTGCGGACCGGCCAGACCGAGGAGCAGAATTGCCAGGACGGCGGCATCCTGCCGCGCCCGGCCTACGCGGCGTATTATCTGCTTGATCCGCGCGGCGTCCGGGCGCTCTGGCGCGCGCTGAAACTGTGCGCGAAACCGCGCGCCATGCCCCGGGCGGCGATCAAACAGATGCGCCTTCCCGCTTACTTCGGCGCGCTGGCCGGCGTTTTCGCCGCCCTGTGGGCGCTCGCCGTCTGGCTGGCGGCGCCCGCTTTCGGCGCCTCCGGCGGACAGGCCGTCCTGGCCGCGGTGACGGCGCTTCTGCTCGCGTTTCCGGCGAGCGAATGGGCCGTGCAGATCGTGCACCAGTCCATCTGCGCGTACTGCCAGTCGCGGCCGCTGCTGCGCTACGACTATTCCACGGGCATTCCGGATGACGCCGCGGCGATGGTCGTCGTGCCGGTGATCTGGACCAGCCCCTCGCAGGTTCGCGAGAGCGCCGAGCGCCTCGAACTCCATTATCTTGCCAACCGGGACCCGAATCTGCATTTCGCGCTGCTCGGCGATTTCGCCGATGCGGACGCGGAGACGAAGGAAGAGGACCAGGCGATCGCCGATGAAGCCGTCCGCGCCATCGAGGCGCTCAACCGGGCATACGGCTCGGAAGGCGGTTCGACATTTCACGTGTACATCCGGCGCAGAACCTGGAACGAAGCGGACAAAGTCTGGATGGGCTGGGAGCGGAAACGCGGCAAGCTGGTCGAATTTGCGGATTTGCTGCGCGGCGAATCGAACACGTCTTACGCCGTGCGCGTCGGCGATCCGTCGGTGCTGCCCGGCATCCGCTACCTCATCACGCTGGATGCCGACACGCAGCTCCCGATCGGCGCGGCGCAGCGGATGATCGGGACGATGCATTACCCGTACAACCGTCCGCGGCTGAACAAGGAAGGCACGCGCGTGGAGGAAGGCTACGGCGTCCTGCAGCCGCGCATCGGCGTCAGCCACGAATCGGCGATGCGTTCCCGGTTCGCCAGACTCTGGTCCGGCGAACCGGGCATCGATCCTTACGCGTTCGCCGTGTCGGACCCGTACCAGGACGGTCTGGACGTCGGGATTTTTACGGGCAAAGGCATCATCGACGTCGACGCGTTCCGCGCGGTGCTCCGCGAGCGCATTCCGGACAACCGGGTGCTGAGCCACGATCTGCTGGAAGGCGGCTTCCTGCGCAGCGGGCTGCTGCCCGACATCGAGCTGGTGGACGGCCATCCGGCGACGTTCAGCGCCTACCAGCACCGGCAGCACCGCTGGATACGCGGGGACTGGCAGCTGCTGGGCTGGCTGCGCCGCACGGCGGAAGACCGCAGCGGGCGGAAGCGGCGCGTCGACCTGTCGCCGCTGACGCGCTGGCAGATCACCGACAATCTGCGCCGCAGCCTGCTCACCCCCGGGCTGCTCGTGCTGCTCGTGCTGGCCATGCTCCTGCCGGCCGGATCCGGAACGGCCGTCGCCGTCATCGCGCTGGCGACGCTGGCGATGCCGGTGTGGCGCGCGCTCGCCGCGCCCGGGCGGCTCATCCGCCGTCCGTCCGTCCTCGCCATAGCCGCCGGGCAGTCGCTGTCGGCGCTCGCGACGCTGCCCTATCAGGCGGTCATGACCGTCGACGCGATCGCCCGGGCGCTCTACCGGATGGCCGTCTCCCGCCGGAAACTGCTGGAATGGATCAGCTCGGCGGAAGTCGAGCGGCTCAGCCCGCGCCGGTTGATGGGGCTGGAATGGGGGCTTGCGCTTGCCATCGCGACCGGAATTCTGGCGTTTTTCGCCGCTTCGCCCGCCCAGACGGCCATCGGCCTTTCGCTTGCCGCGATCTGGGCGGCGGCTCCCGTCGTCATCGGCTGGTTGGACAAGTCCGCTCCGGCCGGCGAAGACGGATTGACGGAGGCGGAGCGGAACGAACTGCGGAAGCTGGCCGCGGATATCTGGCGCTTCTATGAAGACTACACGACGGAGCGGGACAACTGGCTGCCGCCGGACAACGTGCAGATCGATCCGCCGGTCGGTGTCGCCCACCGCACGTCGCCGACGAACATCGGCATGCTGATCGCCTGCACGGTGACGGCGCGGGATTTCGGGTTCATCGACACGCCCGGCATGATCGAGCGGCTGGAGCGGACGATCGGCACGGTCGAGCGGATGGAAAAATGGAACGGCCACCTCTACAACTGGTACAACACGGAGACGCTTCGTCCGCTGCCGCCGCAATACGTGTCGACCGTCGACTCGGGGAACCTGGTCGGCTGCCTGATCGCCGCGAAGGAAGGGCTCGCCGAGTGGCTCAGGCGCGATTATCCGGACGGAGAAGCGGAGGAGGGCGCCGGTAAGCGCATGGCGTCGACCACCGGGGAACGGGAGCCGTCCGCGCCGCGCGGACCGGAGCGGCTGCAGCCGGTGACGGCCGATCTTGAGGCGTCGGCGGAACCGGTCGGCGCGTACGGCTTGTCCCGCCCGCAGGCCGAAACCGGCGATTGGGCAGCCCGCGGACGCCGGCTCATCGAGCGGATGGAGGCGCTCATCGCCGGCACCGATTTCCGGCCGCTGTTCGATCCCGCAACCAAGTTGTTCAGCCTCGGCTGCCACACCGCAACCGGGGAGAAAGAGACGATTCTTTACGATCTGCTCGCCTCGGAAGCCCGGCAGGCCAGCTTCGTCGCGATCGCGCTCGGACAGGTGCCCGTCTCGCACTGGTTCAAGCTCGGCCGCGCCATGACCCGGACCGGCGGCGGCAAGGCGCTCGTCTCCTGGTCGGGCACGATGTTCGAATATTTGATGCCGCCGCTGCTCATGCGCACCTACGCAGGGACGGTCTGGGACGCCACCTACCGCGCCGTCATCCGCAAGCAGGCGGAGTACGCGCGGCTGCGCGGCGTGCCGATGGGCATTTCGGAGTCGGGCTACTATGCGTTCGACTTCCAGATGAACTATCAATACCGGGCGTTCGGGGTGCCCGGCCTCGGGTTCAAGCGCGGCCTTGAGACGGATCTCGTCGTCGCGCCTTACGCCACGGTCATGGTGCTGCCCTACGAGCCGCGGCTCGCGATGGATGAACTGAGGAAAATGGAAGCGCTCGGCGCGCGCGGAGAATACGGCTACTACGAAGCGATCGACTGCACCCGCGAACGTCTGCCCGAGGGCAAAACGAGCGTCGTGATCCGCAGCTTCATGGCGCACCACCAGGGCATGATGCTGCTCACCCTCGGCAATCTGCTGCTGGATTCCAGCATGGTGGACCGCTTCCATGCCGACAAGCGCGTCCGCTCCGCCGAGCTGCTGCTGCAGGAGCGGGTGCCCGAACGTCCGGCGCTCGTGCTGCACGCGGCCGCCGCGCCGCTCCGCATGCAGGATCCGGACCAGCGGCTGAAGGCGCCGCAGCGGACGTTCCGCACGCCGCATCCGCCGCATCCGGAAGTATGCGTGCTGTCGAACGGGTCCTTCACGACCGTCGTCACCGCCTCCGGGAACGGCTTCATGCGCAGCGACGGGCTGGCGGTGACGCGCTGGCGGGAAGACGCCTGCGCCGACGAGTGGGGAAGCGGCGTCTACATCCGCGATGTCGAGGGGGAGACGGTCTGGTCGGCCGCATGGCACCCGACCGGTTCGGCCGGGGACGAATACGCGGCGGAGTTCTCGCTGGAGCAGGCGCGGTTCATGCGCCGGGACGGCGACATCCGGACGACGATGGATATATGCGTCTCGGCCGAAGGAAACGCGGAAATCCGCCGGATTACGATCACGAACCTGGGCGAAACCGCCCGGCTGCTCGAGGCGACGACCTTCGTCGAACTGGCCTTGGCCGAACCGGCGGCGGACGCGGCGCATCCCGCGTTCAGCAAGCTGTTCATCGAAACGTCGTTCGATGAAGGGCAGGAAGCGCTGTTTGCCCGGCGCAGACCGCGGAGCGGCGGCGACCGGCCGGTCTGGGCGGTGCACGGACTCATTCCGTGCGGGGAATCGGTCGGTCCCATCGAATACGAGACCGACCGGGCGCGGTTCATCGGGCGCGGCGGGGCGATGCGGGAACCGCAGGCGATCCGTTCGCGGCTCACCGGCACGGTCGGCGCAGTGGTCGACCCGATCTTTGCCGTGCGCAGGCGATTTTCCGTGCCGGCGGGCGGCCAGGTGAAATTGATCGTCGTCACGGGGACGGCCGCATCGCGGGAGGAAGCGCTCGAGCTGTACGGCAGATTCAGCACGGCGCAGCAGGTGGAGCGCGCCTTCCAGCTCGCCTGGACGCGCAGCCGGATCGAGCTGCATCACCTGCACATGCAGTCGGCGGAAGCTTCGCTCTGCCATGTCCTGGCGGGACGCGTGCTGTATACGCCGCCGTTGCAGGCGGAGCGGGCCGAGGCGCTTGGCCGCGGCCCGTTCAGCCAGTCCGAGCTGTGGCCGCTCGGCATTTCCGGCGATTTGCCGATCGTGCTTGTGCTGGCGCAGGATACCGCGGGCACGGCGACGGCGGCGGAGCTCATTCGCTGCCACGAATGGCTGCGCCGCGGCGGCATCGTGTTCGATCTGGTGTTCCTGATCGAATCGCCAGGCGGTTACCAGCAGGAATTGCGCGACCGTCTCACGCGGCTGATCGAACAGTCCGTGCCGCGCATGTACGACGACCGTCCGGGGCATACGTACGCGCTGAGTGCCGATCAGCTGCGGGAAGAGGATAAGCGGCTGCTCGCCGCCTCCGCCCGGATCATCCTCCGCCTGGACGGGTCCAGCCTGCGCGCGCAGCTGCGCATCATGTCCGCGGCGGCCAAGGCGGCTGCGCCGGCATTTGTGCCGGCGGCCGCGGACGCCGAAGCGGCGGATGTCGACGCCGGTCTGGCGGAAGAGGCGCGGGAAGGGCTGGTGCTGTGGAACGGCTGGGGCGGTTTTGTCCCGGACGGTTCCGAGTACCGGATCGTGCTGCCCGAACGCAAAAGCCTGCCCGCTCCCTGGTCGAATGTGGCGGCGAACCCGGACTTCGGCTTCCTGATCACCGAGCGCGGCACGGGCTACACCTGGTTCCGGAACAGCCGCGAGTTCAAGCTGACGCCCTGGTCGAACGATCCGGTGCTCGATCCGGCCGGGGAAGCGTGCTACATCCGCGACGAGGAGACGGGGCGGTTCTGGTCGATCACCCCGGCGCCGGCCGGCGGTCCGGGCGCGGCGGTCGTCTCCCACGGCCGCGGGTATTCGCGGTTCGAGCGCCGATGCTTCGGCATCCGCCAGACGATGACGGTGTTCACCGCGCGGCACGATCCCGTGAAAATTACGGAGATCCGCCTCGTGAACACGGGGAACCGGCGGCGCCGTCTGTCCGTTACCGGGTATGTCTCCTGGGTGCTCGGCGTCAGCCGGGAAAACGGCGCGCCGTACATCGGGTCGGAATGGGACGGCAGGGCGCTGTACGCCCGCAACGCCTGGCAGGAGACGTTCCGGTCCGAGACGGCGTTTCTCGGCATCGCCGCGGATGAAGGCGAAGGCGGGCCGGCCGTCTGCACGGCCGACCGGCGCGAATTTATCGGCCGGGGCGGCAGCATGGCCGAGCCGGCGGCGATGAAGCGCCGGACCCTGTCGGGGGCCGTGGGCCGGTTCGCCGACAACTGCGGCGCCGTGCAGCTGGTGATCGAGCTGGAACCGGGCGCCGAGCGGACGGTATGCCTCCTGCTCGGCTGCGGCCGGGATATTGAAGAAGCGCGGGCGCTCGTCTCGGCGTATGCGAACGTGGAGCGGTGCAGGGATGCTTTCGGCGAAGCGGCGGGCTTCTGGGCGGAGACGCTCGGACAGCTCCGGGTCGCAACGCCCGATCCCGCGATGGATATGCTGCTGAACGGCTGGCTGCTCTATCAGACGCTCTCCTGCCGGATGTGGGCGCGCTCCGCCTTCTATCAGTCCGGCGGCGCGTACGGCTTCCGCGACCAGCTCCAGGATTCACTGGCGCTGCTGCATACCCGGCCGGATCTGACGCGCAAGCAAATTCTGATCCACGCCGCCCATCAGTACCGGGAAGGCGACGTGCAGCACTGGTGGCACGAGGAGACAAAGCGGGGCGTCCGTACCCGCTATTCGGACGACCTGCTCTGGCTGCCCTACGCGACCGCGCGCTATGTGCTGCACATGGGCGACATGAGCTTGCTGGACGAGACGCGGCCGTTCCTGGTCAGCGAGGAGCTGGGCGAAGGCGAGCATGAGCGCTACGAGCAGACGGTCGAATCGGACGAAGCCGGCACGGTCTACGAGCACTGCCTGCGCGCGATCGGCCGCGCGCTCCGCTTCGGCAGCCACGGCCTGCCGCTCATGGGCATCGGCGACTGGAACGACGGGATGAACAGCGTCGGCAGCGAAGGCCGGGGCGAGAGCGTCTGGCTCGGCTGGTTCCTGATCACGGTGCTGGATCTGTTCTCGCGGGTATGCGAACGGCGCGGCGACGGTGTCCGGGCCGCCGAAATGCGGCGGACGCGGGAGTCGCTTGCGGAGGCGCTGAACCGGCACGCGTGGGACGGCGAATGGTACCGGCGGGCGTTCACCGACGGCGGCGAATGGCTCGGCACGAACGGCGGGCGCGAATGCCGCATCGACGCGATCGCCCAGTCATGGTCCGTCATTTCGGGCGGCGCGCCGCCCGAGCGGGCGCTGCGGGCGATGCAGTCGTTCGACCGCGAGCTGGTCGATCGGACGGCACTGGTCGCGCGGCTGCTGACGCCGCCGTTCGACACGACCGATCCGTCGCCCGGCTATATCCAGGGCTATCCGCCCGGCATTCGGGAGAACGGCGGCCAGTACACGCACGGCGTCATCTGGAGCATCGTCGCCTGGGCCGTCCTGGGCGACGGGGACAAGGCGTTCGAGTTGTTCGATCTGCTGAACCCGATCCGGCACACCTCGTCGCCCCGCGACATCGGCGTGTACCTCGGCGAGCCGTATGCCATGGCGGCGGACGTATACATGTCGAATCCGTACCGCGGCCGGGCAGGCTGGACGTGGTACACGGGCGCCGCCGGCTGGATGTACCAGGCCGGGCTTGAGTGGATTCTCGGCATCCGCAGGGAAGGCAGCCGGCTGTTCCTGGAACCGCGGATTCCGGCGGGATGGCCGGGCTATTCGGCCGAGTACCGGTACGGCGGCAGCGTGTACGCGATCGAGGTGCGGAATCGGCAGTCCGGCGGTACCGGGCCGGGCCTTACGGTCGACGGCAAGCCGGTGCCGGCGGAGCCGGGGCGCGCGGGCGGCGGAGGACTTGAGCCGGAGGCAGCGATGGGCGCGGCTGACGGCGGACCTGCGCCGGCATCCGGCGAGGCTTCGGCAAACCATGCGCCGGCATCGCCTACGGCCGCGCCCGGCTCATGGTACGTCGACCTGGTCGACGACGGCGCGCGGCACGAAATCGTGCTGCAGCTGTGACGGTACGTCCCTGCCCCTATGCGGGGCGGGGATTTTGTTTGTCCGCGCCGGCCGGCCAGCCTGGCCACAATAAGCGAAAAATTTTCATCAATTTCGGAGAGAATCGCGTTTTCAACGAAAATAAAAGAAAAATTTTCTCCTGTTTTCGGAAAAACATCCGTTTTGTGCATGTTTTTCGAGAATAAGCGAAGTTATTTCTTCTATTTTGCGGATTTGGGCTCGAAAATCAAAAATAGAGGAAAAAACTTCGCCAATTCATCCCGTCTTCGGGATCAATGTGCTGCGGTTCGATTCAGGAAGCCTTGTGTCGGGGGACACCCCGAGCGACGGCGGAAGAAATTTGGTGAAGACAGCAATTGCCTTACCGGGCGACCGGCAGGCTCAACCATCCAAACCCGGCTGGAAAACAACGCGGCGCAACGGCATAATGGGTCATACCGGATGGCTCGCAAACGGAGAAATACTTCGCAAACGGGGCAACACCGCGCTCGGAGCAGCATCGCAAAATCCGGCCAGCATCACGCTCGGAGCAACATCACACACGGACCAATATCACGATCGGAGCAACATTACAAACGGATCAAATTCACGCTCGGAACAACATCACAAACGGGCAACAACTCGGACTGGAGCAGCTTCACAATTCAGAACAGCAACGCAGTCGGATCAAGCATCACAATCGGATCAGGTGCCGCAATCGGAGCAACACTATGTACGGAACAATTTCCCGAACCGGGGACATCGCAACCGGAGACAGGATCATCGGAGAGAAGATTCCGCACACGGATACTGCATCGGAGGAGAACATAGGAGGAGCATCCATGCGATCGGAGCACCATGTCGGAAAGGGGCTGAGGCATCATGAATGGCGGTGTCGATCTGTATCTGCTTGCCGGCGTCAAGACGTGGCCGACCTATTTCCGGGAACCGGCGGAACGGCTGAAGGCGATGAGCATCGAGGCGGGGTATGCGGACGCTGACGTACACGTGTTGTACCCGTACGGCGACCATACGATCCCGCTGCACCGCCAGCTGCGGGAAGTGGCGCGGGATGTGGCGCGCAGGCTGGCGCTCGCGGCTGACAATCTGCAGCCTGCCATCGACCGGCTGGGCGATTTGCAGATGGAAGCTGCCGGCGAGTATGCATCGGCCGAAGGCTCGCCGCGGCACGGCGCAGCCGCGCAACCGGCCGAGCCCCGAAGCAGCGCGGTTGAGGCGCCGGCGGAGCCGATCGTCGAGGCGATCCGCGAGCGTTCGGCGGGCCGCGTCGTCGTGCTGATCGGCCACAGCGGCGGCGGCGTCGCCGCTTACCATGCGGGGCGGCGCCTGCTGGCCGAGGGCGCCGTGCGCGACTGCCGAATCGTCCAGATCGGCTCGCCGAAGGTGCGCATCCATCCCGCCTTGCGGGACCGGACGGCGTATTTCTATGCGACGGACGAACGCGGCCGCATCCGCGATCCGATCACGCGGCTCGGCACGTGGGGCGGCATCCGCAAAGCCGCCGCCGGCATTCCGGTCTGGGATTCGCGCCGGTGGGCGCCGGGCCATATCGCCGCCATCACGATCGACGGCGGGCACAAGGACTATTTTCAGCACGGGCCGTCCGGCGCGGCGGCGAAGACGACGAACCTGGAGCGAACGGCCGCGGCGGTCCTGGACTGGCTGGTCCGCTCGCTCCGGCCGGTACGGCCGCCTTCCCCGGCTCAGTAGCCTTTGTCGTAGTTGACGAGATTGATCAGCCGGTCCGTCTCTCCGCGCAGATAGATCTCCAGGTTGGCCGCGAACAGATCGGCGACCCGCTCTTTCAGCCGGTTCGTGTGGCCGGCGGTGTGCGGCGTCAGGATGACGTTGTCGAGCGCCCAGAGCGGATGCCCGGACGGCAGCGGCTCCTCCTCGAACACGTCGAGCCCGGCGCCCGCGATCCGGCGTTCGCGCAACGCTTCGACCAGCGCCTCCGTCTTGACGCTCGCGCCGCGTCCGACATTGATGAAGAACGCGGTCGGCTTCATCAGGCGGAAACGCGCTTCGTCGAAAATGCCGCGCGTCTCGGGCGTATCCGGCAGCACGTTCACGATATAGTCGCTCTCGGCGATCGCCTCGTCGAGCTTGTCCATTCCGTCCACCCGGTCGTAGGCGGGCTGCGGAGCGGGCGTGCGGCGGATGCCGATCGTGCGCATGCCGAAGGCGCGCGCCAGTTCGGCGATCCGTGTGCCGATGGCGCCGGCGCCGACAATGAGCGCCGTCCGTCCATACAGTTCCGACAGCTCGGACGGGCGGTGCCATTCCCCGGCCATCTGGCTGCGCACGGCGATATGGATGCCCCGCGTCAGGCCGAGCATGTGCGCGAGGGCCGTCTCCGCCACGGCGACCGAGTGCACGCCGGCGGCGTCGGTGAGCAGCACGCCGCGCTGCCGCAGCTTCTCGAGCGGCAGGCTGTCGATGCCGGCCGACCACGTCTGTACCCAGCGCAGCTTCGCACCTTCCTGCAGGCAAATTTCCGCGACCCGGTCGTTCCAGCCGCACACCGCTTCCGCATCCCGATAGACGTCAGGCCCGATTTCGGCCGAACGTCCGAAAACGATGGTGGCACCGGGCGCTGCCCGGCGGATTTTCTCCTGTTCTTCGGGGCCGAATCCGTGCAGGCACAGTATGGTTCCCATCGGTCTTGTCCTCCGTTTCTCGTGATGAATTCCTGAACATTATAGCACAACCGCAACACGGGCCGGGAAACTGGATGCGGGTGAACGATCGAAAAATCCGATTTTTCCGGCCAAGGAAGATATTTTATAATGGGAATGTGCGAAATGCTTGCGTACAAGCAATAATTTGCAAAGGACGTGAAACGATGGTCGGATTGGAGACGCCGTTTGAACACAAAGGGCTCAAGCTGCGCAACCGGATCGTCATGCCGCCCATGTGCCAGTACTCGGCGCACGGCCAGGACGGCATGCCGACGGAATGGCATTATGTCCATTATGTATCCCGCGCGGTCGGCGGCACCGGGCTGATCATCATCGAGATGACGAACGTCGAGCCGGCCGGCCGCATTTCGAACCGCTGCCTCGGTCTCTGGTCGGACGATCATGTGCCGGCGTTCCGCCGCATCATCCGCGCGTGCCAGGAGCACGGCGCGAAGGTCGCGATCCAGATCGCGCACGCCGGCCGGAAGGCGGAGGACGAGCCGGTGCCCGTCGGTCCGATGGCCGAAGCCTACAGCGAGCGGTACAGAACGCCGCGCGCCCTGACGACGGAGGAAGTGAAAGGGCTCGTGGTCAAATTCGCCGAGTCGGCCAGACGGGCGGTGGAAGCCGGAGTCGACGCCGTCGAGCTGCACGGCGCGCACGGTTACCTGATCCACCAGTTCCTCTCGCCGTATTCGAACCGGCGCGACGACGAATACGGCCGCGACCGCGTATTGTTCGCCGAAGAAGTCGTCCGGGCCGTCAAGGCGGTGCTGCCGCCCGACATGCCGCTGATCTTCCGGCTGTCGGCCGTCGAATACGTCGACGGCGGCTACGACATCGACTACTCGATCGATTTCGGCAAGCGGCTCCAGGCGGCGGGAGTCGACATCTTCGACATATCGTCGGGCGGCGAGGGCAAGCCGGGCAAACGGAAACCTTCGGACACGCCCGGCTTCCAGGTGCCTTACGCCCGCGCGTTCAAGGAAGCGCTCGGCGTTCCGGTCATCGCCGTCGGCCGGCTGGACAATCCGCAGGTGGCGCAGATGGTGCTCCGGAACGGCGATGCCGATCTCGTCGGCGTCGCCCGCGGCATGCTGTACGATCCGTACTGGTCGCTGCACGCGATCCGGGAGACGACCGGGCTTTCCAAAGAGATCGCCCCGAAACAATACGAACGCGGATTTTGAGGCTCGGCGGCGGAAGAAGGACTTCGAGGGACTTCGCGGAAGAAGCGGAGTCCCTTTTTGCGCATTCGCTTTTTCTCCCGAATAGGCGTATAATGGCAGGAACGCCCCGGGCCGCCAAGGCATGCCGTCCGGTTGTGGCCGGCGCCGCATGCACCCCGGGGCAAGGGAGGAAAAATATTGACCGAAACCTGTACGTTTACCCGGAGAGAGGAGCTCGCGAACGCCGTCACCCACGGCATCGGGGCCGTGCTCAGTCTGGCGGCGCTCGTGCTGCTCGTCTTGTTCGCGGCCGTCAAGGGCACGCCGCTGCACGTTTTCAGCTTCACTGTGTTCGGCATCGCCATGCTCCTGGTCTACACCGCATCGACGCTCGTCCACAGCCTGCCGGAAGGCCGGGCGAAACGATGGGCGGAGATCGCGGATTACGCCTGCATTTATCTGTTCATCGCCGGCACCTACACGCCGGTCGTGCTGCACGCCGTGCAGGGCGCGCTCGGCTGGACGCTGCTCGGCATCGTCTGGACCGCGGCCGTCCTCGGCATCGCGTTCCAGTCGCTTTTTCCGGGGCGATACCCGGTCGTGTCGACCTTGCTGTATCTGGCGACGGGCTGGATCATCGTCGCCGCCTGGGGGCCGATGACCGAGCGGATGGCGGCCGAAGGGCTCGTCCTGCTCGTCCTGGGAGGCGCCGCCTACACGGTCGGCACGGTCTTCTTCCTGTGGAGAAGGCTGAAATACCACCACGCCGTATGGCATCTGCTCGTCCTCGCCGGATCGGCGTTGCATTTCTGCGCCATCCTGTTCTACCTGCTGCCGTGACCGGACGCCGATCTGGTGCAGATATGCACCATGTGAGGTCGACAATGGGCATGCGGCGGGCAATCCGGTGCAGATGTGCACCACAATGCTCACTCGCGCACAACAAAGGCGGGACCCGATGGCGGCCCCGCCTTTGTGTGTGCATTGCGGATGGCTTACCCGCGCAGCATCGCCTGAATCAGCCGCTCGTAGAGCGGCCAGGGCAGCAGCGCATGCGCCGCGAGCGCGAGCCGGACGCCCGCCCCGGCCGGATAGCGGAACCGGCGGGGACGTCCGCGCGCGAGGCGGACGATGAGCGCGGCGGCAAGCCGCGCGTCCGGCGTCCGTTCCGCAGACCGCCGGGCAAGCTCGAGCATCCGCCGGAATTGCGGGCGGTAGTCTTCGGGCGTATCCTCCGGCAGGCCGGCGAATCCTTTCGCCCAGATGCCCGTCCGGTAAGCGCCGAACTCGACCAGCGCGACGTCGATGCCGAGCGGGCGCAGCTCGTGGCGCAGCGCCTCGCTCCAGCCGGCGAGGGCGAATTTCGACGCGTTGTAGGCGGCGAAGCCGGGCAGGCCGATGCGCCCGCTGATGCTCCCGACCTGCACGATCAGGCCCGAGCCGCGCCGGCGCATGCCGGGCAGGACGGCGCGGACCGTCTCGACGGCGCCGAACAGGTTCACGTCGAACTGACGGCGCCACAGCTCCGGCGGCAATGCTTCGGTATAGCCGCCCGCGGCGAAGCCGGCGTTGTTCACAAGCAGGCCGATGCCGCCGAAGGCGGACTCCGCCTCCCGCACGGCCGTCCGGATCTGGCCCGCGTCGGTCACATCCATCTGAAGCGGGAGGATCCGGTCCGCCGCGCCGTTTACCCGCGCCCGCTCAAGCAGCGCGTTCGCGCGGGAGATGTCGCGCAGGCCGGCGGCGACGCGGTAACCGCTTTCCGCAAGGGCGACGGCGGTCTCGAGCCCGAGGCCCCCGCCCGCGCCCGTGACGAGCGCGGTGTCGATCCGTTCAGGGGCGCGCGTCACGTCGTTCCCCGCCGATCCTTCGAGCGGCGCGCCTTCCATTTCCGATACATGGCCAGGCTTTCCTGCAAATATTCCGCTTCCTCTTCCGTCAATTTCTCCTTTAACAGATGCGGCCAGTCGGCCGTTTCCTCTTTCTTGTCGGCCGGTTCGCCGCGGCCGAACAGGTAGTCGACCGACACGCCGAACAGGTCGGCCAGTTTGACCAACGTCTGCAGATCCGGTTCGTTCACATTGTTCTCATATTGTGAGACCGTGGATTTGGCGGCGTTCAGGTAGGCGGCCACCTGTTCCTGGGTCATGCCTTTCGCTTTGCGCAATTTCCGCAGTCTTTCGCCGATCATGGCGCTTTCACCCGTCTATCGTGTTAGTAGAGTTGATAACATAGTACACGATGAATGAACAAACCCCTTTTACCATTCATGAAACGTGAAAAAATCCTTGATTTTTTCGTGCAATTCTCCTATAATCAGGAAAAGCAGTTCACGTTTCATGAACAATGCGCTTGAATTCCAGATTGGATAGGAGGGTTACAGTGACGTTCTACACAGGTGAGTCGGCATGGTTCATCGTGCTGGCTTTCATCGTTCTCACGGCGGTCGTCACCCATGAGATTCTCACCAGGCGCGCTGTCAAACGCCGCGGCTTGTCCGAGGTCGAAGACCGCCCGACGGACGGTCAATGAAAGCATGCGATCGGTCCATCAATCTTCATCCGTTCCGACCGACGCCCAGAGGGATGCCGCATAGGCGGGGTCCCGGAGGGCGAGCGAGCGGAAATAGCCGCGGAGCGAATGATTGCCCGACCGTCGGCCGGAACGGAACGCGACGCCGATCCGCGTGCGGACATGCCGGTAGAAGTAGAAGGCGTTCGTCCTCGGCGACCACCAGATCGGGGGCGGAAGCCGGGTGACGATGTCATGCGGATTGGCGACACGATAGGAATCGGGCACCAGCTTGTCGTAACGGCAGGCGAAGCGGGGACTGCCCGCGCGCGGCGCGCCGAAGGTGTAGACGACGGGCTGCCGCCCGCCGGACGCCAGCTCGGCGGCGGCGAGCACGGCCAGCGCGCCGCCCAGGCTGTGCCCGGCAATGAACAGCGGTTTGGCGGAAGCGATCGTCTCCAGCGCTTCCGCTATTTTGCCACGCATGGATTCGTAGATGTCCGTAAATCCGGCATGGGTCCAACCCATGCGGGAATCGAACGGACAGGCGATCTGCCGGGCCATGGCGTCCGACACCCATTCATCCGTGCGGATCGTGCCCCGGAACGCGAGGACGGCGTCCCGTTCCGATTCGACCAGGAAGGCGAACGCCGTCTGATCGTCCGCGTACGCCTTGCCCGCGATGGCGGCCGTCATCCGGTACGGATGCGGCAGGACGATCGGGCCGGCCGGACGTTTGTATTGCGCGTAGGCCTGGCTCAAGACGGCCAGCAGCAGCAGCGCGCGCCTTGCGCTCCATCCCCTCGTTACTTCTGACATGCGCTCCGCCTCCCGCCCCGTTTTTGCCTCAAGGAAACTTATGACGGAAAGCCGCCGAACATGTCGGATTGCAAGCCGGAAACTCCTGGACCGTTCCAGTATTTTTCCAGCCAATGACAAAATCGCATACAACCATGGCCAAACAGGAGAGTGGAACAGGTCCGTTTATCTTTTACAATGGAAGACATGAAGCGAAAATGGACGCGGCGACCGCGTCCATCTGTTCATCATGTGCGCAAAATAACGGAAGGAGAGAGTGGATTTGGCTATCGTGCAGTTTCCGAAAGGATTCGTCTGGGGGGCCGCCACCGCCGCATTCCAGGTGGAAGGGGCATACCGGGAAGACGGGCGCGGCCTGTCGATCTGGGACACGTTCTGCCGCACGCCCGGCAAAGTATGGGAAGGCGACAACGGCGATGTCGCGTGCGACATGTACCATCGGTACAAGGACGACGTCAAGCTGATGAAGGATCTCGGCATCACGTCCTACCGGTTCTCGGTCGCCTGGCCGCGGATCATTCCGGACGGTTCGGGCGAGATCAACCCGAAGGGCATCGAGTTTTACCGCAATCTGGTGGACGAGCTGCTGGCACACGGCATCGAGCCGATGCTGACGCTGTACCACTGGGATCTCCCGCAGGCGCTGCAGGACCGCGGCGGCTGGGCGAACCGCGAGACGATCGATCATTTTCTGAAATATGCCGAGACGGTGTTCAAGGCGCTCGACGGCAAGGTGAAGCTGTGGGCGACGTTCAATGAGCCGTGGTGCATCTCGTTCCTCTCCAACTATATCGGCGCGCATGCCCCCGGTCTGCGCGATCTGCAGACGGCGATCGACGTTGCGCACAACGTGCTGGTGGCGCACGGCAAGACGGTCCGCCTGTTCCGCGAGCTCGGCATCAAGGGCGAAATCGGCATCGCGCCGAACACCGAATGGATGGAGCCGTTCTCCGACCGGGAAGAAGACGTGGAGGCGGCATGGCGCCGGCGCGGCTGGTTGAACGAATGGTTCCTCCGCCCGGTCATGACGGGGCAGTATCCGGAGAAGCTCGTCCAATGGTTCGAGAAGCTGGGCGGCAAGCCGAAGATCGAGCCGGGCGACATGGAGCTGATCGGCTCGAAAATCGATTTCCTCGGCATCAACTACTACACGGGCGGGATCGGACGCTACAATCCGGAAGAAGGCGACATCTTCGGATTCCAGGAAGTGCCGATGGGCTGGGAGAAGACCGACATCGGCTGGAACATTTACCCGCAGGGTCTGTACAACGTGCTGACCTACATCAAGCGGGAGTTCGGCGACATCCCGATCTACATTACGGAGAACGGCGCCTGCTACAACGACGAGCCCGGCGCGGACGGCCGGGTGCGCGACCAGCGCCGGATCGAGTATCTGAAGAAGCACGTCCTGCAGGTGGCCCGCGCGATCGAATCGGGCGTGAACGTGAAGGGCTACTACACCTGGTCGCTGATGGACAACTTCGAATGGGCGTACGGCTATTCGATGCGCTTCGGCATCCTCTACGTCGACTACGAGACGCAGCAGCGGATCAAGAAGGACAGCTTCCGCTGGTACCGCAAGCTGGCGCGCAACAATTACATCGAAGTGTGAGCACGGACGACGGCCGTCGGGGACGCTTCCCGAACGGCCGTCTGTACTTGGCGAGCGTCTCGTTCCCGGAAGCAATTGCGGTTAAAATGTGATGTAGAAGCGGAGGTGATCACGTGATCGATTGAATGGCGTTCGGCCTTCTGGACGATCACCGCCATCGGGATCATTTCGCTGATCGGCGTCATGGTGCTCGTCCCGCGCATTCAAGCCGCGCCTTCCCGGCTGAGCAGCGAGATCGGGGTGCTGAGACGGCCGGCCTGCTGGTTGCGCTGCTCATGACGATTTTCGGCTTTGCCGGCGTATTCACCGCTTTCACCTACATCAAGCCGATTCTCGTGGATATCAGCGGTTTTTCCGTCAATTCGGTCGCTTACATTCTCGTCCTGTTCGGCATCGGGATTACGATCGGGAACATTTACGGCGGCAAGCTGGCCGACCGCGCGCTGATGCCGTCGCTCATCGGCATTCTGGTGCTCCTGGCCGCGACATTGGCGCTGCTGGGTGCCTTGAGCCCGTGGAAAATCGCGACGCTGATTCTCGTCTTCCTGCTCGGCGTGGCCGCGTTCGGCACAGTGCCGGGGTTGCAGCTGCACATGCTGAACACCGCCAGGGAAGCGCCGACGCTGGCTTCCACGCTGAACATCGCGGCTTTCAACCTGGGGAACGCCCTGGGCGCTTATCTGGGCGGAATCGTCATCGATTTCGGCATCGGCGGCGGACTGAGAGCCGTGCCCTGGTCGGCTTCCCTGGTGACGTTGATCGGCATTCTCTTCACCTTGTGGGGTAATCGCCAGAGCCGCAGGGGATAAGCATGCGGATCACGGGCGCATTCGACCGCGTGAATGAGGCGCCGAAGGGCAGGGTGAAAGAAGTCGTGGATCTTTCGGACCTCCCGGAACGACTTCAGGCGCTTTACAGGAGGCGAATGCGCTGATATTGTTAACTTTGTGATTAACAAAAGGTTAACAATGGAGGAATGCGCATGCCGCATATCGACTGCAAACCGCGCACAGACTGGAATGCCTTTGCGGACGCCGCGCTGTCCGGCCGTCCGCTGACCGTCGAAGAAGGGCTCGACGTGCTGCGTGCGCCGGACGAAGAGCTGCTGCCGCTGCTTCATGCCGCCTGGCGCGTCAGGAGCAGGTATTTCGGCAACAAGGTCATGCTGAACATGATCATGAACGCCAAGAGCGGTCTCTGCCCGGAGGACTGCGGGTATTGCTCGCAGTCGATCGTCTCGCGGGCGGACATTCCGAGATACAGCCTGCTCAACAAGGAATCGCTGCTCGCCGGGGCGCGGGAAGCGCTCGAGCGCAAGGCGGGCACGTTCTGCATCGTCGCATCCGGCCGGGGTCCGACCGACCGGGAACTGCGGGAAGTGGCGGAAGCGGTGCGGGAAATCCGACGGACGATGCCGCTCAAGATCTGCGCCTGCCTCGGGCTGCTGCGCGAAGGCCAGGCCGAGCAGCTGGCAGAAGCGGGCGTGCATCGCTACAACCACAACCTGAACACGAGCCGGGAACGGTACGGCCGGATCGCGACGACGCATACCTTCGAGCAGCGCGTCGAGACCGTCGAACGGGTGAAGGCGGCCGGCATCTCGCCGTGTTCCGGCGTCATTATCGGCATGGGCGAGTCGGACGAGGAGATCGTCGGGATGGCGCTCACTCTCCGCGCGCTGGATGCCGATTCCATCCCGGTCAATTTCCTGAACGCCATTTCAGGCACGCCGCTCGAGGGCGCCGGAAGGGTGTCCGCGCGGAAAGCGCTGAAAGTGCTGGCCTTGTTCCGGTTCATCTGCCCGGACAAGGAGATCCGCGTCGCCGGCGGCCGCGAGATCACCCTGCGGTCCCTGCAGCCGCTGGCGCTGTACGCCGCCAATTCGCTGTTCGTCGGGGACTACCTGACGACGCCCGGCCAGGAAGTGTCGCGGGATCATCAGATGATCGAGGATCTCGGCTTCGAGATCGTGCAATATGCGCCGGAGTCCGCGGATTCGGAGGAGAGAAAAAGCCCCGCCGGGGCGTGACGTCCGCGGCGGGGGGATTCGTTGTGCGGTGAATGTTGAAGACGCTGCTGAGCGGCATAACGGCACGTGCCGTTAAACGGCCCACCGCCGGGTCGCGAGGCGGCAATAACGGCACGGGATGCCGTTATTGCCCGCAATCGGGCGGGCCGATGGGCTGCGCGCCGCCAATTAACGGCACCATGTGCCGTTAAACGGCCCACCGCCGGGTCGCGAGGCGGCAATAACGGCACGGGATGCCGTAATTGCCCGCAATCGGGCGGGCCGATGGGCTGCGCGCCGCCAATTAACGGCACCATGTGCCGTTAAACGGCCCACCGTCGGGTCGCGAGGCGGCAATAACGGCACGGGATGCCGTAATTGCCAGCCGCCGGCAGGGGCCGGTGCCACGGAAATTTCGCTACCGGCGCTTCCGGCGGGATAGACGGGAGGGCAGCCCGGTCTGGCCGGCTTGTCCGACTTGTCCGGCTTGCCCGATGCCGCGTCCGTCCTGCCCGGCTTGCCATCCGGCACCGCCGGCGCCGTCGTGACCGTATCCCGGAAGCGAGCCGCCGTGCGCGGCCGCGCTTCGGGCCGCGGCGCGCGGCTGCCGCCCGCGCCCGCCGCTCGCCGTCCGGTCCGGGCCGGTGCGCGTCATCCGGCGCAGCCATCCATACAGGATGAGGGAGAGCAGCGCGGCGCCGCCGCATACGGCCGCGAATCCCCACGGCTTGTCGGCGAGCGGCACGCCGCCGGCGTTCATGCCCCAGAGCGCGCCCGCCGCCGCGGCCGGCGCCGGCAGCACGATGACGGCGGCCAGCGCCTTGAGCAGAGAGCCGCTCTTCTGCATCGACGCCGCGCCGCTGAGCGCGGTCAGCGCCTCGATCGCTTCGGCGTGCCGGTCGATGAGCGCGCGGATCCGGCTGAGCCGGCGCTGCAGCCGGCGGTAAGGTTCACTGTCCGTGAACCGCATGCCGAACGATTCGGCGGCCGCCGATTCCGCTTCGACCACGGCGAGGAAATGCCGGTTCCACTGCAGCAGCCCGCGCTGCAGCTCGGCGAGCACCTCGACGGGGATCGGCCGGCCGCTGCGTTCCGCGTCCGCTTCCAGCCCGGCCAGCCGCCGCTCGAACGCTTCGAACCCGCTGCGCATCGCATCAAGCGCCGCCGTAAGGATGACGGCGAACGCTTCGGGGGCGCCGGCCGCCCGCTCGAGCCGGTCGTCCCACGGCGGGCGCTGCAGGCGGAGCATGAACCGCAGGTCGAATTGCAGCGTGACGAGCCGCTTCTCCGTCAGCCAGTAATGAAGCGGGCAGACATCGTGCTCGTCCGGGGACATCCGCAGCGGCAGCGTGCCGAACGCCGCATCGCCGGCATCCGGCGTCTCCGTCGACACGGCGAGCGTCTCCCGCCGTTCGAGCGACTGATCGAGCCAGTTGGCGCATTCCGGAAGCTGCCGCTTGATTTCGGCCAGCGCGGCCGCGCGTGTCCGTCCGGCGGTCAAGACCGCGCCCCGCGCTTCCGTACGGGGCGCGTCCGCATGTTGCACCCCGAAACCCGCCGGGCGGCCGTCGGCCGGTCCCGCCGCTTCCGTTCCGTCCTGCACCGAATCCGCCCGCGCTTCCGATCCCGCTGCGGAAGGCGTCGATGCAGCCCCCGGTTGTTCCGCTCCGTCCTGCGCCGTGCCCGCCTTCGGCTGCTCCTGTCCGGACTGCACCGAAGCCTGCGCCGGCTGTTCCGATCCGATCTGCGGCGATGCCGGCCATGGCCGGTCCGTCCCGGGCAGCGCCGATCCCACGCGCGGCCCCGGCGCCAGGTCCGAAGACGCGCGGCCGTCGGTCAGCAGATGCCATTCCCAGCCTGCCGGCATGCGCAGCATGCGGTGATTCATATCGTCCCTCCATTCGGGCGATTGCGCGCTTGTCTTGATCACTCCCATCATACCCGCTGGCGGGCTTGCAGGACAAGGGACTCCTTCACGGCGGCGCAGGGGATCAGTGGCATTCCTCGCCGCGGCGGTTATCCGACAGCCAGCGCTTCAGCTTGCCGATCGCCCGCCGCTGCATGCGCGACACGCTCATCTGCGAGACGCCGAGCCGTTCGGCGACCGCCCGCTGCGGCAGACCGAAACCGAACACGAGCCGCAGCACCTCGGCTTCTTCCGGCTTGAGCCTTTTCATCGCCAGCTCCAGGTCCAGCCGGCTTTCCACCGCCGTGAACTCGTCGCCGGGATGGCCGATCCGGTCGCCCAGCGTGGACAGATTCTCGTCATCATAAATCGGCGTATCGAGCGAGACATAGTGGTACATGTCGCGGCCGGCCAGCACCTCCAGCGTCTCGTCACGCGTGAGGCCGAGCCGTTCCGCAATCTCTTCGACGCTCGGCGGTCGCTCGAGCTGCGCGGTCAGCTCGTCGATCGTCTGCCGGACGTGGATGCCTTTTTCCTTGATGCGGCGGGGCACCTGAACATACCACGATTTGTCGCGCAAATAGTTCTTCATATGGCCGACCAAGCTTTTCATCGCATACGTTTCGAATTGCGCGCCGACGGCCGAATCGTACCGGCCGAGCAGGCGAAAGAGCGCGAGCCTCCCGACCTGGTGCAAATCTTCGTACAGATCGGGCCGGTTGCGCGATACGCGCGCTGCGGCCAGCCGGATCATCGGCTCGCACTTTTCGATCACCCGCGCCGCGTTCTCGCGGGACGGACTCGACCGATAGACGGAGAGCAGCGCATCCGTATCGGCCGCCGTCGGTTTGGACGTACGCTTCATTTGGTCTGCCACCTCGTCTTTTTCAGATCCTCCACCTTTCTGTCACCAATTTTAAAAAAATTCATCCAATTTAAACCATACGCCGATCGAACCGGTACCGGACGCCCGGCTTCCTTCGGAATCGACGGCATTCGACCTGTTTCGTCAATCTCCCCGCGATGGCGCTCCCAGCCGGAGCATCGATTCGCGGTACGCCGTCGGCGGCATGCCGCAGATGCGGCGGAACTGCTTCGAGAAGTAGAGGGGGTCCTGAAAGCCGACGGAGGCGGCGATCTGCTCCACCGTCAGTTCGCGCCGCTCCCGCAGCAGGCGCCGGGCGTGATCGATGCGCAGCCGGAGCAGGAACTCGACCGGCGTCATCCCGGTATGCCGCTTGAAGACGCGGGACAGGTAGGCGCGGCTGAAACCGAGCGTTGCGGCCATCAACTCGATCGAGACCGGTTCCGCGTACTGCGTGGACAGATAGTGTACGATCCGCTGGACGAGCTCGTTGCCCCCGGCTCCGGGGCCGGGTACGGGCGCGTCTTCGCGGGCCTGCGCTTTGCCGTACTCGACCATGAGCAGGCTGAGGCAGCCCGCCGCCTCCAGATGCGCGAGCTTGCCGCCTTCGCGGAAGGCGCGCTGGATCCGGCCGATGAGCGCGGCCGGCCGGAGGCTGCGTCCCGCATCGGCCACGGGCCGCGCCGCCGTGAAGCCGGCGGAGGCGGCGAGCGCTTCGCTCTGCGAGCCGGCGAACGCCACCCAGCGGTACCGCCACGGATCGCGTTCGTCCGCGGCGTACTCGATGAGCCGCCCCGGCGCGATCAGGAACGCGTGCCCGGCGCGCAGCCGGTATTCGGTCCCTTCGACGCGGTAGACCCCGGTCCCGGACAGCACGTGGTGAAGCAGCCAGAAGTCGTAAACCTTCGGGCCGATCCGGTGTCCGGGCCGGGTCTGGCTTTCGCCGGAGAACAGCACGTTCAGGTCGCCGTGCTCGATCGAGACGGGGTTGGATACGACGCTGTAGGTCGGCACGCGTTCCGCCGGCATGCGTGCCGCCGGCGCGCGCTCCGATTCGGCGGGGCCGCGTGACGGCGGGGAATGTTCCGGTTTGCGGCCTTCCACAGGATGGCGTTCCATGGTTCCATCTCCTCATGATTGACCTGTTGCTTCAACCATACCACAGAGAAGCGAAAACGGCCATCCGCACGTCCGAATGAAGTCACAAAAATCCATATCGAATTCACTTTCCGCCATTCGCTTGCCCCGCTTCGCTCCGCTATACTGGGGCTAGCGGAACGAAACCTTGAAATGAAGGAACGTGATGACAGTGGCGGATCTTGCGCGTCTGAAACAGCAATTCATCGAGCGCTACGGCGGCACGGAGGAAGGGCTCCGGGTCTATCACGCGCCGGGGCGCGTCAACCTGATCGGGGAACATACGGACTACAACGGCGGGTACGTTTTTCCGGCGGCGCTGACGTTCGGCACGACGATGCTGGCGCGGCCCCGGACGGACCGCACGATCGGGCTCGCGTCGACGAACTTTCCCGCGGCCGGACGGATCAGCCTGGACGGCATCGCCTACGATCCGGCCGACGACTGGATGAACTACCCGAAGGGCGTCGTGCGCGAACTGCAGGCGATGGGCTTCGATCTCGGCGGCGGCGCCGACATCCTGTACTGCGGCGAAATTCCGAACGGTTCCGGTCTCTCGTCCTCGGCGTCGATCGAGGTCGTGACGGCGTTCGGCCTGCTGGAGCTGAACGGGCACAAGACCGACACGGTGGAGATCGCGAAGCTGGCGCAGCGGGCGGAGAACGAGTTCGTCGGCGTCAAATGCGGCATCATGGACCAGTTCGCGGTGGCGAACGGCCGCCGGAATCACGCGATCCTGCTCATGTGCGACACGCTGGAATACGAGCTGGTGCCGTTCGACAGCGGCGCGTACAAGCTGGTCATCGGCAACACGAACAAGCGCCGGGAGCTGGCCGACTCGAAGTACAACGAGCGGCGCGGCGAATGCGAGCAGGCGGTGCGGGATCTTAAGGCAGCGTTCCCGGATCTCGAACTGCTCGGCCGGCTCACTCCGGACGAATTCCGCGCGCATGCACATCTGATCGGCAATGAAACGGTGCGCCGCCGGGCGCGGCATGTCGTGGAGGAAATCGACCGGGTGCGGCAGTCGGTCGACGTGCTGCGGCGGGGCGACCTCGCGGCGTTCGGCCGGCTGATGAACGCGTCCCACGACTCGCTGCGCGACCTGTATGAAGTGACGGGACGGGAACTCGACGCGATGGTCGATGCGGCGCGCAGCGTGGAAGGCGTGCTCGGCTCGCGCATGACCGGGGCCGGCTTCGGCGGCTGCACCGTGTCGCTCGTGCACGAGGACGCGGTCGAGACGTTCAAGCGCGTGGTCGGCAGCCGCTATGCGGAAGCGACCGGGCTTCAGGCGGACTTCTACGTCTGCTCGATCGGCAACGGTGTCGAACGGATCGAATAACAACGGGAGATAAAGAACCGGCCGAACCGGGGGCGAGTCCGTCGAACGGGGCTGCGTCTGACGCGGGCGAATGCGGCGCGTCGGGCGGATGCGTCAGACAGAAGCGGACTCCCCGCGGGGCGAACCGGACGGAAAGGAGCAGAAACCATGGCAATACTGGTGACGGGAGGAGCGGGCTACATCGGCTCGCACACGGCGGCGGCGCTTCTCGAGCGCGGGGAAGAAGTCGTCGTCCTCGACAATCTGCAGACCGGACATCGGCAGGCGGCGGACGGCTGCACACATTTCTATGAAGGCGACATTCGGGACGAGGCGCTGCTGGACCGCATTTTCGGATCGCACGAGATCGACGCGGTCATCCATTTCGCCGCGAATTCGCTCGTTCAGGAGAGCATGACGGACCCGGGCAAGTATTATCACAACAACGTCTACGGCACCCTCTGCCTGCTTGAACGCATGCGGGCGAACGGCGTGAAGCGGATCGTTTTCTCGTCGACGGCGGCGGTGTACGGCGAACCGGAGCGCGTGCCGATCGAGGAGACGGACAAGACGGAGCCGGCGAACGCCTACGGCGAGACGAAGCTGGCGATGGAGCGGATGATCCGCTGGTTCGATGCCGCGCACGGCATCCAGAACGTCTCGCTCCGCTACTTCAACGCGGCCGGCGCGCATGAGAGCGGACGGATCGGGGAGGATCACGCCCCGGAGACGCACCTCGTGCCGATCGTGCTGCAGGCGGCGCTCGGCAAGCGGCCGCATGTCGCCATCTTCGGCGACGACTATCCCACGGCGGACGGCACGTGCATCCGCGACTACATCCACGTCTCGGACCTGGCCGACGCCCATCTGCTTGCCGTGGACCGGCTGCGCCGCGGCGAAGGCAGCGCCGTCTACAACCTGGGCAGCGGCCGCGGCTATTCGGTCCGCGAGATCATCGAGCAGGCGCGCCGCGAAACGGGCAGGGACATTCCCGTCGTCGTACAGCCGCGCCGGGCGGGCGACCCGGCGGTGCTCGTCGCGTCCCCGGAGCGCGCGAAGCGGGAGCTCGGCTGGAATCCGCGCCGCTCCGACATCGGCACGATCATCCGCACCGCCTGGGCATGGCACACGGCGCACCCCGAAGGGTACGGAGACCGGTGAGCCGGAGATGACAAGGAGGACTGCATCATGACCGAACCGACATCCGGCGCGCCGGTGACGCCGGAACAGGCGCGGCAGGCGCAGGCGGCGATCGGGCGGCTCGTCCGCTATGCGCTGCATCACGGGCTGATCCGGCCGGCGGACCGGGACTGGGCGCTCAACGCGCTGCTTGACCTGTTCGGCTTCACGGAGCCCGGCGCCGCCGGGGAGACGGCGGCGGGCAGCGAGCCGGTGCCCGCGGAAGCCGCGCCGGTTCTCGCGCCGCTGATCGACTACGGCATCGCCGTCGGGCTCGTGCCGGACGACACGACGACTTCCCGGGATCTGCTCGACGCCCGGATCATGGGCCTCATCATGCCGCGGCCTTCGGAGACGGCGGACGCCTTCGCCCGGCTGGCGGAGCGCGAAGGCATCGAAGCGGCGACCGACGCGTTCTACAAGCTGAACATCGCGTCCAATTACGTCCGGATGGACCGCGTCCGGCAGAACGAATACTGGGTGCATGCGAGCGAGTACGGCGGCATCGAAATTACGATCAACCTGTCGAAACCGGAGAAAGACCCGCGCGAGATCGCGCGCATCCGCTCGCTGCCGCCGTCCAGCTATCCGAAATGTCTGCTCTGCCCGGAGAACGTCGGCTACGCGGGCCGGCCGGACCATCCCGCGCGCCAGAACCTGCGCGTGCTGCCGCTTACGCTGAACGGCGAAGACTGGTTTTTCCAATATTCGCCTTACGTGTATTACAACGAGCACAGCATCATCCTCCGCGCCGAGCATGTGCCGATGGCGATCACGGAGGCGACATTCACGCGGCTGTTCGATTTTCTGGATCGGTTCCCGCATTATTTCGTCGGATCGAACGCCGATCTGCCGATCGTCGGCGGGTCCATCCTGAACCACGACCACTTTCAGGCCGGACGCCATCCATTCGCGATGGAGAAGGCGGAGACGGAGAAGGTGTACCGGCATCCGATGTATTTGGGTGTCAGCTGCGCCGTCGTCCGCTGGCCGCTGTCCGTTCTCAGGCTCTCGGGCGAGCGTCGGGACGAGCTGGAGGAAGCCGCGGCGGACCTGCTGGCCGCCTGGCGGGACCACTCCGACCCGTCCGTCGGCATTCTCGCGCATACGACGCTGGCGGACGGCACGCGGCAGCCGCACAACACGATTACGCCGATCGCGCGGCGGAAGGCGGACGGCCGGTATGAGCTCGACCTGGTGCTCCGCAACAACCGGACAAGCGAGGAGCATCCGGACGGCATTTTCCACCCGCACCGCCATCTGCATCACATCAAGCGGGAGAACATCGGCTTGATCGAAGTGATGGGGCTCGCCGTGCTGCCCGGGCGGCTGAAGCGCGAGCTCCGGCAGATCGCGGCCATCCTGGCCGGGGATCAGCCGTACGATCCGGAGGCGTTCGCCGACGCGGCGCATCCGCTGCATCCGCATGCCGGCTGGCTCGCCGGACTGGTGCGCGCGCACGGCACCTCGCTGCCGCCGGCGGAAGCGGAGCGCCTGCTGCGGGAAGAAGTCGGGCGCAAGTTCACCGAAGTGCTGTGCGACGCCGGCGTGTTCAAGCGCGACGACGCCGGCCGGGCCGCGTTTGCCGCGTTCGTGGAATCGGCGGGTTGGCGCCCGGTGCATCAAGGATAACGGCAAGAAGATCGTCATTGTCCCGACCTGTCGGGACAATGACGATCTTTTGATTTTGTCCGCGTTCGGATGGGCTGTCATGCCAGTAAATTCAATATAATGGGAACCTGACATGAACGTTGATTATCCCGCAATTATTTATTAAAATATGGAAGGAATTATAAAAAAATAATATGCGGCTGGCCGGTTCAGAATCGCCGTTCAGGCGCGGGAGGGATGATGAGAATGGCGGTTTCCATTATGCCTTTGGAAGAATTCATGCGTCTTGATGCGGATGAACAGGTCGAACAGTTGAAACGGTACAAGCTCGATTACACGCTCAAGGACATTCGGGAAGCCTGGGGACTGAAACATTCGGCCCAATATTACATGATGCTGAAGAAGCTGCGCATTTACGACCGCGTGGTCAACAAATCGGAGAAGTTCTATCCGGAGCAGCTCATCCACGAACGCTCCGAGTCGCGGCCGTACGGATACGGCGACTTCAGGAACTCGCTCTCCGGCGCGAAGCAGGACCACTTTGCCTATCAACTGAACGTGACGCTGCCCGGTCCGGAACTGGCCGACAAATTGGAGCGGATCGCCTTCTTCCTGAAAGGGGAGAACAAGCGGATCAGCGTCAAGCTGGTGCTGGAAGCGGAGGATCAAGAGGCGCCGGACGCGCAGGCAGCCGCGGCGAGCGAAGGCTGACCGGCCGCCCCTCAATTTCCGGTCCGTTACGCGTCTGACGGCTTCGAAGCGCTCAGACGCCCGAGCTCGGACACCAGCGCTTCGACTTCGCTGACGCTGAAATGCGGCTTGGCCTGAACAAGTTCGTACAGTTCCTTGATCTCGTCATAATGCTCGAGAGGAAAACGGGAAGCCTGCAATGCCGCTCCGGCCGCCATGCGAAGCCTCGACTTGATCGCTTCGATCATGAAGGCGATGTTGTCCTCCGTCGGTTCGCGCAAATCCGTCATGGTCAACTTCCTTCCTTATAATATGGAAATGCCGGCGGCATCCGCCGCATGACCGCATTGTAACATGCCCGGGAGCCGCGGCGCCAATCCATTTGCGGCCGGCGGCCGGCTTCCGCTAGAATGGAAGGGATACGGGCGGCAAGCGTGCCGGAACGGGCGTGCGCTTCCAACAAGCGAAGGAGGGCGGAACCCCGATGCGCAGACTGGTCGACACGGCGGGACTTGCCGGGTTTCTGTCCGGTATCGCCGCCGCGCTGCCGGATCCGGATGACATCGTCATGCTCTGCATCGGCACGGACCGGTCGACGGGCGACGCGTTCGGTCCGCTGCTCGGGAGCCGGCTGCTGGAGGCCGGCTGGCCGCATGTATACGGCACGTTGCGCGAGCCTTGCGACGCGGACCGGCTGCCGGACGTGCTGGCCGGCCTGCCGGCCGGCAAGACGGTGATCGCCTTCGACGCGTGCCTCGGCTCGCCGGCCAACGTCGGAAAGTATTCGGTTGCCCGCGGCCCGCTGCTGCCGGCCGAAGCCGTCGGCAAGCGGCTGCCCGAGGCCGGTCATTACAGCGCCGCGGCGGTGGTCGCCGCCCGGTCGGCGAAGCCCTATTACGCGCTGATGACCGCGCCGCTCTCGCTGGTCATCGACATGGCGGAGAGCGCGGCCGCCGCGGCGGCGGAGGCATGGAGAATGACGCCGGCCACATCCGGCCGGTTACGGAGGGACGTACATGAGCGAACCGATCTCGATTGCGGCAAGCCGGATCCGCGCGGCATCCGGCGCTGAACTGGCATATTTGACATACGGCCGGAAGCGGCGGGAGGCCGACCCGGCCGTCGTGCTGCTGCACGGCTTTTGCGGCAGCTCCGCCTACTGGGAGGAGACGCTGCCGCATCTTGAGGGCAGCGGTCTGTACATTGTGCCGGACCTGAGAGGCCACGGCCTGTCCGAAGCGCCCGCCGGCACGGTATATGCAATGGAAGAGTTCGCGGATGATCTCCTGCGGCTGCTGGATGCGCTCGGCGAACGCGAGGCGATCGTCCTCGGCCATTCGCTCGGCGGCTACATCACCCTCGCCTTCGCCGGGAAGCACCCGGACCGGCTGCGGGGATTCGGCCTTGTCCATTCGACCCCGCTGCCTGACACCGAGGAAGCGAAAGCCGGCCGGGACAAGACGGCGAAACGGCTGCTTGCGGAAGGCGCGGCGCCTTTCGTGAACGAGCTTGCACCGAAACTGTTCGCAGCGGAGAACCGCGAGCGCATGCCGGACAAAGTCGCGCGCACGGCCGCCATCGGGCTCGGCGTCTCGCCGGCGGGCGCGGCGGCGACGGCGCTCGGCATGAAAGCGCGGCCGGACCGTTCCGGCGTGGTGCGGAGCGCTTCCGTGCCGGTGCTGCTCGTCGCGGGAGAAGGCGACGCGGTTGTCGCCCCGGAGCGGACCTTCATCGACGCGGAAGGCCCGAACGTCCGCCGCGTGCTGCTGGCCGGCTGCGGGCATATGTCGATGATGGAAGCGCCCGCGAAGCTGGCGGAAGCGATCGCCGGTTTCACGGAATGGGTCATATCGGGACAAGCATGACGCCGGCGGGATGCGCCGCGGAAGGGAGACAGCATGTTCCAGCGGGATTACATCATGCGCATGATCGCGCAGGCGGCCGAAGCGGCCGGCACCATTCTCGGCTTGCGCCGCAGACAAGAGCAAGAGCAGGCGCTCCGCTTCATCGACGACTGGCTTGAACAGCATCTGCGGCTCCGGCTGGATCTCGCCGACCGGCTGTCGGCGGACGACCTGGCGCAGCTTCACACGACGGCCGGTGTTCCGGACGCCGGCGCGATCATCGCCGTCGCGCGGCTGCTCAGGGAGGCCGCGGCGGTCGCGGATGCCGGGGGAGACGAAGAACTGGCGTACCGGCGTCGCCTCAAGGCGCTGGAATTGAATCTCCGGGTATCGGCGGAGAAACCCGACGACGCGGCGCTGGACCCCGACGAAGAAGCGGAGGCGCTGCTTGCGGAGCTTGCCGCCTGGGAGCTGCCGCCGTCGTTGACACTCGGCCTCGCCCATTGGTGCGAGCGCCGCGGCCGGTACGCCGAAGCGGAGAACTGGCTGTACGAATGGCTGGAGTCGGAAGGGGCGGATCGGAAAACGGCCGTCGCGTTTTACAAGAGGCTGCTGAAGCTTCCGGACGAACGGCTCGCCGGAGGCGGACTGCCGCGCGAGGAAGCGGAAGCCGGGCTGGCGGCGTTGGATGCGGAGGAAAGCGGGACGGACAAGGAAGGATAAGGCTAAAAAAATGTCGAATTTCCCGCTGACATCGTGTATTGTATTGTTGACGGCGTGCATGCGGAGTCGCCGGTGCCGATTGTCGGAGAAAACCGGTTTGTGCTAAGATAAGGTGGAATGACTACCTATATTTAGTAATGTGGTGACCACTTTGGAATATGCGTTGTGGTTGGATTTCGGCCTGTTCCTTGTCACGTCGGCATTATTCGCCTATGTGTTCATGAGCAGTACGATCACCCGGTTGCACAAGGTTTACCTGACGTTTCACGCATGCCTGCTGCTGTGGCCGCTGAGTCAGTTCGCAGCAGGGACCACGGATGACCCGTTCTACCAGTCATTCTACCTGAAGATCGGGTTTGCGGGCATCTCCGTCGTCGGGGTTGCCTGGACCATATTCGCCATATTTCTTTCGGGCAGCTCGTATGTGTTGAACCGCAGGTCGATGACGGCATTGGCGATCCCGACGATTGCGGTCGTCATCCTGATTCTGCTGAATCCGTCCGGCCTGTTCATGAAGCCGGTGGGAACGGATTATGCCGAACGTGAATACGGACCGATATTCTGGATAATGGTCGCCATACAATTCATATACGTTGTGTTGTCATCCGCCTTGTTCATGCGGACGTCCCGCCACAGCGCCGCGCCGCGGCACCGGCGCCAGGTTCAGACGGCCGTCACGGGCATGGTCATTCTGGCCGTCTTCGCGCTGGGCGACACGTTCGTCAACGTCGTCATCGACAAGCAGCTCCCGACCATCTCCGGGCTGACGTCTTTCGGCATCATGTTTTCGGTCATTTACTTCGTCATCGCCATCCGGAGATACGGCGTGTTCGATGTCGTGCGCATCGCGCAGGTGAATGTCGTGGACAGCATGTCGACCGGCGTCGCGGTGCTCGACGAGCACGATGTGGTGCTGGAGACGAACCGCGTGTTCCGGCGGCTGTTCGATATCCGGACGGGAGACCGGCTGCGGATCGAGACGCTGCTGGAGCCGCTGGATGTCGAAGGCGGGGTCGATTCGTTTCTGCAGGCGTATCGCGGCAATCCGCCGCGGCCCGCGCAGATCGAAGTGACGTTCAAGGACAACGATACATTCCGCCATGTCATCATACACGGCGAACCGATCGAAGCGCACGGCGTGTTGATCGGCCGGGTGCTGACGTTCCAGGATGTGAGCGAGCTTCGCTCGCTCGTTGAATCTTCATACCGTCAGAATGAAGCGCTTCAACAGCGGAACCGTGAACTGGTCGAAATGCAGGCCGAGCTGTACGCCATGAACCAGCAGCTGGAGCGGATGGCGATCACGGACAGTCTGACCGGCTGCTACAACCGGCGGTATTTGATGCAGCAGCTCGAGCACGAGATCATGACGAACATCCGGTACAACATTCCGTTCGCCATTTTCTTGTTCGATATTGATTTGTTCAAATCGATTAACGACATCCACGGACATCTGGTCGGCGACGAGGTCATCAAGCACACGGCCGACACCGTGCGCCGCTGCCTGCGCCGGACCGACATCGTGGCGCGGTATGGCGGTGAAGAGTTCACCGTCTATCTGCCGCACACGAACCGCACGCAGGCGCTGATGCTGGCCGAACGGGTCAGACAAGCCGTGTCGTCGAGCGAGATCAGCACCGGCGCAAGCGGCCGGACCGTCCAGGTCACGATCAGCATGGGCGTGCTTGCCGTGGAAGAAAGCAATCCGGACAGGATCGACGATCCGAAGGAATATCTCCGGGAACTGTTCTCCAGAGTGGACGCCGCCTTGTATCGTGCCAAGAACGGCGGCCGGAACCGGATCGTCGCCGCCGATTGACGATCGTATGCTGAACCGGGAGGTGCGGCATGAGCAGCAAAGGGCAGATCGCGGCAATTGGTTACTCGGCTGTCGGCAGCGCCTCGCTGCTTGGCCTGTACGCGCTGCTCGACGGTCATGCCGTCAATCCGGCGGTGGTGATGCTGGCGGCCGTGTTTTTCCTGCTGGTGCTGCTTCCCCTGGCATGGCTGGCAGGCAAGGCGTATGACCGGATGCGGACGATCGCGATGCAGGATGACCTGACCCGGATCTGGAACCGGAAATACGTCTCGGGCATGATGCCGAAGTTGCTTCGTCAGGCGGCGAAACGCGGGAAGCCGCTTTCGGTATCCCTGATCGATATCAACGACTTCAAGCTCATCAATGATTCATACGGCCATCAGGCCGGAGATCAGGCGCTGCAGCTTATCGCCGGCGCCCTCCGCGGATGCGCGGGCAAGGGAGAGATCGTCGCGCGCTGGGGCGGCGACGAGTTTCTGCTCATCCGTCCGTTCGACAGGGGAACCGGGCAGCCGATCGCCGAAGAGATCGGCGATGCGCTGGACAAGCTGTCGAAGCGGATCGGCACCCGGGTCTCGGCGTCCGTGGGAACGGCGGTGTTCCCGGGAGACGGCGACACGCTGCAGGCATTGCTGCATCATGCGGACCGGCGCATGTACGACGACAAGGAGAGCCGGAAACGCGGTTATGACCGCCAGACCATGCTGCAGGCATGAACGCAAGTCAGAGCTGCCGAAGGAAGGGTAAATTCATGAGAAGAATTCACATCAGTATGGTTCGGCCGGGGGAGAGGCTCGCAAGGCCAATCATGCGGGAGAACGGCAGCGTTTTGCTTGGCGCAGGCGTCGAAATGAACGAACGGTTTATCGAACGGCTGCGCGGCCTGGGAATCGATGTCGTCTATGTGGAAGACGAATGGACCAGCGACATCGTGCCCGAAGCAGTGATTCGCGACGAAACGTACCAACGCGCGTTTGACACCATCTACAAGACGGTCGGCAGCCTGATGGACACGCCGGCCTACAGGGGACGCGCATCGACGCCGGATCTCGGGCGGACGTTCCGGGCGCTGTTCGGGGAGATCATTCATGACCTGCTGCAGCGCAAGGACATCATGTACAGTCTGGCCCAGATCCATGTGGCGGACGCTTACCTGTTCCAGCACTCGGTCAATGTGGCCGTGCTCGCCGGCATCATGGGCATGGCCAAAGGATACAACCGGAATCAGATCGAGGAGCTGGGCGTCGGCGCGCTGCTCTTTGACATCGGCATGACCAAGGTGCCGAAGGAGCTATTGCACAAGACCACGCCGCTGACGCCCGAAGAACGGGCCATTGTCGAGAAGCATACGACGGAAGGGTTCGACATGCTGCGAACGCAGCATGACATCTCGCTGCTCTCCGCGCACTGCGCGCTGCAGCACCATGAACGGTATGACGGCTCCGGCTATCCCCGCGGCCTCAAAGGCAATGAAATACACGAATACGCGCAGATTATCGCGATTGCGGACGTGTATGACGCGCTCACGTCGCCGCGCTCCTATCGCAACCGCTACTCGCCGTCCGAGGCGATCGAGTATTTGTTCGCAGCCGGCAATACGCTGTTTGACCTGGAACTGATCAAGCTGTTCTGCCGGCATGTGTCGGTGTATCCGGTCGCGACGACGGTCATGCTCAACACGGGCCAAATCGCCGTTGTGACGGCCAACAACCCGCTCGCCGTTCACCGTCCGGTTGTGCGCATCCTGCGCGAAGCCGACGGCCGTCCGGTGTCCACACCCTACGAAATCGACCTGAAATACGACATGCAGCTCATGATTGTGAAAGAGCTGTGATCACGTGAAAGACGGCGCAAGCCGGTTTTCTTTTTTTTGTCCCGGGGCCAGAACGAAGGCTTATCCGCATTGTCCGTGTCTTCCCCCGCAGCTTCTGCATACGTTGGAGGCGAGGGGAGGGATCGCGATGCGCAAACCGTCAAAGCCGAAATCCGCGCGGAGATGGAGACTGAATTCCGCGGCGAACCTTCAGAGCCCGAACAGTCCGATTCTGGATCGGTTGACCGTCGTATGGGTGCAGTCGAACGGCGTGCCCTTCGATACGACGGGGTTTATTGCCCGTCTGTACCGAAACGGCGTGCTTGTGCAGACCGCCGCCTTCGACCGCTTCGGCGTCGTCCGGTTCAGCGGCGTCGCCACGCTCACGCGGGTAAGCTATACGCTGCGCGTGTTCGATTCGAACGGGTTCCTGTTCCGCACGCGGACGATACCCGCGGGCGTCGAGACATTCGCCGTCATCGGCTGATGCCGAGCGGCAAGCCCCCGCATGCAGCCGTGCCGGCCCGGACCGGCGCGGCTTTCCCGCCTTAACTGCCTCAACCGCCGAATGCCGAGCGGAACGCCGCGCTGAGCCGCTTCGGTTCCACGTCCCAAAGCGCCGCAATGTCCGGGCAGACGTTCGCTTCCCACCAATCGGCCAGCTTCTTCCGGTTGTCCCGATGCTCGTGAATCCAGAGCAGATTTTCCGCCACCTTGCGAAAATAGAGCTTCTCCGCTTCCTCGACTTTCTCCGCCGGAATGTACCGGTTCAGCCGTTTGATGGTGCGGTACAGTTCAACGCTGCAGGCGCGTCGGATTTTGCGTGCGGAAGGATAGGCGGCTTCGTGCTTGCCTCCCGGCTGCTGCAGTCTCATCAGTCCGATCACCTCGCCATGCTGCGGCTTGCGCCGCTGGTTCAGCCTGAAGCATTGTATGCATGGCGAAAGGCGGCGGGCACATGGCCGCGCCGCCGGGACGCAACATCATTGCACGCGAATGTAGCCGACCATCGGGCCGTTCTGTTCGAGATCCCGGTGCGTCAGGCAAACGATCGGGTAAGTGCCCGCGTGTTCGGGAGTGAAGCGGACGACCGTCGTTTCTCCCTTGCGGACGATGCCGCGGACGCCCAGCCCTTCGATGACGAACGGATGGCTCCCGCCGTTGACGCCGGTGATCTGCAGCTCGACCGGTTGCCCGCGGCTCACGACAATATGGCCGGGGTCCCAGCGGTAAACTTCGATTTTCTGCCCGTTCGGCCCGGTGCTGCTGAACTCGCCCGTCACCAGATGGTAGACGCTGACCTCTTCGGGCTTGCCGCTCGCCAGAATCGCCTGTTCCCATCGCAGGTAAGCCAATGCCAGGATGACCGCCGCCGTCAGCGCGAGCGCCAGATAGAACTTCCGTTTATGAATGAAATAGACTTTGGACATGGCCCGCCACCTCTCGCATAGAATGTTCATGGACAATCTATGCGCGGTCTTGTCCGCGCATGCCTGAGCTGCGGAAAATGCCCGGGCCCCGCGCAACCCCATCGTTCTGGAAGTCTGGTGTGCGGGTGTGATAGAATACGGAACAGATTGCGATTTTCGGAGGTGCTGGCGGATGGAACACTGGATTACCGAATTCATGGAATCATACGGATACTTTGGCATTCTGCTGCTTATCGCGATTGAGAATCTCTTTCCGCCCATCCCTTCGGAAATCATTCTGACCTTCGGAGGTTTCATGACGACGACGTCAAGCATGACGATCTTCGGCGTCGTGCTGGCTGCGACCCTCGGCTCGATGGCGGGCGCCATCCTGCTGTACGGCGTCGGGCGGGTGCTGTCCGCGGAGCGGCTGGAGGCGATCGTCGTCCGCTACGGCAAGATTCTCCGGCTGAAACCCGAGGATATCCGGAAGGCGGACGCCTGGTTCGACCGGTACGGCTC
The DNA here is from genome assembly GCF_000227705.2 of Thermobacillus composti KWC4. Lineage (GTDB taxonomy): Bacteria > Bacillota > Bacilli > Paenibacillales > Paenibacillaceae > Thermobacillus > Thermobacillus xylanilyticus. Next base: position 1,014,184 of record NC_019897.1, read on the forward strand.
GTGGGCGGTTTTCTTCGGACGGCTTGTGCCGCTTGTCCGCAGCCTGATCTCGATTCCGGCCGGCAGTTCCGGCATGAACTTCACGACTTTTCTCGTGCTTACGACGGCCGGCTCGCTCATCTGGAATACGGCGCTCGTCAGCATCGGCGCCGCCGTCGGCGCATCGTGGGAATCGATCGTGCACTATATGGATGTCTACTCGTATATCGTCTACGCGCTGATTGCTTTGGGCGGTATTGCCTTCATCGTCTGGTTCGTGCGCAACCGCGTGCTGAAAGAGCGCAAGTAGCCTTTCGGACCGGGCCGGGCGGGCGGTTGAGACGGGCGGGCGGCTCTGGTAACATGGATGGAAGATTGAGGGAAGGATGGCGATCCACAATGGCAAAATCGGTGGCGGACAAGCTGGGACGCGGCATCTCGCCGCGCGCGTTCATGGACGGCATGACGCAAAACAAGGAGACGTTCGTCTCGCTCTATGAGCATTTCGCATGGCCGAGCGAGGAAGACCGGGAGTTCTTCGAATCGCTCCGGTTTCGGGACGATCTGCGCTGCCTGATTCTGATGGCGGACTGGTGCGGCGATTGCGTCAAAAACATCCCGCCGGTGTTCCGGGCGCTGGAAGCGGGCGAGGTGCCGATCGACGTGCTGATCAAGGAAGAGCATCCGGATACGATGCAGCAGTTCCTGACGCTCGGCGGCGAGTCGGTGCCGGTCGTCATTTTCGCCGATACGGGCGGCGCGGTGCTCGGCACCTGGGGGCCGCGCCCCGGGCACGTGCAGGAAGTGATGGTCCGCTTCAAGCAGGAAAATCCCGACCGGAACGCGCCCGGCTATCAGGAGAAACTGGCCGCGGTGCGTGAAGAGATCAAGAGGAGGTACGGAGAGGGCACGGGTTACCAGGCGCACGTCCTGAGGGAAATCCGCGAGCTCATCTCCGGTTTCTGACGATGGAAGACATTCGCATTGAGACGTTCACGCTCGGTCCGCTTGAGACGAACGCCTATCTGGTAATGGATGCGGAAGGCGCCAAAGCTTTCGTGATCGATCCCGGCGCCGGTCCGAAGCGGCTGCTGGAGCGCATCGAAGCGCTCGGCGTCAAAGTCGAGGCGATCGTGCTGACCCATGCGCATTTCGATCACATCGCGGGGGTCGAGGAGGTGCGCCGGGCTTGCCATTGCCCGGTCTATGTGCACGACCTGGAGGCGGACTGGCTGACCGATCCGCGCAAGAACGGCTCCGCACGGTGGCCCGACGTGACGCCGCCCGTCGCGGCCGAGCCGGCCGAACACGCGCTTGAGGACGGCATGAGCCTCAAGCTTATCGGCCGCGAATTCCGGGTCATCCATACGCCGGGCCACTCTCCGGGCAGCGTCAGCCTGCTGCACGGCAGCCATCTGTTCGGCGGCGACGTGCTGTTCCGGATGTCGGTCGGCCGGACGGACCTGCCCGGCGGGCGGACGGAAGACCTCGAGCACTCGATCCGGAACAAGCTCTACAAGCTGCCGCCCGAAACGCGCGTCTACCCGGGACACGGCCCGCAGACGACGATCGGATTCGAGATGACGCACAACCCTTACGTTCCGGCGCTGCCGCAAAGTTGATCAGGAACAGGAACCTCGCCGCCCGTCGGGCCGGCGAGGTTCTGCTATAATTGCGGGCTTCCCGTTCACCCGCCGCAGCATGAACAGTCCGACCGCGCCGGAGAGGAGAAGGGTCATCCCCGCCAGCGCCGTAACATATGGGTACAGGATCGGGTAGAACAGCGACGGCCAGACATTCAGCACATTTGATTCATATCCGAAGGACATCGGCGTCGCGAAGTTGGCGAGCCGCGTCCGGTAGAGCGGGTGCGTGTGCTCGCCGTATGCGAACGTTTCTTCCTCGACGGTGCCGTCTTCCGACACCAGAAGGACCCGCCAGCGCAGTTCTTCCATCGGGGAAGGCGCGTTGTCGGTATGCCCGTCGATCCGCTGCACAATGGCCAGCCGGACCGTTCCCGTCTTGCGGTCGGTCAGCTCGGCCAGCGCGAGATAGCCGTGGTAACGGTTCGAATCGCGGTAAGCGGGGCGGATGACCGCATCCGCGGCAATGGAATGGTCGCGCCCGTTCACTGTGATGCGGATCGGGCCATGCCGCCGCTCCTCCGTCGGTTTCGTGAATTCATCCCGCAGTTCGATCCGGTTGCCGCGGAAATCGAACACGTAAGCTTCCCCCGTGAATCCGTCGGGCTCGATCGGAATCCGCTGTATCGCATACTGGTTCCTTGCTTTCTCGGCAAGCGCGTATTCCCGATAGTGGGCGTAGAGCATCGGCGCGGAGACGGCCAGGAGCAGCACGCCGACCATGATCATGACCCAGACGCCAATGCGCATGACCCTGTCTGCCTCCTCGTTGAAAGGTAACGATCCTTCGCCTTACATGCCGGGATTGTGCCCCATATGCGTCATCGGCTGGCGCTCGAACGCGACGATCCAGTCTCCCTGAATGGCCGCATAGCCGACATCCCCCTCGACCACGAGGCCGTACAGATTTTTCACATCGAGAAATTCCCGCCGTTCGCCGTTCTCGAATTCCAGCGTGATGTAATAGTCCGTGCGTGAGCCGAAGCCGTGATGGACGGCGCCGTCCGCATGATGATGCATGTTCGAGCTTCCCGTCACCTCCATCCGTTTCGCCGCGACGCGGGCGTAGATGGTCCGACGGGGCGCGCGGGTGTTGCGAATGTGGCGGGCAATTCCGACGACGACTATGGCGAAGAAGGCGGCGAACCCGATCAGGATGATGATCGGCATCAAGGTGAACATGAAATCGAAACCGCCGAACGGTCCCGGAGAGAACGGATCGTGCATGGACTTCCTCCTGTTTCCGGTGCTGTTATTTATATACGCCGAATGGAGAGAAACGTTTCAGCGGGCTGTCTGTGAAACTTTTCCATTCCGCGCTCGTCTAACTTTGCAAAATCATTCGTTCTCGTAATGGAGGTCCAGGCATGCGATCGAAAAGTTTCGTTCGATTGTTGTCCGCCTTGTTGGCGCTGTCTGTTGCAACCGCGGGTTACCCGCTCAGGGATGCGGCCGCGGCGGAAAAATTTTTTGCCCGTCACGCCTATACGGACCCTTCGACCGGCGAGGTGTTCTTCGATGTGATCCGCAATTCCGAACCGTACCAGCTCGTCGTGTTCCGCACGGCGGACGGCGAATGGATGCGTCTGCCGGACGGTGTGCGCGGCATCGGGCTTGACGACCGCACGGGCTGCGTCCGCGTATCCACCTATTCGGCTCCGTTCCATGACGTCTGCTATGACGCCGCGGCGGACGCGTTGGTCTACACCACGGCGTTCGAGCCTTCCCCGAGCGGCAAATGGGGACTGAAAATCGTCTCGTTCTACGAATCTTACGTACCGACGAATGTGCATACCTCAACGCCGCAGCCGAGCATCCATTACGGTTCCCACACCTCGCAGAAACAGCATCTCCTCTTGTTGAAAAACAACGCGACCGGCGAGATCCGGCAGCTTGCCATAAGCGACAGGTATCCGGACTATCGTTGGCTGGCGGACGGCACCCTGCTGCTGGAGCGGTTCAGCGAGACGGCACGGCAGAACGAGCTGGTGCGCATCAACCCGGCGACCGGGGAGGCGAAGCGGTTCATGCTCGCTTCCCTGCGGGGGTACAACGCGGAGCACAATTTGCTGCTCTATGTGATGAATGAGCCATCGCGGAAGCTGCGGATTTACGATTTCCGGACCGGGAAGTCCCGCCTGGCGAAGGAAGGCGAAACCGAGCTGTTCTATCCCGAGACCGAAGTGTCGCGGGAAGAGCGTCCGGAGCCTCCTTCCTTGCCGGAGGATCTCGATCTTGACGCGCTGCCGGTGGCCGGCACGGGGATTCGGCATGACTATGCCGCGGTGCTGACGCTGGACGGTGCGGATGTGCAGTTGCCCTTCGCGTACGTCGGACTGGACGGAGAGACGTATGTGCCGCTCAAACCGTTCGTTGCACGGGGATGGACGATGCGGCAGGAATCGTCGGATGGCGGCCATGAATATGTCGTCGATACGGGCCGGGGCGAACTGCGGCTGAACCGCGCGAACAGCATATCGCTGAACGACCGGTTGTATCTTCAGCTCCGCCTTATCCGGTCGCTCGGCCATGAAGCCGAATTGAGGTGGCTGCGCTGAAAATTGCAACACTTGGACCGATCTGCGAAAATGGGAAGGAAACTGTCGGCTGACAAGGATGGTGTGCATGAGCAGATCGGACAACGCATGGGATACGGAGAAGGAAAAGGGGGCGGAACTTGCCGAAGCGGTCACGGCGCGTGAGGCGGCTTCCGCCGAGGCGCTGACGCCGGAGCAGGAGGCGGCCGAACGCAAACGGATCGTGAAGCTGATCGGCGCCGACCTCGGATTGCCGGCCGGGAAAGTGGGCGCGGCGGTCCGGTTGCTGGACGAAGGGAACACGATCCCGTTCATCGCCCGCTACCGCAAGGAAATGACGGGCGAGCTGGACGAGCAGCAGCTGCGGGACATTGCGGAGAAGCTGAACTATCTCCGCAATCTGGAGGCGCGCAAGCGCGAAGTGATCCGGCTCATCGACGAGCAGGGGAAACTGACGGACGAGCTGCGGGAAGCCATCGCACGGGCGGTGAAGCTGCAGGAGGTCGAGGACCTGTACCGTCCCTATCGCCAGAAGCGCAAGACGCGGGCAAGCGTCGCGAAGGAGCGGGGGCTGGAGCCGCTCGCGGAATGGCTGCTCAGCCGGCCGCGGCACGGAACGCCGCTTGAAGAGGCGGCAAAGTACATCCATGAGGAGAAGGGCGTTCCGACAGCCGAGGAAGCGCTGCAGGGCGCGATGGACATCATCGCGGAACAGCTCGCGGATGACGCGCAGATCCGCGCCTGGGTGCGGAGCCACACGCAGACCCACGCGGTGCTGGTGTCCGCGGCGAAGGACCCGGAAGCGGAGTCGGTCTACGAGATGTACTACGACTACCGCGAGCCGGTTCGCCGGATGCCGCCGCACCGCGTGCTCGCCGTCAACCGGGGCGAGCGGGAAGAGGTGCTGAAGGTGTCGCTGGAGCTCGACCCGGCACGCATCCTGGACGATATCGGACGCCGGATCGCGCTCGACCGGCAGCCGGAAGCCGTGCGCGATGTGCTGCGCGCTGTGGTCGAAGACGCCTACAAGCGGCTCATCGCGCCGTCCATTGAACGCGAGGTGCGCGCCGAAATGACGGCGCAGGCGGAGGAGCACGCGATCGGCATATTCGCCGCGAACCTGCGCAGCCTGCTGCTGCAGCCGCCGGTGAAGGGGCGGGTTGTGCTCGGCATCGACCCGGCCTACCGCACCGGCTGCAAGCTGGCCGTCGTCGACGAGACCGGCAAGCTGCTGGCGACGGACGTCTGCTACCCGACGCCGCCGCACAACAAGACGGCCGAGGCGGAGAAGCTCGTGAGCGCGCTGATCGACCGGTACGGCGTCACGCTGATCGCGATCGGCAACGGCACCGCCTCGCGGGAGACGGAGCAGTTCGCCGCCGATCTGATCCGCAAGCGGCGCGATGCGGGGCTGGACGCCGGCGGACTGCAATACGTCATTGTGAGCGAGGCGGGCGCCAGCGTCTATTCGGCTTCGAAGCTGGCGGCCGAAGAATTCCCGGACCTCGACGTCGCGGAGCGCAGCGCCGTGTCGATCGCCCGGCGGCTGCAGGACCCGCTTGCCGAGCTTGTCAAGATCGAGCCGAAGGCGATCGGCGTCGGGCAGTACCAGCACGACGTCAATCCGAAGCGGCTGGACGAGAGCCTGGGCGCCGTCGTCGAATCGGCGGTCAACCATGTCGGCGTCGACGTCAACACCGCGTCGCCTCAATTGTTGTCGTATGTCGCCGGCATCAACGCGGCGCTCGCCCGTAACATCGTCGCGTACCGCGAAGCGAACGGCAAGTTCACGGACCGCAGCCAGTTGAGGTCGGTGCCGCGGCTCGGCGCGAAGACCTACGAGCAATGCATCGGGTTCCTCCGCGTGCCGGACGGCGCGCAGCCGCTCGACCGGACGCCGATCCACCCGGAATCCTACGGCGTCGTCGACCGGCTGTTCGCGATGCTGGGGCATACCGTGCACGACCTGGGGACGGAAGCGCTGAACGCGAAACTGCGGGAACTCGATCCTGCCGAAGCCGCCGAACGGCTCGACGTCGGCGTCCCGACGCTGCGCGACATCATTGACAGCCTGCTGCGCCCGGGACGCGACCCGCGCGAGGAGCTGCCGCCGCCCGTCTTCCGGACGGACGTGCTCCGCATCGAGGATCTCGCGCCCGGCATGGAACTGAAGGGCACGGTTCGCAACGTGATCGACTTCGGCGCCTTCGTCGACATCGGCGTCAAGAACGACGGGCTTGTCCATATTTCACAGATGAGCGACCGCTATGTGAAGCATCCGCTGGATGTCGTATCCGTCGGCGATACGGTGACGGTCCGCGTGCTGTCGGTGGACGTGAAGCGCGGGCGCGTCAGCCTGACGATGCGCTCGGGCGAATGACGATTCTTTCGTGCCGGAAGCGATTTGTGATAGAATAGAAATTGGAGAGCGAAACCATCGGAATACAAGGAGTGAGAGAGATGCGTACTGATCAAGCTTTTCGTCTGGCTGAGCGGATTCCGGCCGACTTCGGCGAAGTGATCCGCACGCGCCGGTCCGTCCGGCACTACGATCCGAATTTCGTGCTGAGCCGGGAAGAAATCAAGTCGCTCCTGGCCGACGCTGTGCTGGCGCCGTCGTCAAACAATCTGCAGCCGTGGCGCTTCCTCGTGATCGATCAGCCGGAAGACAAAGAGAAGCTGTATCCGATCGCGTACAACCAGCGGCAGGTGCTCGAAGCTTCGGCCACGATCGCCGTGCTGGGCGATATCGAAGGCTACAAGCGGGCGGGAGAGATCACCCGGATTGCGGTCGAGCGCGGCTATATGACCGAGGAATTCGCCGCGCAGCAGCGGGAGCGGCTCGTCTCGTCCTACGGCTCGATGAGCACGGATTCGCTCAAGCGGATCGCCCTGATCGACGGCAGCCTGGCGTCCATGCAGCTCATGCTGGCGGCGCGGGCACGCGGCCTCGATACGGTGCCGATGGGCGGATTCGATCATGAGCAGTTCATCGAGGCGTTCAATGTGCCGGACACGTATGTGCCGGTCATGCTCATCGCCGTGGGCAAGGCGGCAGCCGAAGGGCGCCCGACGGCGCGGCTCGCGGTCGACGATGTGACGGCCTGGGGCAGTTTCTGATAGTGCGATAAACGACAAGGCCGGCCGGCATCCCTGTGATGCCGGCCGGCCTTGTGCGCGGCAGCGGGTCTGTCACGGAAGCAGGCCCGTCTGCCGGTCACCGTCGTCCTTCAGGGGTTTGGAACGATAGAAGAACCAGCAATCGTTCAGCAGCCGGATCTGCCGGCTGTCTTTCTTCTGGAAAGCCCGCATCAGTTGATTGCACAGCCATTGCGGCATGACGATCGTCCTCCTCCGGATATGCCATGTCTCGTATAACATATGGAGTTGGGCGGATGTCCGTGCAGGTCCCATTTGCAACCGGGCATCATGCCGGCCGGGCTGATGCGGCTTTGATCACGCGCCGTATTCTTCCTCGTACCATTGCTCGAGCTGGGCCAGGAGCGCCCGGATCTCCGTCAGCAGCGAGATGAGCGGATAGGACTGCTCGCGGATCTCGGCGAAGCGCTGTTCCAGCCGGTTCATGAAATCGAGTCCGCTGATGACGGAGGCCGAAGGATCGTGCAGTTCCAGATCGGAGCATTCGGCGGAGACATGCGGAAGCTGCGGCACGTTGTCGGCGGTCAGCTTGCCGATCTCCTTGTGCAGCCGCAGCAGGAGCGCGCTCAGTTGATAGGCGTGGCTCGCCGGCATTTCGACGTATTGCAGGCCGTCCGGTCCGTGCAGAATAACATAGCGCATCGTCGGCATTCGATCGTTTCCTTTCTTCTTCACGGTCGTTCGTTCCATGCTGCCGTCGGGGACGGGGCCGGTGGCAGGCGGTCGGCGGTTTGACGAAACGTGGCAACGCAATTTTCGCCTTTCAGGCATTTTTGAGCTCGCAACGAAAGGATGAATAACGTGTCTAAGTTGCGTTGTGAATTCGATATGCCATCGATTCGGTTAAATAAGTGCTGTCCGTTTCGTTAAAGATAAACCCGCGGCCAAATTGCCGTTGCAGGCAGCCGCAAGGCCGTCGAGCCCCGCCGCCCGGTCCTTAACAGCATGGCAAAACTACTTGACAGTGTAACGCACGGCATCTTATAAATTCAAGTATATTCATGACGGACGGCGCCGCACGAAAGCGCCTGCGGGAAAGGAATGAACCGGTGTGGACGACGATGCGCTGCAGGCATGGGTCGAGCGGATATCGCTGGAAAGCTTCGGCTTGCCGTTCCGCCACCGGGCGACGTTCAACCGCAGACTGCGCTCGACGGGCGGACGCTATTTTCTGAAGACGCACAACATCGAGATCAACCCGAAGCAGCTGGAACAGTTCGGCCCCGAAGAGACGGCCAAAATCATCAAGCACGAGCTGTGCCACTATCATCTGCATTTGATGAACCGCGGATACCGCCATCGTGACCGGGATTTCATGGAGCTGCTCGCCAAGGTCGGCGGCAGCCGGTATTGCCGCCATCTGCCGGGCAGCAGGCCGCGCGTGACGAAGCCGCCGCGCTATATGCTGAAATGCGTCTCCTGCGGGACCGAATATTTGCGGAAACGCCGGATGGATCCGCGCCGTTACGCATGTGGAAAATGCGGAGGAAAATTGCGTTTGTTCATGCTTGACTCGAAAATCGAATCGTGATAAATTATAACTTGTCGCCGCGAAACGTTCCCTGATAGCTCAGTTGGTAGAGCACTCGGCTGTTAACCGGGTTGTCACAGGTTCGAGTCCTGTTCGGGGAGCCATCATCATGGAGAAGTACCCAAGTGGCTCAAGGGGACCCTCTGCTAAGGGGTTAGACTGCGCAAGCGGTGCGAGGGTTCGAATCCCTCCTTCTCCGCCATTCTTTGGTTGATTCGGCGGCAGCCTGACGGAAGACCGTCCGACGGTCTTTTTTGATGACAGCGGCTTTGGCTGCCGCTCACATGTTCGGCCCGTTGGTCAAGGGGTTAAGACACCTCCCTTTCACGGAGGTAACAGGGGTTCGAATCCCCTACGGGTCACCATGAGCCATTAGCTCAGTTGGTAGAGCACCTGACTTTTAATCAGGGTGTCGTAGGTTCGAGTCCTACATGGCTCACCAGTTTTTTTCTTCCGCCGGATCGGCGGACGCGGCATCGAGCCGAATCGAATATGCGGTAGTGGTGGAATTGGCAGACACGCTATCTTGAGGGGGTAGTGGGCATCGCCCGTGGAGGTTCGAGTCCTCTCTACCGCACCATTCGCAAATAAGAAGAACCCGGACAGGGTTCTTTTTTTCATGCTCAGAAGTAATCGTTCAGGATGCGCCGGATCTGGTTCTTGTCCGCAATCTCCGGCCCGAAATGGGCGGCTGTTCTCGCGCTGTTGTTCCACGGGGGGACGCTGAAGGCGTCCGTGTATCCCTTCAGCTTCCAGTACGACATCCTGGTGAACGAAATGCCCGTGTTGTCGGAATGGACATGGTTGATCCAGATCGGCTGACGGACGCAGATGAATTCGCGCGGCAGCGTCAGCGCGCTGCGATAGCCTTGGGACAGCTGAAGCCGCAATCCGGCCCTGTAGGCTTCCGCCGGATAGACGGTGGTCAGGAAGCTCGGCGCCCAGAAGAAAAACCGGGCCATCCGGTTCTGGACGGAATCGTAAGCATAGCCGTACTGCGGAATGAGCACAACCGGCGACTTCTTCGGAACATGGCGCTCCAGCAGGCTGACAAACGATCGATGGTACATGTCGTCGCTCTCGAGATTCACTTCGTACAGCAGATCGTATTCCTTGACAGCCTCCGCCACTTTCGCTTCATAGACCGGTTTCGTGACGAACGATACATGACCGGGGAGCGGAGGATGCTGCGCGAGGGCCGCCTGAATCAGCGCTTCGGACTGCGGGCGATAGAGCACGAACGCCTGAAACCGCTGCGAATCCTGTTTCAGCAGGCTGCGGAGCGTGTACCGCATGAAGATGCCGATCCGGCTGCGGATCCAGTCGGCGGTACCGGCCGCATCGGAAGAGTACCGGTTGTTGAACGGTATGACGAAAACAATTTTCTTCTTCAATGAGCATTCCCCGCTTTGCGTTTTTCGATCATCATATGCAGACAGACCGCCGGGAGGTTGGACACGCGGCTGGAGGTTGTAAGCGGCGGGCGGGGATGGTAGGATAGAGTGGACTGAGGATGAGGAGGGTGAAGCAATGGGTGTGCCGACAGGCGTATGGGTGGCGTCGATCGTCATCCTCATTTTGCTGGCCTGGATGACGTTCTGGGTCACGAACAAAGCGTATTCCCGCAAGTGGGAAGATACCGAGGATCCGAAATTGTAAAATCGGTGAACGATCTCAAGTTCCGCCGTACGGCCCGCCGCCGTGCGGCTTTTTTTGCATGTAGTTGTATGTACAACTTTGTCGAATCCAACTTTATAATTGCCAACTTGTACGAACAAGTGCTACAATGCAAAAAGAAAGCCTTTACAATGAAGGAGGAGATGAGCCGCGCATGCTGGAAGCGCTGAAAGAAGAGGTGCTCGCCGCGAATCTCGATCTGCCGCGGTACGGCCTTGTCACATTCACTTGGGGCAATGTAAGCGGCATTGACCGGGAGAGCGGGCTGGTCGTCATCAAGCCGAGCGGCGTACCGTACGAGAAGCTGAAGGCGGACGATCTTGTCGTCGTCGATCTGGAAGGAAACAAGGTGGAAGGCGCGCTCAAGCCTTCGTCCGACACGCCGACGCATCTGGCGCTGTACCGGGCATTCCCGTCGATCGGCGGGATCGTGCATACGCACTCGCCCTGGGCGACCGCGTGGGCGCAGGCCGGAAGGGGCATTCCGGCGCTCGGCACGACGCACGCCGATTATTTCTACGGCGAAATTCCGTGCACGCGCCCGATGACGGAGGAGGAAATCCGCGGCGCCTACGAACTGGAGACGGGCAACGTCATCATCGAGACATTCCGGACGCGGGGCATCGATCCGGCGATGGTGCCGGGCGTGCTCGTCCACTGCCACGCGCCGTTCGCGTGGGGCAAGGACGCGCACGAAGCGGTGCACAACGCGGTCGTGCTGGAAGAAGTCGCGAAGATCGGCCACCGGACGCTGCAGCTGCGCGAGGTCGGACCGATGGATCAGGCGCTGCTCGACCGGCATTTCCTTCGCAAGCACGGAGCGAACGCTTATTACGGCCAATCCGGGCCGACAGCCTGAGGAACGGGAGGAGCGGACATGGGGAAAAAATACGCGATCGGCATTGACTACGGCACGCAATCGGGACGCGCGGTACTCGTCGATCTGGCGGACGGGACGGAAGTTGCGGACCACGTGACGCCGTATCCCCACGGCGTCATTGACGAGAAGCTGCCGGGATCGGGCGTCAGACTCGAGCCGGACTGGGCGCTGCAGCATCCCGACGATTACATTGAAGTGCTGCGGCGTTCGGTGCCGGCCGTGCTCGAAATGTCCGGCGTCGATCCGGACGATGTGATCGGCATCGGCATCGATTTCACGGCCTGCACGATGCTGCCGGTGGACGCGCAGGGCACGCCGCTCTGCATGCTGCCTCCGTACAGGGACAACCCGCACAGCTGGGTGAAGCTGTGGAAGCACCACGCGGCGCAGGACGAGGCGAACAAGATCAACCGGATCGCGGAAGCGCGCGGCGAGAAATGGCTCAAGCGGTACGGCGGCAAAATTTCGTCCGAATGGATGATTGCCAAGGTGTGGCAGATTCTGGACGAAGCGCCGGAGATTTATGACGCGGCCGACCAGTTCCTCGAAGCGACGGACTGGGTCATCGCGCAGCTGTCCGGCAACATTCTCCGCAACAGCTGCACGGCCGGCTACAAGGCGATCTGGCACAAGCAGGAGGGCTACCCGAGCCGCGAATACTTCAAGGCGCTCGACCCGCGCCTGGAGAATCTCACGGAGACGAAGCTGCGCGGCAAGATCGTGCCGCTCGGCACGCGCGCCGGCGGGCTGACGCCGGAAATGGCGAAGATCACGGGCCTCAAGGAGGGGACGGCCGTCGCCGTCGGCAACGTCGACGCGCACGCGGCCGTGCCGGGCGTCGGCGTCACCGAGCCGGGCAAGCTCGTCATGGCGATGGGCACGTCGATCTGCCATATGCTGCTCGGCACCGAAGAGCGCGAAGTCGAAGGCATGTGCGGCGTCGTCGAAGACGGCATCATTCCGGGATATTTCGGCTATGAAGCGGGCCAGTCGGCGGTCGGGGACATTTTCGAATGGTATGTGGAGGAAGCGGTTCCGGCCTATGTGAAAGAAGCGGCGGAACGCGAAGGCGTCAGCGTGCACGAGTGGCTCGAAGTGCGGGCGGCGCGGCTCAAACCGGGCGAGTCGGGGCTGGTCGCCCTCGACTGGTGGAACGGCAACCGGTCCGTCCTCGTCGATGCCGATCTGACGGGCGTCATCGTCGGCTGCACGCTGCTGACGAAGCCGGAGGAGATCTACCGGGCGCTGCTCGAAGCGACAGCATACGGCACGCGCAAGATCGTCGAAGCGTTCGACAGCAACGGCGTCGAGGTGAAGGAGCTGTACGCCTGCGGCGGGCTGCCGCAGAAGAACCGGCTGCTCATGCAGATCTACGCCGACGTGACGAACCGCGAGATCAAGGTGGCGGCGTCCCGGCAGACGCCGGCGGTCGGCGCGGCGATGTTCGCCGCGGTCGCGGCGGGTTCGGCGGCGGGCGGTTACGATTCGATCGTGGAAGCGGCGAAGAAGATGGCGCGCGTGCGGGAGGAATCGTTCAAGCCGATTCCGGAAAACGCGGCGATCTACGACCGGCTGTACAAGGAATACACGGCGCTGCATGACTATTTCGGACGCGGCGGCAACGATGTGATGAAACGGTTGAAAGCATTGAAAGAGGAGGTTACCCGTCATGCTTGAGACGAGAAAATATCGGTTCTGGTTCGCGGTCGGCAGCCAGCATTTGTACGGACCGGAGACGCTGGAGCAGGTTGCGGAGAACGCCCGGGCGATCGTCGCGGGACTGAACGCAAGCGGCGCGCTCGGCTATGAGCTGGTGCTGAAGCCGGTGCTGACGACGCCGGAGGACATCCGGCGCTTCATGATCGAAGCGAACGCGGACGACGCGTGCGCCGGCGTCATCACGTGGATGCACACGTTCTCGCCGTCGAAAATGTGGATCGGCGGGCTGTCGGTGCTCAAGAAACCGCTGCTGCACTTTGCGACGCAATACAACCGCGACATCCCGTGGGATTCGATCGATATGGATTTCATGAACCTGAACCAGGCCGCCCACGGCGACCGCGAGCACGGCCATATCCACGCGCGGATGGACGTCCGCCGGTCCGTCGTGTTCGGACACTGGGAAGACCGCGGGGCGCAGGAGCGGATCGGCGCGTGGATGCGGACGGCCGCTGCCTGGGCCGAAAGCCGGACGCTCAAAGTGCTGCGGATCGGCGACAACATGCGGCAGGTGGCCGTCACCGAAGGCGACAAGGTCGAAGCCGAGATTGTCTTCGGCTGGTCGGTGAACACCTGGGGCGTCGGCGATCTCGCCGAACGGGTGAACGCCGTGAGCGAAGCCGATGTGAAACAGTTGCTCGAAGAATACGGATCGCGTTATGATATCGTCGCGGATACCGAGGAGAAGCGGGAGGCGATCGCCTACCAGGCGCGGATAGAGCTCGGCCTGCGCTCGATGCTCGAGGAGGGCGGTTTCTCCGCGTTCACGACGACGTTCGAGGACTTGCACGGCCTGCGGCAGCTGCCCGGCCTCGCGGTGCAGCGGCTGATGGAAGACGGGTACGGCTTCGCGGGCGAAGGCGACTGGAAGACGGCCGCCCTCGTGCGGCTCATGAAAGTGATGGCGGGCGGCAAAGGCACGTCGTTCATGGAAGACTACACCTACCATCTCGAACCGGGCAACGAGCTGGTGCTCGGCGCGCACATGCTTGAGGTGTGCCCGACGATCGCGGCGGACAAACCGCGCATCGAAGTGCATCCGCTCGGAATCGGCGGCAAGGAGCCGCCGGCCCGGATGGTGTTTGGCGCCCGGGCGGGCGCGGCGATCAACGCGTCGATCGTCGATCTCGGCAGCCGGTTCCGCCTGCTCGTGAACGAAGTCGAAGCGGTGCCGGTCGAGCGTTCGATGCCGAAGCTGCCGGTGGCGCGTGTGTTGTGGCGTGTTCTGCCGAACCTCAGGGATGGCGTCGAGTCGTGGATTCTCGCCGGCGGCGCGCACCATACCGGCTTCTCCTATCATGTGACGGCCGCGCAGATGGCCGATTTCGCCGAAATGGCCGGCATCGAGTCGGTCATCATCGGCAAGGATACGCGCCCGGACGCGCTGCGCCGGGAGCTCGTGCTCGCCGATCTGGCGTGGAAGCTGCGCAAGTCGTGAACGGAGGCAAGGCGGTGTCAACGGAATGACGCGCGGCGATCTGCCGAAATATTTGCAATTGAAACAGGAGATTCTGTCCTGGCTGCACAGCGGCGAATGGAAGCCGCACGAGCTGCTGCCGTCGGAGAATGAACTGGCTGCCCGGTTCGGCATGAGCCGGCAGACCGTTCGCCAGACGTTGAACGAACTGGAGCAGGAAGGCTATCTGTATCGCCAGCGCGGCAAGGGAACGTTCGTGGCGCCGCCGGACTTCATCAAGGCCGGGGCGGCCCAGGCCGCCGTCGGCATGGTGACGACGTATATCTCGGACTACATCTTCCCGCACATTGTGCGGGGAGCGGAAGCGGTGCTGCGCGCCCATGGCATGGGGCTGTACCTGTCGAGCACCGACAACGACAAGCAGCGGGAACAAGGCAGTCTCCAGATGATGATGGACCGGGGGGTCGGCGGCCTGATCGTCGAGCCGACGAAGAGCGCGGAGGGCAATCCGAACCTGGAGCAGTTCCTGGCGTTCCGGTACCGCGGCATCCCGATCGTCATGATCAACGCCCGCTATCCGGAACTGGACTGCCCGTGCCTGGTCGTGGACGACGAAGCCGGCGGATTCGCGGCGACGGAACATCTGATCAAGCTCGGGCACCGGCGGATCGCCGGATTTTTCAAAACGGACGACCTGCAGGGCACACGCCGGATGAAAGGGTTCCTGCGCGCCATGAAAGATTACGGCGTGCCGATTCTGCCGAACAGCGTCGTCACGTACGCCTCGGAGAACAAATGGTCCCGTCCGGCCGAAGCAGCGGCGGAACTGCTGCGGAGGGAAGACCGGCCGACGGCATTCGTCTGTTACAACGACGAGCTGGCCGTCGCGCTGCTTCCGGCCGTCCGCGGCGCAGGCCTCGCCGTGCCGGACGATTTGTCGATCGTCGGGTTCGACGATTCGACGCTGGCCCAGGCGGCCGAAGTGAAGTTGACGACGCTGACCCATCCGAAGACGGCGATGGGCGAGCGGGCGGCGGAGATGCTGCTCCGCCTGATGGCCGATCCCTCGGCCGAGGCGGAGGACGTGACCTACGCGCCCGAACTGGTCGTCCGCGATTCGACGCGGGCGATCGGAGAAGAGACAGCGGTATAGCGGGAATGCGGGGACGGGGCTGGTCGAGAGTCGGAATGCGGCTTTTGGCCAGCCCTTGTTTTGTGCCCGCGAAGCTGTAACGCGGATACCGCGTTACAGCTTCGTTTCGAGTCCGGTGGATGCGTCTGTAACGCGGATACCGCGTTACAAAGTCGGCCCATGTCGTTGATGCGGTGAATGAGGCTAAAGCCAATGGACCGAGCAGGAGAACGGCAACGGGTCTGGAATATATTCACAACAACTTGAATAGGTTCCGGACATCGAGAGGAGCACCAGCCGAAAATCCGTTCACACCCATGACCGTTTGGAGGTACGCATGCTGAAATATACCATCTGCTTCATCCAACAAGAAGACCGCTTTCTGCTGCTCAACCGGGAATACCCCGTCTGGATGGGAATGTGGAACGCGCCCGGAGGCAAGCTTGAACCCGGCGAGACGCCGAGGGCGTCGGCCTTGCGGGAGATCGCGGAAGAGACGGGCCTTTTGCTTGAGACCGTCGACTTTCGGGGCATCGTCACCTGGTTTACGGGCGGGCGGGAGTTCGGCGGCATGTACGTGTACCATGCCGAACTTCCTTCCGATGACCGCACGGACATTCCGATCCGAACGCCGGAAGGTATTCTGGATTGGAAGCAGACGGATTGGATTCTGCATCCCGAGAACATGGGGATCACGCCGAACGTGCCGCATTGCGTCAGGCTTTTGACCGCCGGTGACGGTTGTTTCGAGCTTCGCTGCCATTATGAAGGCGACCGTCTGATCCGCACGGAGGAACTGGAGCTCGACCGGAGCTTCGAACACCTGACGGATCGGAAACGAATTGAAGAGATGATTCTCAGCCGATAAGCAATCGGAGGGTAAAAAATCACGGCGGCCGCGCCGCGGACAACTTCCGGCGACAAGACGAATGGAGGCGGACCTGCGTGCAAGCGCGGGTGCCGCCTTTTAGCGTTCGGGCACCTCCTCCCCCGTTCATTACGCGTACATAATACTTGTGCTAGAATAAAAGAATATGACACGGACGGGGATGAATATGTCGAAAAAGGTCACGATGCAGCAGATTGCCGATTATTTGGGCGTCTCGAAATTTGTCGTGTCGAAGGCGCTTTCAGGCAAGGACGGCGTCAGTCCCGCGACGAAGGAGCGGGTCATCCAGGCGGCGTCGCAGCTCGGCTATTTCGCCCAGCGGGGCGCAGCCGCAAGACAGGAGAAACCCGGACATCTCCCCGCGGGCGGCTCGAAGCCGTCCGTGCTTGTGTTGATGCCCAACATCCGTTTTCAAACGAAGGAATCGGTCTACTGGGGACGCATCCTCGACGGCATTTCGATCCGTCTCGAAGAGCGGGGATACGGCATGGTGATCATCTCCGAGCACAGCATCGACGGGCTGCTCCACGTGCTCAACCCGAACGGCCTGCTCGGCATGATCGGCGTCGGCGAAATTTCAACCTCGCTGCTGCTCGAGGTGCACCGCTGCGGTCTGCCGATGGTGCTCATCGACCATGAAGATCCGCTCATCCCGTCGGACACCGTGTTCGTGAACAACTACGACTGCATGTACAAGCTTACCCAGTACTTGATCGGCATCGGACACCGCGATCTGCTGTTCGCGGGCAACATCCGGTTCTCGCGCAGTTTCTTCGACCGCTGGAACGGCTTTCGGGGCGCGCTCGAGACGCACGGTATCCCGCTGCGCGACGACCATCTGATCAGCCTGGAAGGGATCAGCGGGTATTCCGGACAATTCGCGGATTGGGCGTCCCGCTGCCGCGCGGAAGGCAAACTGCCTTCCGCGGTCGTCTGCGCGAACGACAGCATCGCCATCGACGCACTTCAGGCGTTCGCCGAGCTCGGGCTGTCCGTGCCGGGCGCCCTGTCGCTCTGCGGCTTCGACGACATCGAAGACGCGCAGCGTGTCCGGCCCGCGCTCACGACCGTGCACGTGCCGAAGCTGGCGCTCGGCCGCAAGGCGGTGGACCGGCTGCTCGAGCGGGTGGCATCGCCCGGCGAGCCGCACGAGAAGATCCTGATTTCCGGCGAGATGGTGTACCGCGAATCGAGCCGGGAAACGAACGGGCGCAAGCGAGGCTGATCGCGCTTCCCCATACCATGCCGTGACTGGAGGCGGAACGCCGTGCGCAAATGGAATCCGGCGACCAGATTCCGCGATCTGCCGATGGAGCGGAAGCTGATATTGGTTTTCCTTTTTCTCGTTATCTTGCCGATCATGGCGCTTAGTCTGGTTTCCTATGACCGGTACGCGCGGACCATCGAGGACAACAC
The DNA here is from genome assembly GCF_000227705.2 of Thermobacillus composti KWC4. Lineage (GTDB taxonomy): Bacteria > Bacillota > Bacilli > Paenibacillales > Paenibacillaceae > Thermobacillus > Thermobacillus xylanilyticus. Next base: position 1,032,163 of record NC_019897.1, read on the forward strand.
CACATCATACGTTGCGGAACTCGCCCGCAAGCTGATCGTCAGCCTTGACGACTACATCTCCGACATGGAGCGGATCACCGCGCTGCCCGGCGCCATCGAGGAGATCCAGGACAGCCTCAGGGCGGCCAATGAATTCTATTCCCGCCCCGATCTCGAAATCGGGGACAGCCCTTACATCATTCCGAGCCAGAAAGGCACCGCGCTCGAAATTCAGCGCCGGGTGGAGGAGAGCATCTACTTTCTGAACAGCGTCAAGGAAGGCGCAACGTCGATCTATCTGTTCGACAATTTCGGCAACGGCTATTACCGCGTGCAGGTCGGCGGCGTCCGCTCCGACATCATGACCACCTATCAGCAATGGCTGGAGCGCGCCCGGCGGGAGGGGACGAACGCCGCGCTCGTCAGCACGCAGGAATACACGAGCAATCACAACCGCAAACGCTACGTCTTCACCGTCGTCCGCCAAATCTATACGCCGTCGCTCGAACTGCTCGGCCTCGTCGCCGTCGACGCGAACATCAGCGTCATCGAGCGGTACGTATCCGAATTGGACAGCGTCACCGGCGGGGAGACGATGATCCTCGACGAGAACAACAACGTCATTTACGACAGCGGCATGCGGCATCTAGCCCAGAACCGGTCGAACGATCCGGTCGTCGCGCAGGCTGTCGGAAGCCGCGGCACGTTCCGCCACGACGCGGAAGACGGCCAGCGGATCGTCATTTACGACCGCTCGAACAAGACCGGCTGGAAGGTCATCATCTCCGTTCCGGTCGGCGTGCTGATGAAGGACGCGGTGGCGAACCGCAACTTCACGCTGGCGACGGCGCTGCTGACCGGTTTCCTCGCGCTGGCCGCTTCGGTCGTCATTTCGTTCGCCCTGACGAAGCCGCTGCGCTCGCTGATGCAGCTCATGAAACACGTGCAGGCCGGCAATCTCGAGGTGTCGTTCCCGGTCCGGCGGCAGGACGAAATCGGCATGCTGGGCTTTCATTTCAACCGGATGATCGGCCGAATCCGCGAGCTGATCAACGACAACTACCATATGCAATTGCGCCGCAAGGAAGCCGAACTGCTGGCTCTGCAGAGCCAGATCAACCCGCATTTTCTGCACAATACGCTGGAGTCGATCCGCATGACGGCTGAAGTCGACGACAATCCCGAAGTGGCGGACATGATCCAGCTGCTCGGCCGGCTGCTGCGCTACAGCGTGAACACGGCTGGCGAGATCGTGCGGCTGGAGGACGAGCTCATGCACCTGGAGACGTTCATGCGCATCGTCGAGTACCGCTATCCGGGCCGGTTCAGGCTCGAGGTCGCCGGCTGCGATCCGTATCGCGAAATGAAAATGGTCAAGCTCCTGCTGCAGCCGATCATCGAGAACGCGGTGCTGCACGGCTATGACGAACGCAAGGAGCGCATGACGATCGTGCTCTCGTGCGAGGTCGAGGGCGATCGCATCATCTTCCGCATCCGCGACGACGGCGCGGGGCTGGACGCCGATACGCTGGAGCGGCTGCGCGGCGTGATCGACACGCCGCCGGGCGAAGGCGGCGGCTCGCGCGGCTTCGGCATCGGCCTCCGGAACGTGAACGAGCGAATCCGGCTGTTTTACGGCGAGGGCTATGGCATCGACATCGCCAGCGAGCCGGGCGCCGGCACGGAAGTGACCGTGACCCTGCCGAGCCGGCTGCAGACGTAAGCAGCGTGAAACAGGAGGTCTGACGCATGCTTCGCATCGTAATTGCAGATGATGAAGAACGGATCCGTCGCGGACTGGCCAAGCTCGTCCGCTCCGCATCGGAGGACTATGAGGTTGCCGGGGTCTTCGCGAACGGCGCGGAACTGCTGAAGTTCCTCAAGGAAGAAGGGGCGGATGTCGTCATCACCGACATCCGGATGCCGGTCATGGACGGGCTTCAGGTTGCCGAGAAGCTGCAGGCCGAGCATCCCGGCGTGCGCTGCGTCATCGTCAGCGGATACAGCGATTTCGACTACGCGCGCACCGCGATGCGCCATCAGGTGCGGGACTATCTGCTGAAGCCGGTGGACAAGGCCGAACTGTATCGCGTGCTGCGGGAGATGGCGAAGGAAATCGCCGAAGCGCGAAGGCAGACGAAAATGTTCCGGCGGCTCAGGCTCGAACGCGCGCTTGCCGGCGAAGAATCCGCGGAGCCGGTCATCCCGGACGATGCGTTCGCGGTCTGGTACGCCGTGCGGACGGAAGCGGCGGTCGGGCTCGATACGCTGGAGGCGGCGGCGAATGCCGAAGACGTCAGATCTTGCGCGATCGCGGTCCGTGACCGGACCTACGGCGTGCTGCTTGAACTGAACGCCGGCGCTTCGCTGACGTCCGCGCCGGAGCGGGCAGGCTTCGCGCTGGCCGCGGCGCTGACGGAGCATACCGGCGCGGCCATCGGCGCCTCGCTGCCGTTCCGCGGGGCGAAACGTCTGCGGGAAGCGTTCGCCGAAGCCGAGCTGGCGGCCGGCAAAGCGTTCTACCGGTTCGAGCGGGCCGTCTTCGTACCGGCATCCGAAGCGGTGTCGCAGCAGGCCAGGCCGGCCCGCCTCAGCGACTGGTACAAATCGTGGGAAACGGAGTATGTCCGCAGCCTGCAGATTCTCGACGGGGAGAAGATCGAGCAGGAACTGAACGCCTTCTTCGAGGAGATGCGCAGGCGGCAGGAAGCGCCCGGCGTGCTGATGGAACTGCTGATCCGGATGCTCGAGCTGGCGGAACGGGAAGTCGGCGGGTTCGCCGAGGAAGCGGAGGAACTGTTCGGTCCGGCGGACCGGCGGCTCGAGGAACTGTCCCGGTTTTTCAAATACGGCCCGCTGCGCCAATGGTTCACGGAACGGATGATCGAGGCGATCGTGCGCATCCGCGAGCGGCGGAGCGGCAGCGTGCGCGCGGTGGATGCCGTGAAGGCGATCATCGCGTCAAGCTACCATGAGGATCTGGATCTCGGGGGACTCGCGGAGCGCGTTTATCTCACGCCGAGCTACCTGAGCCGGCTGTTCAAGCAGGAGACGGGCGTCACGATCACCGATTACCTGATAGGCGTGCGGATCGAGCAGGCGAAGAACCTGCTCCGCAACCGGCCGGACCTGAAGACGTACGAAGTCGGCGAGCAGGTGGGCTATCCGGATTCGGCCTATTTCACCAAACTGTTCAAGCGGATTGTGGGCATGACACCCAACGAATATCGTCAAATCGTCAGATAGCATCCGGGCGGTTGCGCTATCAATTGTTAGAAAAGTTAGGATAACAGAGGACAAGAAAAGCAAACACGTTGCATTTTTGTAAGCGGTTTTCACCGCTATAATGAAGCCCGGAACCGATCGAAAGCGGCGATTTTGCCGAAGCCGGTCGGCCACAACACGGAAACAGGGGGACTCGCGCATGAAAAGAAGATTCGCCATGATGTTGTCTGTTCTCGTGGCGCTGTCGCTCGTCCTTGCTGCCTGCGGCGGCTCGAAGAGCGAGGGCAACGGCGGTACGGACAACACCGCGGGCAACGGTCAGTCGAATGCGGGCGGCAACACCGAAATCTCGGGCGAGATTGTGTTCGCGACGCACCGCACGGACCTGGTCGACAACGGTACTTACGACAGGTATGTGGCGGAGTTCAACAAGCAATATCCGAACGTCAAAGTCAAATACGCTCCGTACACGAACTACGAGCAAGACATCCGCGTCAAGCTGACGGCGGGCGACGCCGGCGACGTGCTCATGATTCCGACGAACATCGCGAACTCCGAGCTCGGCGATTTCTTCGCTCCGCTGAATGACCTCAACATCTTCGATCAAGTGCGGTTCGCGGATTTCAAGGCGTATGACGGCAACTACTACGGAGTTGCAACGGGCGCTTCGACGAACGGCATCGTTTACAACAAGAAGGCGTTCGAAAAAGCGGGCATCACGGAAATTCCGAAGACGCTGGACGAGTTCTACGAAGCCTGCCAGAAGCTGAAAGACGCCGGGATCGTGCCGATCTACATCAACTACGGCGCGCAATGGCCGATGAGCCAATGGGGCCGCAACAGCCTGGCGCATTTCTCCGGCGACGTCAACTTCGAGAACAACATGGTGGAAATGGACGCGCCGTTCCAGCTTGACAACGCGTGGGGCATCGGCCTGAACATTGTCCGTACCCTGATCGAGAAAGGCTATACCGAAGAAGACCTGGCTACGAACAACTGGGAAGCTTCGAAGGTAGAAATCGCGACGGGCAACGCGGCAATGTACTTCCTCGGCAACTGGGTCATCAACCAGATCATCGAGCAAGGCGGCGCGGCGCCGGAAGACATCGGCTTCTTCCCGTTTCCGCATGACAACAGCGGCACGGTGAACGCCGTTCTCGGCCCGGACTACTTCATGGGCGTAAGCAAGGACAGCAAGAATCTTGAAGCCGCAAAGGCGTTCGTCAAGTTCATGATCATGGAATCCGGTTACGACGCCGATTCCGGTTTCATCCCGATCAACAAAAACAACGAACCGACGCTGCCGCAAATGGCAGAGTTCATGAGCTACAATCCCAACATTCTCGAATCCGTACCGTCGGATTCCCGGTTCAACGAGATTGCGAACAAGGCGCAGATTCCGTTCACGGGTGAGGAAATCCAACAAGCCGCCGTTGCGAAGGATCTGCAAGCCGAATTCGACAAGTTGAATCAGAAATGGGCCGCAGCCAAGAAAGAACTCGGCTATTGATTCGATGAACGGGTAACCGGCGTGCAGACTGGGGCTGACCGTCAGGGCGATGCGAATCGCGCCTGAAGGCAGCCTCAGGTTTTTTCCAATGACTAGACTTATGCAAGCTTCACACTTGTCATCGGCTTGTCATTCACCGCATAACGGATGCGCCTTCCGGGAGAACGGCGCTGACCGTTATGGCTTGATCCTGGCATGAGGAGGCGCGGCGCCTTGAATCTCAGCTACAAAACACAGCGGATCATCATCATCACCAGTTTTCTCGCCTTGCCGCTCGTTCTGCTGCTCCTTTTCACCTACTACCCGTCTGTCATGCTGGTCTACTACAGCTTCACGGACTGGGACGGCTTCGGCTTTGACGTGAACTTCGTCGGGCTGAAGAACTACAGGGAGATCTTCTCGAATCCGGAATACTTCCAGATTCTGCGCAACAACCTGTACTATTTCATCGGCGGGCTGGTCCAGACGGCGCTGGCGCTGTTCTTCGCCGTCATTCTGAACTCGAAGCTCAAGGGAAGGAATGTGTTCCGGGTCATTCTGTTCCTGCCGTACATTCTGCACCAGGTTGCGATCGCGATCATGTTTCAGACCGTGTACCACACTTCCTACGGCTCGCTGAACAAGCTGCTCGAAGTGCTCGGACTCGAAGCGTGGAAACAGCAATGGCTCGGCAATCCGGCGATCAACGACTGGGCGCTGGCATTCGTGTCCCTCTGGATGTACATGGGCTACAACATGGTCATCTTCATCGGTGCGCTGCAGTCGATCTCGGATGATTTGTATGAAGCGGCGCGCATCGACGGTGCGAACGCCTGGCAGAGCTTCTGGCACATTACGATGCCGAGCATCAAGAATGTCGTCGAGCTGATGCTCATCCTGACGCTGAGCGGCGCCCTGCAGGCTTTCACCGTGCCGTACATCATGACGCTCGGCGCGAACGACACGTCCACCTTCCTGATGAAGACGCTGGACGTCGCCTTCAAATTCAATCAGTTCGGTCTCGCATCCGCGCTCGCCGTCGTGCTGCTCTTGATGGTCGCCGTCGTCGTGCTCATCCAGCGGCTGATTCTGAGGGAAGGCGGGACGAGAATATGAAGGCGAAACAACTATTTTTCGACACCATGAAATATATCGTGCTGCTCATCGGCACGTTCGTCGTGTTCTTCCCGCTGTACTCCGTCTTCGTCGGCGCGTTCAAGACGCGGCAGGAGTTCTATATCAACCGGCTGTCACTTCCCTCGACCTGGAATTTCGAGAACTTCTCGATCGCATGGGAGAAAGGGGATCTGGCGCTCGGCCTCGGCAACACGCTGTTCATCCTGATCGTCTCGATCGTCGGCAACGTGCTGATCGGGTCGATGTCGGCGTATGCGCTCGGGCGGTTTGATTTCAAGGGGAAAAATCTGATCATCGGTTCGTACCTGGTGGCCGCGGTCATTCCGCTCATCACGACGCAGGTCGTCACTTACTCGGTCATCAAGGCGCTCGGCCTGTACAATACGTACGGCGCGCCGATCGTGCTGTATCTGGGGGCGGACGTTATCCAGCTCGTCATCTATCTCCAGTTCATCCGCAACATCCCGTACGAACTGGACGAAAGCGCGATGATGGAGGGCGCGTCGCTGTTCAAGATTTTCCGGAGCATCATTTTCCCGCTCCTCGGACCGGCGACGGCGACCGTCGTCATCCTGAAGTTCATCAGCATCTACAACGATTTCTACGTGCCGTATCTGTACATGCCGGACAGGGGCTTGCGCACGGTGGCGACGGCGATCCAGTCGTTCGTCGGGCCGAACGCGGCGCGTATGGAAGTGATCTCGGCGTACATTCTGCTGATCTTCATTCCGACGATCGTGATGTTCCTGTTCATGCAGCGCTATATTTTCTCCGGCGTCACGAGCGGTGCGGTCAAATCTTGATCGCGGGCTGAAGCAACAGGCTGTCCCATGGCGGGGCAGCTTTTTTTCTGGGCATTGATGGGGCAGATCAATAAATAAGCTCCGGCGAATCGCTCGCCGGAGCCTTTATACGGCTGACGCTCGTCAGTGCGCGGAGACCAGACGCTCCATCATCTCGAAGCACGCCCGGCCGTTGTGGTACGGGCATTTCCAGGCGTTCACCTTGCCGTGCCCCCGGGTCGGACGGCCTTCGCGGTCCACGCTCCAGAACCATTCACCGTCTTCCTTGTCGATGATGCAGCGGTCGATGAATGCCCAGGACCGGCGGGCGGCGTCCAGATACTTGTCCTCGCCCGTGAGCTGATAAGCATTGTAGAAGCCGACAACGGCTTCCGCCTGCGGCCACCAGTCCTTGTTCGTGTCGATGAGCCCGGTCGCATTCGCTTCGTTCAGCAGGCCGCCGTCGGCGTCCACGCCTTCGTTCAGCGTCGCTTCCGCCATGCGGATCGCCGTCTCCTTCGTCCGCTTGAGAAGCGCTTCGTCGCCGCACAGTTCGGCCGCCTCCGTGAGCAGCCAGCTGCCCTCGATGTCGTGGCCGTAGGAGATGAGGTCCGACTTGCTGTTCCATTCGTCATCGAAGAACAGTTTGAAATGCGCCGTCTCCGGATCGACGATGTGATCGAGCATGACCTCAATCAGTTCCTTGTGCTTCTTGTTCAGTTCCTCCGTCGGCCAGACCCGGTACAGGTTCGTATAGGCTTCGAGCACATGCAGATGGGTGTTCATCGACTTGCGCTCGTTCATGTCGCCGCCGCCGAGAGCGAGCCTGTCCGTCTCCGACCAGTCGCGGGCATGCGCCTCGATATAGCCGCGGTTCGCCGGATCGTAGCTGTGGCGCTCCAGCAGACGGTACGTTTCGATCGCCTTGTCCAGCGCGTCCTTGCGCCGCGCCGCCCGGTAAAATTCGGAGAGCGCGTAGATCGCGAACGCCTGGCCGTACACCTGCTTCTTGTCCTCCAGCGGGCTGCCCTTCGCGTCAACCATCCAGTAGAATCCGCCATATTCACGATCCGCGAACTTGTCCATCACGTATCCGTAAGCCCGTTCGGCCACGGCCAGATAGCGGTCGTCCTTGAATACGCGGTAAGCGGCCGAGAACGTCCACAAAATCCGGGTGTTCAGCACCAGACTTTTGGCCGCCTCGTAATCCGGCTGCCGGTCGTCGCCGATCCGCCCGATGAAGCCGCCGTTCTTCTCGTCGACGGTGCGGGTCATCCAGTAGTGAAGGATGTTGTCCTTGAGTTCCCGTTCCAGCTCCTCGCGCCACTTGGCTTTCCAATCCGTTCCTGCGCTCACCGCACACGCCTCCCCAATGGCTGTTCTTGAGTGTTTCATGCTGTCGCGTACACGTGTTTACAAGTGCACACTCATCTAGTTAATCGCAATTTCGGGACTGATGCAAGTGCGGCGCCGGCATTCTTGAATCAATAAAAACTCCCGCGTGCGCCACATCGCAGCGGGAGTTTGCTTTCCGTTCGGGGACGGGCATCGCCCGTTCTCCGTTATTTCAGATTTGCGATTTTCTCGCGGATCGCGTTCCGGCGCCAGCGGGAGACCGACAGCCGCTTCGCCTCGGGTCCTTTCTCGCCGAAGTAGAGCACATCGCCGTCCAATTCGCTGACTTTCCGGAGGTTGACGTACGTATCGGGGGCGACCAGACAGAAATTCGGATCCGACCGGAGAAGCGCGATTCGATCGGTGCTCATCCGTCGCTTCATATTGAAGTTTCGTCCATGAAAGCAGACAAGCTCGGGTCCGCCCAGCTTGAAGAAAAGAACGTCGTGCTCCAGCGCAAGTTCCTCATACGGATTGCGGTCAGGCATCACGGCTTGCACCATCGGCATTTCCCCCTTCATGGTTGCTCTTTGTATATTGTGAGCGCTTTCATTATAGCATGAAAATGGGCTTACCGGAAGCGTAAATTGAAAAAAATCGGGTTGGTGGAAACGGAGGAGGCGGAACTTTATAATAAGAGTACATCCATGCCGGCGGCGGATCGGCGATCTTCGGTCGGTCTGCGCGGCGAAGGAGGAATGGTTGTGACGAATACGGATAAACCGGAACAACCGGATAAGCCGGCTTATGAACAGGCGGCTTTTGCGGGCGGCTGCTTCTGGTGCATGGTCGAGCCGTTCGAGGAAATGCCCGGCGTCATCCGCGTCGTATCGGGCTATACGGGCGGCCACAAGCCGAACCCGACGTACGAGGAAGTCTGCTCGGATACGACGGGACACGCGGAAGCCGTTCATATTACGTACGATCCGCAGCGGATGCCGTACAAGCTGCTGCTCGACATTTTCTGGCGGCAGATCGATCCGACCGACCCGGGCGGACAGTTTCACGACCGCGGGTCGTCGTACCGGACGGCGATCTTCTATTATACCGGGGAGCAGCGGAAGCTGGCCGAGGAATCGAAGCGCGAACTGGAGGCGAGCGGGCGGTTCGACCGGCCGATCGTGACGGAGATCGTGCCCGCCGGGCCGTTCTATCCGGCGGAGGAATATCATCAGGCGTACCACAAGAAGCAGCCGTACCGCTACAAGATGTACCGCAAGGCGTCCGGAAGGGATGATTTTATCGATCGGCATTGGCGGATCAGGAAGGACCCCGAGGAACTGAAGCGCCGGCTCACCCCGATGCAATACGAGGTGACGCAGCGGAACGCGACCGAGCCGCCTTTCCGCAACGAGTACTACGACAACGAAGAAGAAGGCATCTACGTCGACATCGTGTCCGGGGAGCCGCTCTTCAGCTCGCGGGACAAGTTCGACGCCGGCTGCGGCTGGCCGAGCTTCACGCGGCCGATCCACAAGGGCAGCATCACCGAGCACATGGACCTGTCGCACGGCATGGTGCGCATCGAAGTGCGCAGCCGGGAAGCCGACTCGCATCTCGGCCACGTTTTCCCGGACGGACCGCCGGACCGCGGCGGGCTGCGCTATTGCATCAACTCGGCGGCGCTGCGCTTCATCCCGAAGTCGGAGATGGAGAAGGAAGGCTACGGCGCTTACCTGGGGCTGTTCGAGCCGGAGAAGTGAGGCGGTAGAGTCGAAGACCGGGATAATAAGCGAAAAAACTTCCTCTATTCCGTCCAAAATCCCGATTTTCGGGCGTTTGGCGGAAAATAGAGGAAGTTTTTTTCTTCTATATTAGAGAATAAAGGCCGAATTCGACAGAATAAGCGAAGATATTTCCGCTATTCGAGTTGGGGGAGTGCAGGCAATCATGGCACCCGGCTGCGCAGCACGGTGAGGGCGCCTTCGATCTCGTACTCGCCGAGATTGGCCGGCACGAGGAAGCAGTCGCCGGGCGCGACCGGCTGCTCGCCGCCATTCCAGCGCAGCGTGCCGCTGCCGTCTGCGGCGATGAGGATGACGAAGCTGTCGCCGGTCGTCGCCAGTTTCACGTTGCCGTCCACGACACCTTTCTCGACGACGAAGTACGGCGACTCCGCGATCTTGAGCCATTCGCCCGGGCGGACGCCGTCCGTCTTCATCCGGGTTGCGCCGGCGCCGTCGTAGGCGATGACGTTCAGCGAATCCTCGATGTGCAGCTCGCGCAGCTTGCCGTCGAGCCCGGGGCGGTTGTAGTCGTACAGCCGGTACGTCGTGTCCGAGTTCTGCTGGATCTCCGCCACGACGACGCCCGCGCACAGCGCGTGCACCGTGCCCGCGGGGATGTAGAACGCGTCGCCCGCTTCCACCGGCACTTCCTGCAGGCATTCCATGATCCGGCCTTCGGCGATGGCCGCTTCCAGCCCGGCCCGGTCGATGCCGTCCTTCAGGCCGTAGATGATCTTCGCGCCCGGCTTCGCGTCGAGCACGTACCACATTTCGGTCTTGCCGAGCTCGCCTTCCGGCAGTCCTTCATAATCGTCCGTCGGGTGCACCTGGACGGACAGGTCGTCGTTGCAGTCGAGCAGCTTGACGAGCAGCGGGAACCGGCCGTTGCGCTCGGAGAATCCCCGCGAGCCGAACCATTCGCGGCCGTAAGTTTCGCGGATCTCGTCAAGCCCCTTGCCGGCGAGCGGGCCGTTCACGACTTGCGTCGTGCCGTTCGGATGGTCGGCGATCATCCATCCTTCGCCGATGGCGCCTTCCGGCGGCGTCAGTCCGAAACGTTCGAGCGCGCGTCCGCCCCAGACGCGTTCCTTGAACTCGGGGGCGAACTTGAGCGGATAAGGTTGTACGGTCATGGCATTCTCTCCTCTTCATCTGTCTGTTGCACATTTGCAGTCTGATGCAAATCTGCTTTCTGTTGCGAATCTCCCAGCCGCGGCGATGCGGTTTACTTGCGTTCCACCGCGATCAGATACGGCGCCTGCGGAAGCTGCGGCATCCGGTACAGCACGGCCTGTCCGGCGGAAGCGGGCAGGGCGCGGGCCCACGCGTCGACCGCTTCACCCTCTTCGCGGCCGCCTTCATGGCCCGTATAGACAACGACGGTGAGCACGCCTCCCGGGCGGAGGAAGGCGAGCGAGGCGTCGAGCGCCGCCAGCGTCGTCTCCGGGCGGGTCACGACAGTCCGGACGTCATCGGCGCCGGGCAGGTAGCCGAGATTGAACATGACGGCGGAGACGCGGCCCATAAGGCGCGCCGGCAATAGCTCCGCCATCCGGTGGTGGCTCGCGAGAAACAGCTCAAGCCGCGTCTCCGGCGCCTCGGCCGCCACGCGGGCGCGGGCCGCGTCGAGGGCGGCTTGCTGGATGTCGAAGCCGTAGACGACGCCCTTCGGGCCGACGGCCTTCGCGAGGAAGGCGGTGTCGACACCGTTGCCTACGGTCGCGTCGATGACCGCATCCCCCGGCCGAATGCGGTCGGCGGCCAGACGGTGGGCCATGGTCAGCACGGAAGGGAAGCCCATCAGCACCCTCCCGGGCAGCCGCCGGCGCCGGACCGGCTGTCCGCCAGCTCATCCTCTTCGTGATCCGCGCCGCCCGCAAAGTCCGCGAAGGCCGCATCCGATCGGCCGCCGGACAGAACGCTTCCTCCGACCGCGCCGGCCGCACCCGCCGCATTCACCGTATCGGCGGATCCCCGCAGCTTGCCCTGCCACGTGTTCCGCCGCACGAGCTCGGCGTCGATCGCGTTCAACACTTCCCATTTCTTCAGACTCCACATCGGCCCGATGAGCAGCTCCCGCGGCGCGTCGCCCGTCACCCGGTGGACGATCATCTCCGGCGGCAGCATCTCGAGCGTGTCAACGACCAGGTTCACGTACTCGTCCATCTCGAGGAAACGGACCAACCCCGCCTCGTACTGCTTCACCATCGGCGTCTTGCGCATCAGGTGGAGCAGATGGATCTTGATCCCCTGCACGTCCATCTCCGCGACCGCCCGCCCCGTCTCCAGCATCATCTCGCGCGTCTCGAGCGGCAGCCCGTAGATGATGTGCGCGCAGACGCGGATGCCGCGCTCCCGCAGCCGGCGGACGGCGTCGTAGTAGCAGGCCGTGTCATGGGCCCGGTTGATCAGCTTCGACGTCGACTCGTGGATCGTCTGCAGCCCCATCTCGACCCACAGATACGTCCGCTCATTCAGCTCGGCGAGGTAGTCGACGACGTCGTCCGGCAGACAGTCCGGACGCGTGGCGATCGACAGGCCGACGACGCCGGGCTGCGCGAGAATCGTCTCATAATATTCGCGCAGCACATGGACCGGCGCATACGTGTTCGTGTACGCCTGGAAATAGCCGATGTAGAGCGCGTCCGGCCATTTCTTGTGCTGGCGGTCGCGGATCTTGTTGAACTGCTGGGTCAGATCGTCCCGCCGGCTGCCGGCAAAGTCGCCGGACCCGCGCGCGCTGCAGAACGTGCACCCGCCGATGGCTACGCGACCGTCGCGGTTCGGGCAGGTGAAGCCGGCGTCCAGCATCACCTTGAACACTTTGCGGCCGAACCTGCGGCGCATCTCGTAATTCCATGTATGAAACCGTTTGTCGCCCCACAGAAGCGGCGTTTCGCTGCCCGAAGGGCTCGTTCCGGCTGCATTCAATTTGCTGTTCCTCCGTTTTCGGCCGTATGAAGGCCGCGCAATCTGGGAACATTATAGCGAAAAAATTTATTTCGCGCCATGTGCGCGGAAAGGCACGTACCGATCCCGTCCCGCCTTGCCGGAAAAGAAACGTTCGGGTTTCGGAGGCGCCGGAAAACCGGCTGCTCCGGTCCAATTGGCGTATGAAGCAGACCGGTGGATGCGTATTGTTCGGAACCGGACAACTGGAAAGGGAAAAGCCCGTTTCCGGGGCTGCATCTTGCTCAACCTTACATGATATGTTATATTAAAAGTGCGTCAGATCAACAAAAAAACCTTACATGAAAATCATTCTCCGCATTATCCGCAGTCGTCCTTGATTTGGTAAATCTGACAGTGAAAATTTCGAGCGAGGTGATGGACATGAACCAAGTGAAAATCCCGAACGGCGATGAGAAAGTGACGGTCGAACTGACGGTCAAGGAACTGCTGGCGCTGGCCGGCCATAAGTTCCCCCTGGACAAGGGAATCGAGATTTCCGCGCGCAAGAAGCTGAACGAAGCGCTTGAGGACACGTACAGGATCCAGTGACGGCCGGATGCGGCGATTTCGACATGGACCTTCCGGAACGGACAATCCGGAAGGTCTTTTTGCGTTCAGCTTTACATCAAGGCCGCCTTCGGGCACAATGGGGAATGGTGTGCAAGGGAGCACAAGGGAGGAATGGAAGCATGCGACTGCGCGGAAGAAAAGGAATCCGCGAAGAGATCGAAAGCCAGCCGGAACTGGTGGTGCTGGATCCCGCGCCGTACAGGGGACGCTGGCACGAGCGTTTCGGCAACGACCGGCCGATTCACGTCGAGCTCGGCATGGGCAAGGGGAAATTCATCAGCGAGATGAGCGTCCGGAATCCGGAGATCAACTACATCGGTATCGACATGTTCGACGAGCTGATCCGCAGAGCCAGCCTCAAGGCGCGGGCGGCGTGGGAGCCGCAGGGCGCGGAAACCCCGCCGAACCTGGCGCTGGTGCGCGCCAACATCGAATATCTGGAGACGTTCTTCGCGCCCGGGGAAGTCGAGCGGATCTACCTGAACTTCAGCGATCCGTGGCCGAAGAAGAAGCATGCGAAGCGGCGGCTGACGCATCCCCGCTTCCTGCGCAAATATCTCGAAATTCTGAACGAGAACGGGGAGATCCACTTCAAGACGGATTCCCGGCTGCTCTTCGAGTTTTCGCTGAACAGTTTCTGCGACATGGAGATTCCGCTGCGGAACATCTCGCTCGATCTGCACCGGGACGGCCTGCGGGAAGACCTCGTCTTGACCGAGTACGAGACGAAATTCGCGGAGCAGGGCATGCCGATCTACCGCCTGGAAGCCGTGGTCGGCGAAGCGGCGCTCCGCCGGCACCGCGAGGCCAAGGAAGCCGGGTTGAGCCGCATCCGGACATCTAGACCGGCATCCAGCCAACCGATGTGACGACAAGCGCGGTCACCGTGCCGATCAGCGCGCCGGCAACCACGTCCGAAGGGTAATGCAGCCCGAGATAGATGCGCGACCAGCCGACCGACGCCATGACGATCAGCCCGGCAGGCAGGAGCAGCGGCAGCAGCCGGGCGTCCGCCGCCAGAAACGGAATGACGAACGCGAAAATCGCCGTCGTGTGCCCCGAGGGAAATGATGGGTCGGTGAGCGGCTTTTTCGTTCCGGTGACGATTTCCTTGAGCGCCTGGTACGGCCGGAGTCTGCGGAATTTGCGTTTCACGATGTACACCGGGACATGGCTGACCGTGACGGCCGTCAGGCTCTGCCAGCCCGCCGCGCTCCACGGAGCGGGCGCGAAGAGCGCGGCAGCCAGCGAAGCCGCCAGCGTGAAGACGGCCCCGCCGGCATGCGTGATCGTCCGCAGCCAGACGCCGAGCAGCTTCTTCAGTCCCCTGTCGAGATGTCTTTTGTTCGCCCACAGCACAAGCCGTTTCTCCTGTGCGATGAGCCATGCGCGCAGCCGTCCGGCCGCTTCTTTCCATCCGCGTTTCATCCGAATCCTCCGGTCCTGCGACTCTTTTCCCGCTTGAAAAAAATTTTCTCATTTTGCATCATACCATATGACGGACCCACAGCACCTCCGTTTTGCGAAGGATTTGTTTGGGCGAGGCTGCTGCGAGTCCGGTCCGTTTTTTGCCGCCAGGGATGAAAACGCCGCCGAATGGAAAGGTTATACGACAAACCGCCGGTTTACCATCCTGAAAAGATTGCGTTGCAGACAGAGACAGACAGAAAAAAGACAGGGTTATCAATAAGGGGGCACAATCGCATATGGTCAACGCTTTTCTGATTGCCGCGCAGATCATCGTGGCATTCATCGGCGTGTATCAGTTTGTCATCTCGCTGTTCGGCCTGATGAAACGTCGCAAACCGCGCCGGCGGCATGAGCCGAAGCACTCGTTTGCCGTCATCGTCGCCGCCCACAACGAGGAGCAGGTGATCGGCGCGCTGGTGGAAAACTTGCTGAAGCTGGATTATCCGCGGGAGTTGTATGACATTTTCGTCATTTGCGACAACTGCACCGACGGTACGGCGGATGTCGTCCGCAGCTACGACGGCGTTCACGCATTCGTGCGGCACAACCCGCAATTACGCGGCAAAGGCCATGCCATCGAATGGATGCTCAATGAACTGTGGAAAATGCCGAGGTCGTACGACGCGGTCGTCATGTTCGATGCCGACAACCTCGTGAATCCGGACTTCCTGCGGCTGATGAACGACGATTTGTGCGAAGGGCATCGGGTCATCCAGGGCTATCTGGACACGAAAAATCCGAACGACTCCTGGGTGACGGCCGCTTACGGCATCACGTACTGGTACTGCAACCGGCTCTGGCAGCAATCGCGCACGAATCTCGGCATGGCGAATTTTCTCGGCGGCACCGGCATGTGTTTCGAAACGCGCCTGTTGAAAGAGATGGGATGGGGCGCGACCAGCCTTGTCGAAGACCTCGAGTTCACGATGCGCTGCATCAAACGTGGCATCTACCCGGTGCTCGACTACGACGCGAAAGTGTACGACGAAAAGCCGCTCACGTTCCGGGCGTCCGTCCGCCAGCGGCTCCGCTGGATGCAGGGGCATTTCAACGTGGCGCGGCGCTACTTCATTCCGCTGCTGCGGGACAGCATCAAGGAGCGGAACTTCATCAAGTTCGACGCCGCAATCTATTCGGTCACGGTGTACAACGTGCTGATCGCGTTCATCGCGACGGCCGCGCTGTGGATCGACAATTTGCTGCCGGCGGCGAACCGTTTCACTTCGATATACGAAGCGCTGCCGGCATGGACGGTCGGCATGGCGATGACGATTTCCGCCATCCAGTTCCCGGCCGCGCTCCTGCTGGAGCGGGTGAAGGAATGGCGCATGTACGCCCACCTGCTGACGCTGCCGCTGTTCCTGCTGTCGTGGTGGCCGATCACACTGTACGCGTTTTTCACGCAAAACAACAAGCAGTGGAGCCATACGAAGCATACGCGCGTCATCCGGCTGGAAGAGGTGCAAAGCAAACAGGTTTGAAGTCGCTTTTTCCCGCCTTGGTTTGGCGCGAGCCGGGTGATGCTTGCACACGGCGTGTCAACTCATATAAAAATGTTACCGAAGGGCCAATGGATCACTCACGTAATTTTGTTACCCAGTGGGGCTGTTATACAGCCTCCACGGGTTCTGCTGTGTCGGTGGAGGACGGCACAGGGCGGGAGAGCATCATCTCTAATTGGTTATGTAAGGTGAGCGGATCTTGGGAAGACGGGTATGCCTGCAACCGTTGGGTTTGTTCCGATGAGAGCACGCCCGATTCGATTAACCGCGCAACGGGTGTTTTGGCCGTATCGAAGGTTTTCTTGACACGCGCCCCGCGCCTCTCCTTGCCGATCAGCTTGCGAGTGGGCAGGCAGAAATTGAAGTACCGGTCATGCAGGGCATAGATGGAGTTGAGCCACTCCACTTGTTCCGGGCGGTCATAGCGTTCGGGATAATCCAGCGCTTCCCAAACGCACTCAATGACGGGCATCGCCTCCTGGTAAGCTAAGGGCCGATGACGTTTCGATTTCGCTGGTAACAGCGCAGGAGGGTTCGCGAGAGCGCGTATGGCATGTTTACGATGGCAACCCAACATCTTCACGGCGTTGTCAAGGATTGCTGATTTCTCATTTCGCGATTTCGCTCTCTTGTATTGATCAGCCAACATACGGATCACTTCACGTCGTGTTTTCATGGACATTTTCAAAACACTTCCCTTCGGTAACATTTCGACGTGAGTGATCCGATCCCCCTTCGGTAACATTTTACCTGAGTGATTGCACGCGGTTGACAAACCGGTTGCTTGTGTGATAATATTCAGCAAGCATATTTCAAAGTGGCACAAGCAGAAGCACCCGCTTCTCACCTGACCGGCAGCGGCCGGCTGGTTCTCGCCGTCCGATAAGGTTCCGTACCGCTCCGGGCATGCCGGTGTGGCGGGCCGATTGCAGACTGGTCAAGGAATGCGGGTCCATGCGGCCCGCATTTTTTAATGAAAGATAAGGATTCGGCTTATCTTTCGACGCAAAACGGATGCGCCTGCCTGGAAGAAGACGGCGCGAGCCGTTTGACTTGCAAGGGGATCGCCACGCGATTATCTGGAGGTGGAACATTATTAGCCGAGATCATCAGATCAACGAGGAGATCCGGGCGAGGGAAGTTCGCCTGGTCGGTCCAGACGGCGAGCAGATCGGAATCAAGCCGTTCCGCGAAGCTTTGCAAATGGCGATCGACATGGACATGGATCTCGTGAACGTCGCGCCGATGGCGAAGCCGCCGGTTTGCCGGATCATGGATTACGGCAAGTTCCGTTACGAACAGCAGAAGAAAGAGAAAGAAGCGCGCAAGAACCAGAAGATTGTCGACGTCAAGGAAGTCTGGTTCCGCGCCAACATCGAGGAGCACGACTATCAGGTGAAATACCGGAACGTCGTCAAGTTCCTGGGCGAAGGCAACAAGGTGAAGGCGTCGGTCCGTTTCCGCGGCCGTGAGATCACCCACGCGGAGATCGGCCAGCGCATTCTTGACCGGCTGCGCAGCGAAGTGGCGGACCTCTGCGTCGTCGAGCGTGTGCCGAAGCTGGAAGGCCGCAGCATGGTCATGATTCTGGCGCCGAAGAACAAGGACAAAGACTGACGCGTCATCCGGCGGGCCCGTCCCGGCGTTCCGCCGAAACCACAAGCGATGGAGGATTAATGGTTATGCCGAAGATGAAAACGCACAGCAGTCTGAAAGACCGCTTCAAGATTACCGGCACCGGCAAGGTGAAACGGTACAAAGCCTACAAGAACCATCTGCTTTACGGCAAATCCGGCCGCCAGAAGCGCGTGCTGTCAAACCAGCCGCTCACGTCGAAAGGCGACGTCGCCCGTCTGAAGCAGGGACTCGCCCAACTGCGATAATCAGCATCGCGCCGGACATCTGACAGAATCAACGGGAGGTTATCCATATGGCAAGAGTGAAAGGCGGCTTCGTCCGCACGCGCCGCCGCAAGCGGATCCTGAAGCTCGCGAAAGGTTACTACGGTTCCAAACACCGCTTGTTCAAGACCGCCAAGGAACAAGTGATGAAATCGCTGCTGTACGCGTACCGTGACCGCCGTCAGCGGAAGCGCGATTTCCGCAAGCTGTGGATCACGCGGATCAACGCGGCCGCTCGTCAGAACGGCCTCAGCTACAGCAAGTTCATGCACGGTCTGAAACTGGCCGGCGTCGAAGTGAACCGCAAGATGCTCGCGGACCTCGCGGTGAACGATTCGAACGCGTTCAACGCGCTGGCCGGCATCGCCAAAGAGAAGATCAACGCTTAATCCGAAACGGGCTTCCGTTCAAGCATGGCGCTTGACCGGAAGCCTTTTTGACATCCGGTGCATTTTTGCGCCATATTTGGCGGGTTGGCGCGGATTTTGGCGGATATGGTGCAAAATGCACGATATGGGTCTTTTTTTGCATCGGACGAGCTTATGTAGTGCAGATTTGCACCATAAGGTTTGAACCGCCGGACCGAGGTGCGGGGCGCGTACGGCATGGAAAGTGCGGAGCATGCGCCGGCTGGCGGGAAGAAGCGGGGTTGCTGCGCGGGAGGCATTGCTTTTTTCAGATATCAGGGAAGAGCGGTTTGTACAATTCCCGGCAGCGGAGCGACGGCCAATACTGGATGGCCCGGTATCCCGCGCGCAGATAAAACAGGTGCGCCCGGTCGTTGCCCTCGTCCACGAAGAGTGACGCGGCCGTGCAGCGGCGGGATCGTCCGTAGAGCTCGGCTTCCCGGAGCAGCGCCGAACCGATTCCCTGTCCCCGGCTGTCCGGCTCCACCGCAAGCATGTCGATCTGAAGCAGAGCGGGCACGTTTGGCCGGCTGGTCACCATGAAATGAACGAATCCTTTGACTTCGCCATCCTGGCCGTCCGCGACCAGCGTCCGTCCCTGCCGGATGCGCGCGGTGAGCGCGCGGTCCGTCAGCGCTTCGCGCCCGATCGGCGTGTGCGACAGCGGCACGAGCTCGCGGCGAATCAGCCGCAGGATGGCGGCGGTGTCCTGCCGGTGCCGGTATGGACGGATCGTGTAGGCGGCTGCCATGGCGGTCGCTCCTTGCCGAACGTTGCTGCCGGGCGGCGCCGCCGCTCCGGCATACCATTCTATGCTGCCCGGCCGTCGGAAGACCGGGCGGGCTGGCAGACTCAGGCGCGAGGTTGCGGCGCGAAATAACGGCATTTCGTGCCGTTAGCGCACGTTCGCAGGCGGCTCCAAGCGCGAATAACGGCACGTGGTGCCGTTAAATGCGGCGCAGGCCGGCGCGCGGGATGCTGCGGCGCGAAATAACGGCATTCCGTGCCGTTAGCGCACGTTCACAGGCGGCTCCGAGCGCGAATAACGGCACATGGTGCCGTTAAATGCGGCGCAGGCCGGCGCGCGGGATGCTGCGGCGCGAAATAACGGCATTCCGTGCCGTTAGCGCACGTTCACAGGCGGCTCCGAGCGCGAATAACGGCACGTGGTGCCGTTAAATGCGGCGCCGGCCGGCGGAAGACCGGCGTACGGACGGAATTGGTGCCGGCCGCGGATAGCAGCGCATCCAGCTGTACATCATATTCATATTGACGATCGTCCCGCCCGGGTCTATAATATACGTTAAGTCTAATATTGACATCGGCTATGATGAGGAGAAAGCGTCAGGGCTCTTTCGCCCAGAGAGCGGACGGAATATGCTGCAACCGCCGCCGAAATCCCTGTACCGCGAATGTCGCCTCGGAGCTGTTCCCTTGAACGACGATGCATACGGATCCGGCGTCCAGTAGAGGGAATCGCATGGCAAGCGTTACCCTGCCCAAGGTCGGATTCGGCGTCCACAGCCGGATTTGCACCTGCCGAGGCCTTATGCCGCGAGGCATAGGGTGAATCAGGGTGGTACCACGGAAGTGTCAAGCCTTTCGTCCCGGAATGCGCAGCAGCGCGTTCGGCGGCGGAAGGCTTTTTTGCTGGCTGGAGCTTGCATGCCGATGCAAGTTTGATTGTATGCCGATAGAAGCTTGTTGCCGACACGGGCATCAAGCCGCCCGACAAGCATTGGATTGCCGGCCCACGGCAAGGCTTGAACCATGCAATACGCAAGGGAGGATGGGAACATGAGCACGCAACCTGCCGCTCTGCGATCCAAGAGTGAATTGATCGAGAAATGGTCCAAACCGGAGGTCATCACCGGTTCGGAAATGCTTCTTCGCAGCTTGCTGCTGGAAGGCGTGGAATGCGTATTCGGCTATCCGGGGGGCGCCGTTCTGTACATCTACGACGCGATGTACGGCTTCACGGATTTCCACCACGTGCTGACGCGCCACGAGCAGGGAGCGATCCACGCGGCTGACGGCTACGCCCGGGCCACGGGCAAGGTCGGCGTCTGCATCGCGACGAGCGGTCCGGGGGCGACGAACCTTGTCACGGGCATCGCGACGGCTTACATGGACTCGGTGCCGCTGGTCGTCATCACCGGCAACGTCGTGCAGAGCGCCATCGGCACGGACGCGTTCCAGGAAGCCGACATCATCGGCATCACGATGCCGATCACGAAGCACAGCTACCTCGTGCGCAAGGCCGAGGACATCCCGCGCATCATCCATGAGGCGTTCCACATCGCGAGCACCGGCCGCCGCGGCCCGGTCCTGATCGACATCCCGAAGGATGTTTCGGCGGAGAAGGCGCTGTTCAAGCCGGTCACTGAAGTGAACCTGCGCGGCTACAACCCGACGGTCATGCCGAACAAGCTGCAGGTCGACAAGCTGCTGAAGGCGATCGCCGAAGCGAAGCGTCCGGTCGTGCTCGCCGGCGGCGGCGTCGTCTACTCGGGCGCCCACGAGGAGCTGCTCAAGTTCATCGAGACGACGCAGATTCCGATCACGACGACGCTGCTCGGACTCGGCGGCTTCCCGAGCGGACACGAGCTGTGGATGGGCATGCCGGGCATGCACGGCACCTACACGGCGAACAAGGCGATCCAGGGCTCCGACCTGCTGATCAACATCGGCGCCCGCTTCGACGACCGGGTGACGATGAAGCTGCAAGGCTTCGCGCCGAACGCGAAGGTCGCCCACATCGACATCGACCCGGCGGAGATCGGCAAGAACGTCCCGACCGACATCCCGATCGTCGGCGACGTCAAGACGGTGCTCGAGATTCTGAACCGCGAGGCGAAGCGGACCGATGCGGACGAATGGCGCGCCCAAATCGCGGCCTGGAAGCGGGAAGTGCCGCTCCGCTACGAAGATTCGGACACTGAGCTGAAGCCGCAATGGGTCATCGAGATGATCTACGAGACGACGAAGGGCGAAGCGATCGTGACGACGGACGTCGGCCAGCATCAGATGTGGGCCGCCCAATTCTACAAGTTCAGCAAGCCGCGCTCGTGGATCACGTCGGGCGGTCTCGGCACGATGGGCTTCGGCTTCCCGTCGGCGATCGGCGCCCAGATGGCGTTCCCGGACCGGACGGTCGTCTCGATCAACGGCGACGGCGGCATGCAGATGTGCGCCCAGGAGCTGGCGGTCTGCGCGATCAACAACATTCCGGTCAAAGTCGCGATCATCAACAACCAGGTGCTCGGCATGGTGCGTCAGTGGCAGGAGATCATCTACGACAACCGCTACAGCCACATCGACCTCGCCGGCAGCCCGGACTTCGTCAAGCTGGCCGAAGCTTACGGTGTCCGCGGATTCCGCGCGACGAACAAGGAGGAAGCGCGGGCCGCGTGGGAGAAGGCGCTGGCGCATGACGGCCCGGCGGTCGTCGAGTTCGTCGTCAGCAAGCATGAGAACGTCTATCCGATGGTCACCCAGGGCAATACGATCGATGACATGATTCTGGGGGATGCGTGAGATGAAACGGCATACGATCTCGATTCTCGTCAACAACCAACCCGGTGTGCTGCAGCGCGTCGCCGGCCTGTTCGGCCGGCGCGGGTTCAATATCGAATCCATTACGGTCGGCACCAGCGAGGAGCCGGGCCTGTCCCGGATGGTCATCGTGACGACCGGCGACGAAAAGACGATCGAACAGGTCGGCAAGCAATTGTACAAGCTGATCGATGTCATCAAGGTTGTGGATCTTAGCTTGAATCCGATGGTTGCCAGGGAGCTTGCGCTCATCAAGGTGCATGCGGAACCGGCGGCCCGGCCGGAAATTCTCGGCGTCGTCGAGACGTTCCGGGCGTCCGTCGTCGACATCGGCGCTTCGACGATGGTCGTCCAGGCCGTCGGCGACACGGAGAAGATCGACGCGATCATCGAGCTGCTCAAGCCGTACGGCATCCGCGAGCTGAGCCGGACGGGCGTGACCGCGATGACCCGGGGCAGCATGAAGTAATTCCGCCGTTCCCGCGAAAAAACCGGCCGGCATTGCCGATTGGGGGATGCAACCGGCGGCAATATGAGGTAAGATGGAAAATGTGCATATTTTGAAGGAGGCGCTCATTCGCAATGGCAGTCAAACTGTACTACGAAAAAGATGCAGACCTCAGCGTCCTGCAGAATAAGACGGTCGCGGTCATCGGCTACGGCTCCCAGGGCCACGCGCAAGCGCAGAACCTGCGCGACAGCGGCGTGCGGGTCGTCATCGGCCTTCGGCCGGGCAAATCGGCGGAGAAAGCGAAGAACGACGGTTTCGAAGTGCTCTCCGTCGCCGAAGCGGTGAAGATCGCCGATGTCGTGCAAATCCTGATGCCGGACGAAACGCAGGCGAAAGTGTACCGCGAGGAGATTGAGCCGAACCTGAAACAAGGCGCCGCACTCATGTTCTCCCACGGTTTCAACATCCATTACGGCCAAATCGTTCCGCGCCCGGACATGGACGTCCTGCTCGTCGCTCCGAAATCGCCGGGCCATATGGTGCGCCGGACGTATGTGGAAGGCTTCGGCGTTCCCGGCCTGATCGCGATCGAGCAAGACGCGACCGGCAACGCAATGGCGATCGGCCTCGCTTACGCGAAGGGCATCGGCTGCACGCGCGCCGGCGTCATCGAGACGTCGTTCCGAGAAGAGACGGAGACGGACCTGTTCGGCGAACAGGCCGTACTGTGCGGCGGCACGGCCGCGCTCGTCAAAGCCGGATTCGAGACGCTGGTTGAAGCCGGCTACGCTCCGGAAATGGCCTACTTCGAGTGCCTGCACGAGCTGAAGCTCATCGTCGACCTGATGTACGAAGGCGGCCTCGCCGCAATGCGCGACTCGATCTCCAACACGGCGGAATACGGCGACTACGTCACCGGCCCGCGCATCATCACGGAAGAGACGAAGAAGGAAATGAAGCGCGTGCTCGCCGACATCCAGTCCGGCAAGTTCGCCCGCGACTTCATCCTCGAGAACCAGTCGAACCGCGCGATGCTGACGGCGATCCGCCGCCGCGAAGCCGAGCATCCGATCGAGCAGGTCGGCAAGCAGCTCCGCGAACTGATGCACTGGATCAAGAAATAAGACCGGTCAAGTTGAAGGAAAGGACGGACGGCGCCTTGTCCGCGCTTCTCGCGAGGGCAAGGCGCGCCGTGCTGTCCGGAAGCGTTCGGCCCCGCGGCAGACATGGAGCGGTGATCTGACGATGGCGGGCGTCATGGAGGTGCAATATGCGGAAAATTTACATTTTTGATACGACGCTCCGCGACGGCGAGCAGTCGCCGGGCGTCAATCTGAATACGCAGGAGAAGGTCGAGATCGCACTGCAGCTCGAGAAGCTGGGCGTCGACCGGATTGAAGCCGGTTTCCCGGCCGCTTCTCCCGGCGACCTGGCCGCCGTGAATGCGGTTGCGCGGGCGGTCAAGAACGCGACGATCATCGGCCTTTCCCGTTCGCGCACGCAGGATATCGACGCCGTCCGCGAAGCGCTCAAAGGCGCCGAGGATCCGTGCATCCACCTGTTCCTTGCGACTTCGCCGATCCACCGTCAGCACAAGCTGCGGATGTCGAAGGAGCAGGTGCTGGAGACGGCGGAAGCGGCGATCCGGTACGCGAAGCAATTTTTCAGCAAGATCGAGTTTTCGCCGGAAGACGCCGGCCGCACCGAGCTGGACTTCCTCTGCGAAGTGACGGAGATGGCGATCCGTGCGGGCGCGACCGTCGTCAACATTCCGGATACGGTCGGCTACATGACGCCGGTTGAGTTCGGCAACATTTTCAAAACGCTGCGGGAGAAAGTGCCGGGCATCGAGAAGATCCAGCTGAGCGCCCACTGCCACGACGACCTCGGCATGGCGACGGCCAACGCCCTTGCCGCCATCGAGAACGGCGCCGAGCAGATCGAAGGCACGATCAACGGCATCGGCGAACGGGCGGGCAACACCGCGATCGAGGAAGTTGCGCTGGCGCTGGAGACCCGGTTCAACTATTACCAGGCGAAGACGACGCTGAACCTGAAGGAGATTGCGCGCACGAGCCGGCTCGTCAGCAAGCTGACGGGGATGCCCGTGCCGGGCAACAAGGCGATCGTCGGCGCGAACGCGTTCGCGCACGAATCGGGCATCCACCAGGACGGCATGCTCAAGGAGAAGTCGACCTACGAGATCATCTCGCCGGAGACGATCGGCCTGGTCGAATCGAAGCTTGTCCTCGGCAAGCATTCCGGCCGCCACGCGTTCCGCGAGAAGTTGATCGATCTCGGCTACGAGCTGGATGACGAGGCGCTCAACGAAGCATTCGCGAAGTTCAAGGATCTCGCGGACAAGAAGAAGCAGGTAAGCGACGAGGACATTCGCGCGCTGCTCGAGGAGAAGCTGGTCGACACGCCGGAAGTGTACCGGCTTGAAAAGCTGCAGGTCGCCTACGACAACCGCTCGGTGCCGAGCGCCGTCATCGCGGTCAACGTGCAGGGCGAAGGCGTCAAGGAACAGCGGGCCGAAGGCAACGGTTCGGTCGACGCGATCTACAACGCGATCGACGCGCTGACCGGCGAGCAGGTCGAGCTGGAAGACTATGCGATCAAGTCGGTGTCGCAGGGCAAGGACGCGCTCGGCGAAGTGTACGTCGTGCTCGGACAGAACGGCGTTTCGGCGCAGGGACGGGGCTTAAGCACCGACATTCTCGAGGCGAGCGCCCGCGCGTACATCGACGCGCTGAACCGGTTGATCGAACGGCGCAAGTCGCCGCGTCGGCGCGACCGGATGAGCCTGATCTGACGGGGAGGAAACAAGCTGCATGGCGGATACGAAGAAAATCGCGGTCATCGCCGGCGACGGCATCGGTCCCGAGGTGGTCGCGGAAGCGATCAAAGTGATGAAGAAGACGGAAGAACTGTACGGGCTGAGTTTCGAATTCGAGCACGGCCTGTTCGGCGGCATCGCGATCGACGAGAAAGGGACGCCGCTGCCGCAGGAGACCCTCGACATGTGCAAGGCGGCGGACGCGGTGCTGCTTGGCGCGGTCGGCGGTCCGAAGTGGGACAACAATCCGAAGGAGCTTCGCCCGGAGACGGGGCTGCTCGGCATCCGCAAGGCGCTCGGGCTGTTCTCGAACATCCGTCCGGCGAAAATTTTCGACTGCCTGAAAGACGCGTCGACGCTGAAACCGGAAGTGCTTGAAGGCACGGACCTGATCGTCGTGCGCGAGCTGACCGGCGGCATCTACTTCGGCGACAAATTCCGCCGCGAAGGTGCGAACGGCGAAGAAGCGGTCGACACGTGCGTCTACAACGTGCATGAAGTCGAGCGCATCGTGCGCCAGGCGTTCGAAATCGCCCGCACGCGCCGCAAGAAGCTCGCTTCGGTCGACAAGGCGAACGTGCTCGAGACGTCCCGCCTCTGGCGCGAAGTCGTGGGCCGGATCGCACCGGAATACCCGGACGTCGAGCTTGAGCATGTGCTGGTCGACAACTGCGCGATGCAGCTGCTGCGCCGTCCGGCGAGCTTCGACGTCATCGTGACGGAGAACATGTTCGGCGACATCCTGAGCGACGAGGCGGCCATGCTGACCGGTTCGATCGGCATGCTGTCCTCCGCTTCGCTCGGCGAAGGCGCGTTCGGCCTGTACGAGCCGGTGCACGGCTCGGCGCCGGACATCGCGGGCCAGGGCATCGCGAACCCGATTGCGACGATTCTGTCCGTCGCGCTCATGTACCGCCTGACGTTCGGCTATCACGAAGCCGCGCAGTCGATCGAGGACGCGGTTGCGAGCGTGCTGGACGCCGGCCATCGCACGGCGGACATCGCGACCGACCGGAGCAAGTCGGTCGGCACGCAGCAAATGGGCGATCTGATCGTCGCCGCGATGAAATAATCCGAATACGTGTCTCACGAACATCGGACAAACCGTGTCCGCCGCAAGGCGGATGCGGCTTTTTTCGCCTTGGGGACTACTCCGGATTCCGGACGGAACCGGGGAGGGCGCCTTGTGTGCCGGAAGGTTCGACCATCAGGCCGCGGGACGCCAATGGATGCCGTCTGATGATTCGAAATAGACGATCTGGCCATTTTGCTCATCGAAGCATTTAAGAACGAAGGATTCCCGCGTTTTCGTCCATTCTTCGACGCGGTATCGCAATCCTTCTCCGGGAGCCGTGAAGTAGAAGAGCGTTTCGCTGATTTTGCCGCCTGTGGCATTGCTGTCGCCGCTGGCCAGAAATTGTTCGGATCTTGCATGATAGGACCAGTTCATCGCTTCCCAGGGCCACTCTCCTGTCGGAAATACGGTTATCGCGGCATTGGGGAACGGATACCGCTCGTGCAAGGCGTTTGTCACCATCTCTTTCGCAGCGGCCTGGAATCCGATGTACAGGAGAATCGTCAAGATCCCCGCAGCGGACAAGAGCCGGATTCTCTTGAAGGCCAAACCGGCGGAGATGGCGGCGAGCGCAATGATCCAAACCAATGGGGTCGATTTGCTGATGATGCTGTACTCCAGTTCTTCCTTGACAAAGGGATAAAAAATGGCGTTGCCGTTGTCGATCAGATCCAGCAGCAGATGTCCGAACACGAAGGCGGCCAGAAAGGAGCCGAAGATTCGCATGAACGGTTCTTTCTTGAAAATGGTTTTCAATATCCCGGCGAACAGAGCCGCTGCGAAAGGTGCGGCGATCAGGGAGTGCAGCAGTGAATCTTGAAACAGCTCCTTCGTTACGTCAGGGAGAAGGGCCGCAGCCGCGCCGAGCAAGAGATAAAACCATGTTTTCTTTGGCGTGCTGAACAGCAGCGCGATAATCGCTCCGGTGCAGGCGTGATGCAAAATATCATTGACCATGTCGAACTCCTCACGCGAACGTTGTTCCAAAATAAAGAAATCCATAAATATTATAGAAATCAAGTCGTAAAATCTCAATTAAAATATGAACGAATGCCCGGATTCATGGCTTCTTGATATTTTTCTTGCCGGCGGCGTGAAGGAATTCGGACTTCCGGCGGCGAATACAATGGGGCAAGGGAAGAATGATCCGGCCGAATCGGAGGTGACGGCGATGAGCTTCTGCTGCGGCGCGAGCATGATCGGTACGAGGGGGACGATGAAGCATTTCCGCACGTTCATCCACAATGTGCCGATTCTGTTCTGTCCGGTCTGCCATCGTGTCGAAATTCATCATCTGGTCGAACAGGAATACGAATTGCTTGCGGAATACGCGCACGGAGACGGCGCCTCCGAGGTGGATTTCCGCGACTATGTCGATCAGGATCGCGAAGAGCTGCTGGCGAACTGCGTCAATCACGAGGACGAGGATCCGATGGAGATCGTGCTGAACCAGATCGACATGGCGCTCGATCTGCTGGCCGTCGCCAAACGGCTCGGCGATCAGGAATGGGAAGAGCAGCTGAAGCGGCGGCTTACCGCCCTGAACAACCGGCGCAACAAGCTGGCGCAGCGGCGGACGAGCGGCCGGCGCACTTGACTTGGCCGTCATCCGTTACGACAGCCTCCCGCAAGGAGGCTGTTTTTTTGCTCCGGGAGATGGTACGCCTTCCAAAGCGGACGTCGACAGCCGTTTTTTGCATGTACCCTCCGAAAAATGGACGGGCCCGCGAAGATTGTCTGATTAGAGGTGGAGCGGTTGTTACTTCTACTGATCAAGCGGCTGTTCGGCAAGCCCGGATCCGGCGGAAGCGCGCGGGATGGCGCGCAGGCACCGCCGGAGACGGTCGTGGCCCGCATCCGGGCAGGGGACGACGCGCTCCGCGAATCGTTCATCGCGGACTACCGCCCCTATATCGCCAAAGCGGCAAGCCGCTTCTGCAAACGATATATCGATCCGTCGCGCGATGACGAATACAGCATCGCCCTTGCCGCGTTCAATGAGGCGATCGACGGCTATGATGACAACGCCGGAAAATCGTTCCTCGGCTTCGCCGACACGGTCATCCGCAGACGTCTGATCGACTATGTCCGCAAGGAGCAGCGCCACGCCCGGTCTCTGCCAATGAGCGCCTTCGAAGGCGAGCAGGGCGGCGAATCGCCCGTGAACGCCGCGGAGACGGCAGGCGCGATGGACGCGTATGTCTCCGAGCGGCTGTCGGAATCCCGTCGGCTGGAGATCGAAGCGCTGGCCGAGCGGCTTGAGCGATGCGGCATCTCGTTCACCGATCTCGCTGACCGGTCGCCCCGGCATGCCGACTCCCGCGCCATGCTGCTCGGCATCAGCGCGGAGCTGGCGAGCCGGCCCGAACTGATGGCCGTCATGGAGCGGCACGGCCGTCTGCCGATCAAGGAACTGATGGAATACTGCCAGGTATCGCGCAAGACGCTTGAGCGAAACCGGAAATATATCATGGCGACCGCCCTGATTCTGTCGGGCGACTTTCCGTTGTTGCAGTCCTATTTACAGCCGGCCGTGCAGGAAGCGGCGGTATCGAGGGAGGTGGGATCGTGAGAAGGGGAATCGTCATGGCCGCGAATCGGCGCAGCCTGGTCGTCCTGACGCCGGAAGGCGAATTCGTGGAAGTGCCCGGCAGCCCGGGAGAGGTCGGCGAGGAGATCGGCTTTTCGCTGCTGCGCCGAGAGGCATTGCACCGACGGCTCCTGCTTACCGCCACCGCGGCCGCCGTTCTGCTCCTTATGGCTTTCGCGCTGCCGCGGCTGTCGATTTTCGACGAACCGAAGGTCGCGGCCTATGTGGCGATCGACATCAATCCGAGTGTCGAGATCGGCGTGGACAAGCGCCGCAGCGTCGTTGAGCTCCAAGCGCTCAATCCGGACGGCGAGCGGGTGATCGAAGGCGTCGAATACAGGAAAAGGCCGGTCGGCGAGGTTGCGGCGGACATCATTCGCAACGCGGAGGAAGCGCAATATTTGCAGGACGGCGGCGAAGTGTTCGTCACCAGCATGGCGGCGGGCACGGCCGAGCATTTCGAAGAGGAACTGATGCAGGAGATCGATCAGGCCGTCCATGCGGCGGCGCAGCGTTCCGTCGCGAATGAGGGGACGGTCACAGCCGGGACGGTTGCTGAAGATCCGGGATCGGATTACGGATCAGATTCCGGATCGGGATCCGGATCGGGATCGCAAGCGGGATCGGGAGCGGCTGCGGATGCACCCGATGCAACGGGTCCGGCCTTGAGGAGCAACCCGGATGCGGCTTCCGCGCAAAACATTGAGGTGACGATCGTTCGCGCTCCGGGCGAACTGCGGGAGACGGCGCAGGCGAACGGCGTATCGCCGGGCAAGATGGCGGTCTATCTGCTGGCGGAAAAACAGGGGCTGCCGATCTCGCTGGATGACCTCAAGAAGGGATCGATCCGGCAGGCGGTCGAACCGTACGGCGGCATCTCCGGCTTGCTCGGCGACGGGCAGTCGGACGAAGAGCGGAAACGCGAACTCGCCGAACTGCTGGCCAAAGAGGCGGTGAAAGCGCAGAATAATTCCGCGGGTTCAGGCAATGGAAAGGCGGCATCGGCGAACGCCGGGAAGAAGACTTCCGCGGACGCAGGCAATAAGGCGTCGCCAAACGCCGGCAAGAAGGACAAGCA
Source organism: Thermobacillus composti KWC4 (assembly GCF_000227705.2). Taxonomy (GTDB): domain Bacteria; phylum Bacillota; class Bacilli; order Paenibacillales; family Paenibacillaceae; genus Thermobacillus; species Thermobacillus xylanilyticus. The sequence goes on from NC_019897.1 coordinate 1,062,287, forward strand.
GGCATACCGGTCGAATGAGAAGGCCGGCAAGGCGAAGAAGTCCGTGGAGAAAGCGGAGAAAGTCCGGCAGTCCGCGGGACAGTCCGCATGGCTGGCGGCCTGGAAGGCGGAGCAGACGGCCGGCCGGAATCAGCGCGACACCGTGTCGAACGATCGCAAGCCGGAACGGCAGACGCCGGATTGGCTGCAGCGCGAGGCATCGTCGTCCGCGCGCACAGCGGAGCAGCAGACAGCCGGCCGGAAGCAACAGAAGCAGCAGGAGGAGAAGATACAGCAAGAACAGAAAAAACAGGAACATAAGAAGCTGCAAGAGCTGAGGCAACAGCAGGAGCGGGAGAAGCGTCAGGAACAGAAGAAACAACGGGAACAGCAGGAACAGATGAAGCAGAAACAGCAGGAACAGATGAAGCAGAAACAGCAGGAGCAGAAAAAACAGCAAGAGCAAAAACAGCAGAATCGACAAGATCAGAAACAGCAGAAGGAGCAAGAGCAGAATCGGCAAAAACAACAGGAGCAGTATCAACAGAAAAGGAGCTCAAACGACAAATATCGGAGTTATGGACAAAATTCCCGCGGCCGGCATGACGGAGCAGGCGAGCGGAAGGCGGAACGGCAGCAGGACGATCGACCCGGCTCCCGGGATGTTCGGTTGGCCGGATTTATGCGGTCCGGAGCAGATTCCGCCGCTTATGCCGGAGGCGAAGGTCCGGGTCCCAGGCGGCAATGAGCGGCCCGGACCAGGAAGGAAGACACGGCTTAAGCGACCACACAAATCGACAAACTCTTCGGTTGACACGCTGTCATGCCCGTCTCTATGATTAGGGTAACCGAGGTTTGGAATGACTGCGCATCCAGGATCAACATCGGAGGCGATGACGATTGGTTTGGATGGCGGGCGGAAGCCTTTGCCCAGGTGCCGACTTTTCCGTCCGGAATGCGGAGGAGGGCGGTTTGATGTTGTCGACCAGCAGGCGTTATTTTCCAGCGCTTGCAGCCTATTTGCGAACCGAATCGCCGGTCTCGCTTCAGAATGCGGTCGAATTGGGCCGTACATTGGAGGGGGTTCAGCCGGAAGATATCGTCGCGATGCACCACGCCGCCGTACAGATGCTGATTGCCAATGCGGAGCCGGAGGAAGCGCTTGGCGTCTATGACCGGTCGTTTCCGTTTCTGATCGAAACCATGACGGCTTTCCGCGGCAAGAAACTGCAAACCGGACCGACGTTTGAATGGTACACGGAAATGAAGGAGCAGCTGAACCGCTCACGCCGCTCGGTTGTTGATGTCAAAAACAAGTATGAAAGCGTTCTGCAGCACATGGACAGCGGCATCGCTCTGTTTGACAGCGAAGGCACGCTGTCCTTCATCAATCTGCAGATGGCGAAGCTGCTCGACGTTCCGAGGAAAACGCTTGCAGGCTGCAACCTGCGCAACATTCTTTTCCACCCGCAGCTCAAGCGTTCCGTCAAACGGATGATTCTCCGGATTTGCAAGGAAATGGTGCTGAAGCGCTCCCGGTATTTCGAAATGCAGGACGCGCAGGGGCGCCATCTGCTCATCACCATCACGTACGGCGACCAACTGGACGGCCAATATCTGGTCAGTGTCAAGGATGTGTCCGAGTTCAAGCAGATCGAGCAGACGGCCTATCAGAACGACAAGCTCGCCATGCTCGGCAAAATCGCGGCATCCATCGCGCACGAGATCCGCAACCCCCTCACGTCGATCCGCGGCTTCATTCAACTGCTCAGGCCGCATCTGATGACGCTCGGCAAAGAGGAATACGCGCGCATCATCCTCGACGAGATCGACCGCGCGAACGACATCATCTATGAATTCCTCAACTCGAGCAAGCCGACCGCACCGATGGCGCAGTTCATCACCATCGAATCGCTGCTGAAGGAAGTCATGCTGCTGTCGGAAAGCGAAGCGATTATGCGAGGCTGCCAGATGCATCTCGAAGCGTACGACGCACAGGCGAAAGTATCGATCGACGTCATGCAGATCAAGCAGGTGATGTTGAACATCGTCAAGAACGCGCTCGATGCGATCACCGAACTCGGCGGCGCAAGGAGCGGGCGCATCGACATCATCGCACGGAAAGACGGCGCATTCGTCGAGATTGCCGTCCGCGACAACGGCAAAGGGATGGACCAGTCGACGATGAGCCGCCTGTTCGATCCGTTCTTCACGACGAAACAACAGGGTACCGGGCTGGGGCTTTCGGTCAGCTACCGCATCATCCGAAATCACGGCGGAACGATCCGGGTGAACAGCCGTCCGGGCGAAGGAACGGAGTTCAAGATCTATTTGCCTTCGGTGGATTAAAGCATTAGAATCGGGTTAGCGCCCGATTCTTTTGCTTTTCATGGGACGGGCAAAGCATTGCGGTTTGGAGGATGGATCTTGGGAATCGAACTTCATTATACAAGCGGTCTGCAGGAAGCGCTGGAATCTGCCGGGACGGCCGTCGTCTTCGCGGGACCGGAAGCCGGAGAGGCGGCCGGCAAGGGTGACGGCCTGCTTCCCGCCGCGTTGGCGGAAGCGATCGGCCGGTTCGCAATGTCCGGCCTGTTCAAGGGCGAAGCGGGCGGCACCCAGACCCTCCCGACGCTCGGGACGATGAAAGCCGGATATGTCGTACTCGCGGGCATCGGCGACGGTACGGCCGATGCGCTGCGCCAGGCGGGAGCGGCCGCGGCGAAAGCTTGCAAGCAGCTCAAGACGGAGAACATCTGCGCCCTCATCGGCCCGGAACTGCTGAAGGGCGGGGCGGAGAAAGACGCGGAAGAGGCCGTGCGGCTTCGCGCGCAGGCGCTGGCGGAAGGCTTCATGCTCGGCGCTGCCGCCCGCGTGCCGCAGCGCCGGGAGCAGCCGGAGGAGCCGAAGCTGCGCGTCGTGTTCGCACCCGCGGAACCGGCGGCGGGCCCTTCGGCGGAGGCGTTTCAGGCGGGCATTCGCCGGGGACGGATGTTCGGCGAAGCGGTCGCCTATGCCCGCCGGCTCACGAATCTGCCGGGCAACATGCTGACGCCGGAGATGCTGGCGCTCGAAGCCGAAGCGCTGGCCAACGAATTTGAGCTCGACATCGAAGTGATCGATGAATGGACCGCGGCGGAGCTGGAGATGGGCGGGCTGCTCGGCGTCGGCCAGGGCAGCGCCAATCCGCCGCGCATGATCGTCCTGCACTATGAAGGCGCGCCGGATGCGAAGGAGAAGCTTGGCCTCGTCGGCAAAGGCATCACGTTCGACACCGGGGGCATTTCGCTCAAGCGCGCGGACGGCATGGAGGAGATGATCTCCGACATGGCCGGCGCCGCTGCGGTGCTCGGCGCGATGCGGGTGATCGCCGAGGCGAAACCCGCCGTCAACGTCGTCGCCGTCATTCCGGCGGCGGAGAACATGCCGTCGGACCGGGCGCTGAAGCCCGGCGACGTGCTCAAGACGATGAGCGGCCGGACGGTCGAAGTCGTCAACACCGACGCCGAAGGCCGGCTCGTGCTGGCCGACGGGCTGACGACCGCCATCCGGCGCGGCGCGACCCGGCTCATCGACGTGGCGACGCTGACCGGCGCCGTCATGGTCGCCCTCGGCGACGTCGCGACCGGCGCGGTGACGAACGACGACGCGTTCCTCGCCGAACTGATCGAAGCAAGCCGCAGGACGGGCGAGCGGATCTGGCAGCTGCCGTCCTGGCCGGAATACCGCAAACAACTCGAGAGCGATGCCGCCGATCTGAAGAACAGCGGCGGCCGCCATGCCGGCACGATTACGGGCGGGCTGTTCATCGGCGAATTCGCCGACGGACTGCCGTGGATTCACCTGGACATCGGCGGAACCGCCTGGTTGTTCAAGGACAGAGGCTGGGACATGAAGGGGGCAACCGGCGTCATGACGCGGACGCTGGCCGAATATGTACTGCAGCTCGGAGCGGCTCGGACAACGGCATGACGAAGACGTAACACCCGAGAAGGAGCATCGATATGCCGCAGATTGCGTTTCTGAAGGCGTTCCGCTTCCGGCGGAACGCCACCGAGCAGCGCCGCTGGCTGCAGACGTCGGTGATCGAGGGCATTCCCGCCACGATCATCGGCAACATTCTGGGCGGTCCGATTCTGACCGCCTTCCTTCTTTATTTGAAGGCGGGGTCGACGGCGGTCGGCCTCGTGCTCGCCATCCAGTCGCTCGCGAACATCGTGCAGGTGTTCGCCGCGTTCTTCATGCAGCGGATGGAGAACCGGAAATTCTGGATGGCGCTGTCCGGGATTCTGCACCGGATGTTCTGGGTGCTGACCGGACTGATTCCCGTGCTGCTGCCGGTGCCGGCGCGCGTGCCGGCATTCGTCGCGCTGTTCGCCTGCTCGTTCATCAGCGCCGCCGTGAGCGGCGTCGTCTGGTCTTCGCTCATGAGCGACATGGTCCCGGCGCAGGTGCGCGGACGCTATTTCGGCGTGCGGAATACGGTGCACTGGGCGTTCGCCAGCATCGCGCTGCTCCTGTCGGGTCAAATTCTGGAAAGCGCCGGTTCCCCGGGCGCCGGATTCGCCATCCTGTACTTGACGGCGGCAATCTGCACGGTATGGAACGGAATCATGCTGCTCCGCTATCCGAATCTGCCGTTCGAGAAATCGCAGGAGACATCCGGCGTCGGCCGGCTGCTGAAGCCGGTCCGCGACCGGGCGTTCATGACCGCGACCGGATTCATTGCGCTGTTCATCCTGATCCAGAACGCGGCCGTCCCGCTGTTCTCCTACGTCATGCTGGATATACTCGGGGTCAGCTACACGGCGGTTACGGTCGTCACGACCGTCCAGATGATCGTCATGATGATCAGCTACTACGCCTGGGGAAGCCTGAACGCACGGTATCCGGCCTTCAAGCTGCTTCTGTGCAGCCTGCCGTTCATCGCGCTCGCGTGCCTGCTGTGGGCAGGGCTTGCGTTCCTGCCCGTGTTCGTCGTGCTGGTGCTGGTCCACGTTGCCCTCGGGATCGGACAGGGCGGATACAATCTGCTGAACTTCACCTTCCTGATCGGCGATACGCCGAAGGCGGACCGGCCGATGTATATCGCCGTATTCGCGGCGGCCACCGGACTTATGGGGTTCGTCGGGCCGCTCATCGGCGGCATCCTTTACGACGCCATTGCCGATGGTCCGGCCTGGATGGGACAGTACGGCGTCTCGATGTTCACGGGACTGATCATGATGGCGCTGACGGGAGCGGGACCGTTCATTCTGTCGGCTTCCCGGCGTTCCCGGTGATTTTTGCGGATTTTCATGCATTTTATCCATGATTTCTGAGACTTGTGCAGTAGACGCGCAGGCGCACCGGGGGGTAAAATGGGACTCGTATTGTGACAATTGTGCGAAGGATTCCGGACAGAGAACGGCATCGCGATTATGGAGCGGGAGGCAGCATGGGCATACGGAGCAAGGAAACGCCTGATTTCGAACGCGTGTTCATGGACGCGGGCGGCCGCAAGGGCCGGCCGTTCAGGACGTTGTGGAGGCTTTATCGGGGACAGCGCATCAATCTGCTGCTGTCGCTTCTCTTTTTCATCATCAAACATTCGCCCGTATGGATCATGTCGGTGCTCACCGCGGACATGATCAACATCATCAGCAAGCCGGATGCCGATCTGAAGTGGTTCTGGATCGACGCGGCCGTCCTGTTCGTGGTCGTGCTGCAGAACATCGCCACGCAGACGCTGCATGTCAGCTTCATGAGCCGCTCCTCGCGGCTGATGGAAGCCGGGCTGCGCGGCACGATGATGCGGAAGCTGCAGCATCTGTCCATGTCGTATCACAGCGAGCTGCGCTCGGGCAAAATGCAGGCGAAAGTGCTGCGCGACGTCGAGCAGATCGAGCTGCTCAGCAAGCAGGTCATGTATTCGTTCGTGCCGGCGATCCTGAACATCATCGCCGCCGTGACGATCGCGGCCGCCACGAGCCTGGCCGTCGCCTCGCTGTTCATCGTGCTGCTGCCGTTCGCGGGCGGACTCGTCTATTTCTTCCGGAACAAAATCCGCCAGCGCAATCGGGACTTCCGGCGGCAGATCGAGGAAATGTCCGGCGCCGTGGCCGAGTCGGTCGAGATGCTGCCGGTGACGAAGGCGCACGGGCTCGAGGACATCGAGATCGAGAAGGTGAACGGCACGCTCGTCAATCTGCGCGGCAAGGGGTACCGGCTCGACATCACGGAAGCGGTGTTCGGCGCCTCGGGCTGGGTGACGTTCACGCTGTTCCAGGTCATCTGTCTCACGTTCACCTGCATGCTGGCTTATCAGGGCCGGATCCAGATCGGTGACGTCGTCATGTACCAGGGGCTGTTCGGCACGATCATGATGTCGATCAGCAACCTGATCAACGTCTATCCGCAGTTCGCCAAAGGTTTCGAGTCGATCCACTCCGTCACCGAAGTGCTCGCCTCGACCGAGACGGACGAGTATCAGGGCACGAAGGTGCCGGGCAGCATCCGCGGCGAATTCCGCTTCGAGAACGTCCACTTCCACTACAAAGATACGGACAAACACGTGCTGAACGGCTTCACGCTGCACGTGAAGCCCGGCGAGACGATCGCGCTCGTCGGCGAATCCGGCGCGGGCAAGTCGACCGTGCTCAATCTGGCGATCGGCTTCTACCGGCCGACGAACGGCCGCATCCTGCTCGACGGCGTGCCGTTCGACGAGCTGGACATGCGCGCCTACCGCCGCCAGATCGCGGTCGTGCCGCAGAACACGGTGCTCTTCTCCGGCACGATCCGCCAGAACATCACGTATGGTCTTACGAATGTGTCGGAGGAAGAGCTCGAGCGCGTCATCCGGATGGCGAACCTGCAGGACGTCATCGCCGCCATGCCCGACGGGCTGGACACGATGATCGGCGAGCACGGCGGCAAGCTGTCCGGCGGCCAGCGGCAGCGGATCGCGATTGCGCGCGCGATGATCCGCAATCCGCGCATCATCTTCCTCGACGAAGCGACCTCCGCGCTCGACAACATCTCGGAGTTCGTCGTCCAGAAGGCGATGCGCGAACTGATCCGCGGCCGGACGACGTTCATCGTCGCGCACCGGCTGTCGACGATACGCGACGCCGACCGGATCGTCGTCATGAAGAACGGCCGCATCCAGGAAGTCGGCAGCTACGAAGAGCTGATGCAGCGGCGCGGGGAGTTCTATCAATTGAAACAGCTGCAGGCGTGACAATCGTTCGGCGAAGTCCGGAAAATACAGGGATGTTAATCCTGTATTTCCGGACTTTTTTAGTTTGTGTGAAGCGTGAGAATGGTCGTGTGTCCAATATGGAACCAAACCTTGCAAATTTTTAGGTTTAACGCAATAACAAAAGACGATTCATCATGCAAATCGCATACGGCTTTTACAGTGTTGAAAGCACTTTTAGTTATTGCATCATTGTCGTTCCTCCGGCAAATCCCACATCAGATGATTGCAAAGGGGATGCAAAGAACATGAGAAAGCGGACGGCCGTTGCGGTTGCCTGTTTGTTGTTCCTGACGGCATGCCAGTCGGCGCTGCCCGGCATCAGGCAGGATGAAAAAAGCAATCTGAGCGGCACGCTCAGGGTGGCGCTGCTCGGAGGGGCTGAGACGAAGGAGAGGGAACGAATGTGGAGATTGAAGTGCTGGATCTGGACTATTTTTTTGGGGAACACGAAGACCGTGAAGACGTTGCTGGAGAGCACGGCGGAATGGCAGCCGGACATCATCGAGATGACGCCCGCAGAAGCCCGGACCTTGGCGCAGGATCAGGTCGTCAGTCTGGCGGAATGGATCTGAGCCGATGGAAGGATGGACGATGACGGAGTTCGGCGAGCTTGTCCGGACGCTTGTGGATGCGAACGCACAGGTGTTGCTGACGTCCGATCTGGAAACGGCGCAGCCCTTCATCGAAAATCTGGGCGGTTCGTTCCCGGCCCAGTACGAGGCGACTGCGGGCATTCTGGATAGCGACGCGAACGCTGCGGCGCTGAAAGCTTACCTGAGCGTCGTACCCGAGGCCGCCTTGCTCAACAATCCATATCTCATGTCTGACGGCCTGCCCGCATTGGGTGTCGCCTGGGCGTCCCGGCATTACAAAGTGGACGGATCCGCTTTTCGGGTGGTAAATTGAAAGAAAATGCCAGAAAGCGGATCGGAGCGTGAACGGAGTGGGAGAAAGCCGTACATCGGTGGATCTTTTTCAGAGCGCATTGTACAAGACGAACGCCGCGGTGATCGCGACTGAAGATATGGTGCTGGTCGTCGACCCGTGCTGGCTGCCGGGAGAGGTGGAGCGGATCCGGGCGCATGTCGGGGACATCCGGGCCGGACGGCCGGTGTATCTGCTGTTCACCCACTCGGATTTCGACCATATTCTCGGCTGGGGCGCCTTCCCCGGCGCTTCTGTCATCGCGAGCGAAAGCTTCGCGGCCAAGCCCGGGAACGAACGGGAAGCAATCCTCGAAGAGATCCGCGCCTTCGACGACGGCTATTACCTTGACCGGGACTATCCGATCGCTTACCCGGCCGTCGATCACGTCATCTCCGGCGACGGCGCTACGCTGGACATCGGTGGGACGCGGCTCGTCTTCTACCAAAGCCCGGGCCACAACCCGGACGGACTGTTCACGATCGTCGAGCCGCTCGGCGTCTGGATCGCGGGAGATTATCTGTCCGATGTCGAGTTTCCGTTCATTCATCACAGCAGCCTGCTGTACGAGGAGACGCTGGCGAAGGCGGAGCCGATCCTCGGGCGGCATCGGGTGAGCCTGCTGATCCCCGGGCACGGATCCTGCACATCGGACGTCAATGAAATCCGGCGGAGGCGGGACAGGGACATCGCGTACATCGCGCGTCTCAGGGAGTTGGTCAGGGAGGGCGACCAGGCGGCAATCGACGCGCTGATCGATGGTTACGCCTATCCGCGGAACATGCGGGACGATCACCGGAAGAACCAGGAGCGCATCCGCGGCGAGCTTGGAATCTGAATCATGGCCGGCGTGTTACGGCTGGCCGCCGCCGAAGGGATGGTCGACGATATAGCGCCAGGTGCCGTCCGGCTGCCGTCTGACGATTTCCGAGGTATAGCCCTCGATTCGAATCGGACGGCCGTCCGGACCTTCGGCCCGAAAGACAAAGTGCCCGCGCAGCAAGGCGATGTTTTCGAAGCGGATGCAGTGGACGTTGCGGGATTCCATGCGGCCGTTCTGCCGCAGCAAATCCTCAAGCTCAATCTGAATCTGTCCGGTTCCCCGAAGCGGATTGCCGTCCGGTTGAACCAGTACGGCATCGGGTTCGTACAATGCGAGCAGGTTGTCGATGCTGCCGGAGTTGCAGGCTTCCGCAAACGCGGCGTTCATGTCTTCCGGATTCATGACCGGTTTCGGTTGAGCGGATGGATTCATGCCGGACGCCTCCTTCAATGGCATGTTGTCGTTTGCAAGTGTATCTGATTTTGATCAACCCGGGAAGTACGCAGAATATGTTGACTCAGTCAGCAAAAGCTGACCGCGGGAGGCGTGAAGTAATGCCTTATCAGGGCGGGGTGTACGGCTGTCCGGTCGAAGAGGCGCTGCACATGATCAGCGGGAAATGGAAGCCCCGGATCATCCATGAGCTGCTCGGGCAGACGAGGCGATTCAGCGAGCTTCAGCGGCTCATCCCCGGCATGTCCCGGCATGTGCTGACGACGCAACTTCGGGAATTGGAAGCCGACAACATTGTGGAACGCACCGTTTACCCGACCGTTCCCCCGAAGGTGGAGTACAGCCTGACCGATTTCGGGAGAAGCCTGGAGCCCGTGCTGGAGCAATTGGTCGGCGTCGGGGAGCGGTATATTTCGTTGCGGAAGAATGAAGCAGTGGAGAAATGATCGGAAGGAGAGGAGAAGCGTGAAAAAAGCGTTCCTGCTTGCGCTCGTCGCCGCTGCCATCATGGCAACCGCCGGCTGCATGAACGGCGAAGGCATGCAAGAGCAGAGCGGGCCGCTGCCGTTGCTGCAATACGAGCACATGCGAAAATCAGCGAGGGCAAGACAGGATTCGAACAAGCCGGAGATTCCACCATCCGGTTTCTGGAGATCGACCTGGAACAGGATCAGATTGAACGCATCATGGACTGGTACAATGATGTGGCTTCCGAAAGACACGCATGGCTGGTCGATGCCGAAGGTCATAGTGCCAGCGTCAATTTGGGATCGTGTTCCGTCTGGGCTCCCGTGATGAGGTTCGAATTCAATACACATCAAGCGGGGACACCCTGATCACGGCCTTTCATCCTTTCCAGGCCTGCAAGATCAACGACCAGGAGATCGCGGTGTTTTTCAATGAATTGTTGCATTCCCCAATATAAAATGGCGCTTCCGTGACGGCCTCAAAAATCTGTTATAATTGATCCGAACGATACAGATGATTCAGGGAGGGGCAGCTTTGGACACAGCAAAATACGGCATCCCGCTGCCGGGATTCGCCGAATTCTGTCGGAAGGTCGCGGCGGAAGGCGCGGTATTGCTGAAGAACGACGGACAGGTGCTGCCGCTTCGGCCGGGCGACAACGTCGCCGTATTCGGACGATGCCAAATTGACTATTACCGCAGCGGCACCGGATCGGGCGGCAGCGTGAACGTGCCGTACACGACGAATCTGCTGGACGGCCTCCGGAGCAAGAAGCAGATTCGCGTCAACGAGGAGCTGGCGTCCGTCTATGCGCGGTGGATCGGGGAGAACCCGTTCGACAACGGCGGCGGCGGATGGGCGGCCGAGCCGTGGCATCAGAAGGAAATGCCGCTGACGGACGAACTGGTGGCGGCCGCCCGGGCCGTGTCGAACAAGGCGGTCGTCGTCATCGGCCGGACGGCGGGCGAGGACAAGGACAACGTCATCGAACCGGGAAGCTGGCTGCTGACCGATGACGAGCTGGCGATGCTGGAGCGGGTGACGGCGCATTTCGAGCAGACGGCCGTCGTGCTCAACGTGTCGAACATCATCGACATGAGCTGGCTGGACAGCGGGCGCTTCAAGCATCCGATCCCGTGCGTCATCTACGCATGGCACGGCGGGATGGAAGGCGGCAACGCGATCGCCGATGTGCTCGCGGGCGATGTGACGCCGAGCGGCAAGCTGACCGACACGATCGCCCGGTCGATCGACGATTACCCGTCGACGCGCAATTACGGGGACGAGTTCCGGAATTATTACCAGGAAGATATCTACGTCGGGTACCGCTATTTCGAGACATTCTGTCCGGACAAGGTGCTGTTCCCGTTCGGGTACGGCATCTCCTACACGACGTTCCGGATCGAGCCCGAAGAGGCGAGACTGGCCATCCGGGACGGAGAAAAAAGAATCTCCCTGGGCGTCACCGTCACCAACACCGGCACGGAATACGCGGGGCGGGAGGTCGTGCAGCTTTATTACGAAGCGCCGCAGGGCAAGCTGGGCCGGCCGGCGCGCGAACTGGCAGCGTTTGCAAAGACGCGGCTGCTGGGGCCCGGCGAGTCGGAGCGGCTCGTGCTCGAGTTCCCGGTGCGCCGAATGGCCGCCTACGACGACGGCGGCGCGACGGGGCACCGGTCCGCCTACGTGCTGGAAGCGGGGACATACGTCCTGCATGCCGGGACGAGCGTCCGGGACGCGGCCCCCGTCCGCTTCGAGGGCGGGGAAGGCTATACCGTGCCCGAGCTCGTTGTCGTGGAACAGCTCGAGGAAGCGCTGGCGCCGACCGAACCGTTCAAGCGGATGAAGCCGGGGGCGCGCAAGGCGGACGGCACGTATGAGCTGGCATACGAAGAGGTGCCGACGCGCCGCATTTCGCTCGCCGAGCGGATCCGTGAGCGGCTGCCCGAGCCGATTCCGTATGCCGGCGACCGCGGCTATACGCTGCGGGATGTCGAGGCGGGCAAGGTGAGCCTGGAAGACTTCGTCGCCCAGCTGACCGACGAAGACCTGGCCGTCCTCGTCCGCGGCGAAGGCATGATCAACCCGCTGGTTACGCCGGGCACGGCTTCCGCCTTCGGCGGCCTGAGCGACCGGCTGTTCCAGAAGTTCGGCGTGCCGATCGGCTGCACGGCCGACGGCCCGTCGGGCATCCGCATGGACAGCGGGCACCAGGCGACGCAGGTGCCGATCGGCACGCTGCTGGCGGCCACCTGGGATGTTGAACTGGTGGAAGAGCTGTACGTGCTCGAAGGCAAGGAACTGGTCAGCAACGACATCGACGTGCTGCTCGGTCCCGGCATGAACCTGCGGCGCAACCCGCTGAACGGCCGGAACTTCGAATATTTCTCGGAAGATCCGCTCGTGACGGGCCTGTTCGGCGCGGCCTGCGTGCGGGGCATCATGCGCGGCGGCTCGAATGCGACGCTGAAGCATTTCGCCTGCAACAACCAGGAGAAATATCGGACGAAGGTCAACGCGGTCGTCTCGGAACGCGCGCTGCGCGAACTGTATTTGCGCGGCTTCGAAATCGCGGTGAAGCAGGGCGGCGCGAACGCGATCATGACGGCCTACAATCCGGTCAACGGCGTCTGGACGGCGTCGAACTACGATCTGAACACGACGATTCTGCGCGGAGAATGGGGATTTGAGGGCATCGTCATGACCGACTGGTGGGCGAGCATGAACGATCCCGTGGAAGGCGGCGAATCCAGCCGGCAGAATACGGCGGCCATGGTGCGCGCGCAGAACGACCTGTACATGGTCGTGCCGAACTACGGCGCGGAGACGAACGCGATGGGCGACAATACGATGGAAGCGCTGGCGGCCGGCAAGCTGACGCGCGGCGAACTGCAGCGCAGCGCCCTGAACATCCTCCGCTTCCTGATGCAGGCGCCGGTGTTCCGGCGCAAGCAGGAGCCCGAGAAGACGTTCGAAGCTTCTCCGGCCGATCCCGCGCAGGCGCCTTCGCCGGATAAGGTGCAGTCGGCTGACGGGCAGCATCAGATCAAGCTGCCCGCGGACGGCCCGGCGTGGCTTTCGATCAGCCGGTCCGGCGAATACCGGATGCTGGCGGGCGTCATGTCGCCGGAGTTCTTCACGGCCCAGAGCGCGTGCAACGTGTATCTGAACGGCCGGCTCACGGCGACGGTGCAGACGAATGGCACGGCCGGCCAGTGGATTCCGCGGAAACTGGCGAAGGTTCGGCTGGAAGCGGGGCTTTACGAGCTCAGGGTCGAACCGGTCAAGGCGGGCATCCAGGTGGATTGGATCGCGTTCAAACCGATTGAAGCGTAGTTTTCGGACAGCCCGGGATTCGGCATTTGCCGGATGCCCGGGTTTTTTTTTTCTCGGCCGGAAGGCGGGCTTGCCTCATAAGCGGCGACCGAACGGGAAGAAAGTCTCAGTTTCGTGGAAGCATTTTCCGATATATATACCGTCAATCTACACCAACACACGACATGGAGTGGGAAGAAATTGGAATATCTCAGAAACGGATGTCACAAAATCGCAGCAGCAATCGTCGCAGCAAGTCTCATGTTCGCCGCGTCGGCCACGGCCCTTCAGGCCGGACCGAAACAATTCGCCTATCTGGATGAGGATACCGGCAGGACGTTCGTCCCGCTGCGGCTGATGGGCGAATACGCCGGAGCGGCGGTCGACTGGCAGCCGGAGGCGGAGCGGATCGTCCTCCGCAGGGAAGGCAAGGAGATCGTGCTGCATCTCGGCTGGTCCGAAGCCGGTATCGGCAGCGAGGCCATGCCGCTTGACGCGCCGCCGTTCGCGCTGGACGGCGCAACTTACGTCCCGCTGCGGTTCGTCGGCACCGCCCTGGGGCTGTCGGTCGAATGGCAGAAGGAGATCAATGCGGTGCGCATTGCGCAGCAGGACGGAGATGTCCGGCTTCCGGTCGTGCCGCTCGGCTCGATCCGGACGGACAAATCGCCGATCGTCCATGAATCACGCACGTTCAAGGTGGGCGGCAAGTCGTTCAAGGCGCAGATCATCACGATCTCGCTCATGGACCCGCGCGTCGAGCTCGATGTCGTGCCGGCCGGCGGCAAGATCGGCCGGACGGAAGCGCTGAGCAGCATCGCCGAACGGCACGGTGCAATGGTCGCGATCAACGGCGCGTTCTTCGACGCTTATACGGAATCGGACATCAAAATGCCGTACGGATGGATCATGAACGACGGCGAAGTGCTGAACCGGGGCACCGGTGAAGTCCGCGCCACGTTCATCTATGACAAGAACAACCTGGCGGAAGTGGCGGATGGCGGCGATATGCCCGAGCTCATCCGGGAAGGAAACATCGATGGCGCGATCCAGGCGGGACCGCGGCTGGTGAGGGACGGCAAAGTGACTCTGGACGTCGAGGGCGAACGCTTCCGGGACCCGAAGATTCTGACCAGCAGCGGAGCGCGAAGCGCCCTCGGCATTACCCGCGACCACAAGCTGATGCTGGTCACGGTCCCGGCGGCGACGATCCCGCAGCTCGCGGAGATCATGCGCCAGGCGGGCGCCTGGCAGGCGATGAACCTCGACGGCGGCGCATCGAGCGGTCTGTACTACAACGGGAAATATGTGACGACGCCGGGCCGGCTGCTCAGCAACGTGCTCATCGTGAAGCTGGAACGCTGACCCGCCGGATGCCGGGCGGCTGCGGCGTCATTCGGGGCGGTCGCGCAGGGCGAACCCCGGTTCCGGTGCGAACGGGCGGAATCCGGCCATCCCTTCGGCGGCGAAGGCGATCGGCCGGCTGCTGCCCGCAAGCAGCACATTGCCGTACGGGCGGCCGGGCGATTCCGGCAGGAAGAAGGCGGCGGTATGGCGGAACGCCTCGGCAAGGGATGCGTGGATGGACGCAATGCGGCGGTCGCCGCGCATCCTGCCGGCCAGATTGAGGAGCACAAGGCCCGGGCTCCGCAACTTGCCGCCGGCCATGCGGAAACATTCGACCGTCGTCAGATGGCGGGGCGTACCGTCCTTCGTGAACGCGTCGATCAGGACGACATCGAGCGAAGCCGGAGGCTCCGCTTCCAGCAGCCTGCGCCCGTCGCCGATGACGACATTGTCCCACGGGTAGCCGAAATATTCCCGGCTCAGCGTAACGACCCGTTCGTCGATCTCGGCGATCGTGAACGCGCCTGCGGGATAACGCGACGGGATCGTGCCGATGCCGTGGCCGATCATGAACGCCCGCCCGAATCCCGGCGCATTCCGCTCCATCAGATGGATGAGCGCCCGGGGGTATTCCAGCACGATCCGGCCGGGATCTTTGAGGTCGATCGCTCCCTGCACCGCTTCGTCGGCAAAGCGGAGGCAGCGGAACCGGCCGGTCCTTCCGAACAAGGCGCCCGTCTCATAGACGGTAATCTCGTTCCAGAGCGTTGTCTCGTATGCGAGCCGGTACATGGCTCATCACAGCAGTTTGCGGATATCCGCTTCGATCTTCTCCGGCTTCACGGTCGGCGCGTACCGTTTGACCACGTTGCCCTTGCGGTCGACGAGAAACTTCGTGAAGTTCCACTTGATGGCTCCCGAGCCGAGAAAACCGGATTTCTTGCGCTTGAGCAGACGGAACAGCGGATGCTGGTTCGGGCCGTTAACGTCGACTTTGGCGAACAGCGGGAACGTGACGCCGAAGTTGAGCGAACAGGCCGACGCGATCTCGGCGTCATATCCCGGCTCCTGACCGGCAAACTGGTTGCACGGGAACCCCAGCACGGCAACCCCCTGATCCTTGTACTTCTGATAAAGTTCCTCCAGCCCCGTGAACTGCGGCGCGAATCCGCAGCGGGTGGCGGTGTTGACGATCAGCAGCACCTGTCCTTCGTACTCCGACATGGCAATGTTCCGGCCGTCAATCGTTTTGACCTCGATGGCGTAGATTTCCGACATGCGGCACCATCCTTCCCGGCTTGATTTTGGTATGATTGTAGCTGTCGGGAGATAAGCCGTCAACGCGAGCGGAAAACTGTTACCAAAGTTGTCACAGTTCCCGGACGGAAGGAGCGCCGGCGATGCCGTTCGAATTTCAACCGCACAAGTATCCGGAGCGGCCGGGCTGTTACATCATGCGCGGCGAAGACGGGCGCGTGCTCTACATCGGCAAGTCCGTCAATCTGCGCAGCCGGCTCCGTTCCTATTTCCATCAGCCGCAGAAAAGCCCCCGGTTCCGCGAACTGGTCCGAAACGTGGCCGCCATCGAGATCATCCTTGCAACGAACGAGACGGAAAGCCTGACGCTCGAGAACCATCTGATCAACATGCACCAGCCGCCCGTCAACCGCGCCCTGAAGCGGGAAGACAGCGGGTTCGGCGAACTGGTGCTGACGAGCGGGCCGCACCCGATGCTGCGGGCCTGCTTTCGCAGCCGCAGAGGCGACCGGCCGGAACCGGATGACGACGGAGCCGTCGTCCGCTTCGGTCCCGCCGGGGAATGGTGCCTGAAGACGCTCGCCGAGTTCCTCAGCGATCGCTTCCGGCTTCGAACATGCGATCCGATGCCGGATGAAGTCTGCTTCCGCTGGCACCTCGGCCGCTGCGGCGGCGTCTGCGCGGGATTGCAGACGGAGGAGGAGTACGCGGGGCAGGCGCGGTATGTTGCGGAGTTGCTCGCAGGAGACGGGAGCGGGCTGGCCGGGCTGCTGCGGGCCGAGATGGAGCGGAGCGCGGATCGGCTCGATTTCGAGCGGGCGGGGGAGCTGCTGCGCCTGATCCGCGCGCTGGAACGCGAGACGGACGCGCAGGTCGTCGACCTGAAGACGCGGTACGATCAGGACGTGCTGTATCTCGGGGAGGACGGGATGCTGATCGCCCGGATCAAGCGCGGCATGCTGTCGGCGATGGAATATCGGGAGGCGGAGCGCATTGGCGGGGTGCCGGACGATCGGGCCATCATTGAATATTACGGCTCTTCGGGGGCTCACGTACCGGACGAGCTGATCGTCAACCGGAGCGGAGACGTCCGGGGGACGGCGGAGCAGCTTCGGCGATTGAAGGGAGCTTCCGTACGCATCACGGTGCCGAAGCGCGGCACGAAACGCGCGCTTCTGGAGCTGTGCGAACTGAATTACGCGTTTCGGCGTGAGGCGGCCGCATCGTGTGGCGGGATATGGGTGTAGGCTCGCGTGCGGGACGGGATATGGCGGTACACCGATGGATCCATGCCCACTTGCGGAATCGGCAAGGATGCGGCGTTAATGGTGGTTTGGCTGCGTGGTGGTTCGCTTGCGGGGCGGGATTGGTTAACGGAACGCTGCTCCGTTAATGGCGGTTTGCATGCGGTGTCGGGTCCGAATAACGGAACGCCGTTCTGTTACAGGAGGGCGCTGGCAATAACGGCAATTCGTGCCGTTATTGCGTGTCCGCACGGGGTGGCTGGCCCGATTAACGGCAAAATGTGCCGTTAGTGGTGGCGCGAGGCCGCCGGTCCAGGGCGAAGGAGGGCGATAACGGCAATTCGTGCCGTTATTGCGTGTCCGCACGGGGTGGCTGGCCCGATTAACGGCAAAATGTGCCGTTAGTGGTGGCGCGAGGCCGCCGGGGCCGGCTGAAGGCGGGCGGTAACGGCATTTCGAGCCGTTAACAGCGGCGTGAAACCACCAGGACCGGTCATAGGTGACCATCGTGACCGGCTTTGCGGATCATGCAGGTCGAAGCTGCGCCGGCCGCCGGTGTGCAAGGGTGTTCGGTGCCGCTTTCCCCGCGGTGGACGAGGCGCTTCTGCCCGGGCCGGGATTTACCTGCGCGGAACGCGCCCGCGGACACGTCCAAGCGTATCGCGGCAAAACGGACCACGAGCGGGCGTTCCGGGTGGCGTGTGGCGGATCGACTCTTTTTTTTTTTTGCAGAAAAAGTTTTGCGTTGCGGCGATTTTTTTCGTATGATGAGAAATTATAGATCGCAACGCGAAGGAGCTGGACAAGCCGATGACTTCCAACACCGGTCACTGCAAGATTGTCGACTGCACGATCCGCGACGGCGGGCTCGTGAACAACTGGGATTTCAGCGTCGAGTTTGTGCAAGATCTGTACCGCTGGCTGAACGAAGCCGGCGTCGACTATATGGAGATCGGGTACAAGAACTCGCCGAAACTGCTCAAAGGCGCCGATTCGGCGGGGCCGTGGCGGTTCCTCGACGACAAGTTCCTGCGCGAAGTCATTCCGCAGAAAGGCGAGACGAAGCTGTCCGCGCTCTGCGATGTCGGGCGCGTGGACGAGAATGACATTCTGCCGCGCGAAGAAAGCCTGCTCGACCTGATCCGCGTCGCCTGCTACATCCAGGATGTGGACAAGGCGCTCCGGCTCGTCGAGCTGTTCCGCCAGCGGGGCTACGAGACGACGCTGAACATCATGGCGCTCTCGAACGTCATGGAGAACCAGTTGATCGAAGCGTTCAAGGCGATCGCGGACAGCCCGGTCGACATCGTGTACATTGTCGATTCGTACGGCAGCCTGCTGCCCGACGACGTGAGTTACCTGGTCGACCAGTTCCAGAAATATTTGCCGAACAAGCGGCTCGGCGCTCATATGCACAACAACCTGCAGATGGCGTTCGCGAACACGCTGCTTGCGGCCGGCAAAGGCGTGGAGCTGTTGGACGCGTCCGTGTACGGCATGGGCCGAGCCGCGGGCAACTGCCCGACCGAACTGCTCGTCGCGAAGCTGAAAAATCCGAAGTACGAAGTGCGCCCGGTGCTGCAGATGATCGAGAAACATATGATTCCGCTCCGGGAAAAAGAAGAGTGGGGCTACATCATTCCGTACATGATCACGGGGCTGCTCGACGAACATCCGCGTTCGGCGATGGCGCTCCGCAATTCGCCGGACAAGGACAAGGCGGTCGATTTCTACGACCGGCTGATGACCGTGGAGACGGTGCGCAGCTGAGGCGCTGCATCGGACTTGGATCCGGCATCGGGGGAGGGAATCGGCATGAGCTTGAGAGCGAAGGCGGAAGAATGGATGCGGCAGCTTGAAGCGCGCAGGCCGTTGCTGCCGCTTGCGCCCGAAGGTCCGGCGGACCGGACGGCGGACGAGGCGATCGGCAAGCTGCAGGCGGAAGCCGGCGATGACCCGGACGCGCAGGCGGTCGTCTCGGGCCTGCTGCTGTGGAACGGCAATCTCGACCGTTCGCACACGATCTCCCAGGGAATCGAGAATCCGACGGGCAGCTACTGGCACGGCATCATGCACCGGATGGAGGGCGACTACTGGAACTCGAAATATTGGTTCCGCCGCGTCGGCCGCCATCCGGCCATGAGCCGGCTGCATGACGCGGCCCGTGATCTGCTGGCTTCGTTCCGGCCGGGCGCCGGCGCGCCGGAAGCCGATCGATTGATCGGCAAGCTGGCGGCTGCGGGCGAGTGGGATCCGTTTCGGTTCGTCGACGCCGTGGAGGCGCAGGTTCTGGGACGGGGCAGCGACGGCGCCCGCGCCTTGCTGGAGGAGCTTCAGCATCTGGAGATGTCGGTACTGCTGAAATACTGTCTGGAGCGCGTCTGAACCGGGCGGCTTTGCGGGATATTTTCCGCGAAGCCGCCTTTGTTTTGTTTTTGGAGAACCGCAACCTTTTTCCAGCCGGCGGCGTCTAGAGGTTAAAAAATTTTCATGGGGGGTCGGCGTATGCCGGGAAAAAGACGCATGCGCCCGGTCTGCACGGCCGGTGTGCACCGATTGCTGCTGGCGGCGGTTTTGCTTTTGTTCGTCTTTCTTTCGGGTTGCTCGGGTTCGGAAAGGAACAATGCGGCTGATGGAAGCGCTTCAGGCGGACCTCGCTCGGCGTCGGATGCGGCTTCTTCCGGAGGTCATCCTCGCGCCGATTCGGCCGACCGGGCGTCGGAAGGCGAGGCGGGGGGAAGGACATCCCGGATCGCCGGGAATCCGCAGGCGGCGCCGGGGCAGCTCACGGCCGGCGAATGGCGCGACGTTGAACAGTGGGAGGACTGGCTGAATCTGCTCCGGAGCGGCGAAGGCACGGACAACAGATATTACTGGGATTATTACCGGTTCGACCGGCTCGTCGTCCGGGCCGAGGCGGGCGGGCAGCCGATCGCCGACGCCGACGTCATCGTGAAGGACGCGGACGGCCGGCTCGTCTGGCGGACGAAGACGGACATGGACGGGTGCGCCTATGCGTATGCCCGGATGTTCGAGCGGGATGATCCGGCCGCGAACGAAGACCAGCGGTCGATGCGCGATCGCGATCAGAGGCAGTACGAGGACGAGCCGAACCGCGCGCAGCCCGGCTACGACGTGGAGGTGCGCGCGGGCGGCGAGTCGAAAATGTTCAGCCATGTGCCGATCCCGCGCGACAAGCCGCTCGTCGTTACGTTTGAACAGCGGCCCGAGCCGTCGAACGCGGTCGATCTCATGTTCGTCGTGGACACGACGGGATCGATGCAGGACGAGATCGATTTTCTGCGGGAGGAGCTCAAGGATGTCATCAACCGCGCGCGCAAGGGCGCCGGGCAGCTTGATATCGAAGTGAGCGTCAATTTCTATCGGGACCGCCATGACGATTACGTCATCAAGCCATATCCGTTCACGGCCGATATTGACGAGGCGGTGAGACGCATTGCGAGAGAGAAGGCCGAAGGCGGCGGCGACTATCCGGAAGCGGTCGAACAGGCGCTGACGAACGCGGTCAGCGGGCATGAATGGCGGCGGTCGGCGCGGACGCGCCTGCTGTTCCTCGTAGGCGACGCGCCGCCCCGGGACGAGCCGCAGATCATCGACGAACTGCACGAGGCGACACTGGAAGCGGCGAAGCTCGGCATCCGGATCGTGCCGGTGGCTTCGAGCGGCGTCGATGTGAACACGGAGTATCTGATGCGTTTTCTGGCGGCTGCGACCGGCGGCACTTACGTATTCCTGACCGACCACAGCGGCATCGGCAACGACCATCTGGAAGCGGCGGTCGGCGAATTCGAGGTGCGCCCGCTCAACGACCTGCTGGTCGAGATCATCCGGCGCTTCGCCGGGCTGCCGGCGGAGAACGGGTAAGCAAGGTTCCGGCGCGCAAGGTGCAGGGGGCAATCGTGAAAGCGCGTGGCGCGTTCGGAGCGGACGCGTCAAGCGCCGGTGCCGTGCTTGCAGCGCCAGGGCGGCCCGTGGGCGGGGAACGAAACGGGGACGCTTTATGGATGAAAATTCCTGATGCAAAAAGAAGCCATGGATGGCGATATAACGGGAAAGGGTTTCGTTGGAGGGGCAGCGTGCCGCTCCCGTTGAAGCCGGCATGCCGCGAACCGCGCGGTGGTGCCGGCTTTTTTCTACCGCTGACCAATTAACAAACAAAGGCAGTGCCGAAGCTGCCATAACGTGGATACCACGTTACAGAGGTGCGCGATGCCAAGCAGAAGCGGCTGTAGTGTGGATACCACGTTACAGAGGTGCGCGATGCCAAGCAGAAGCGGCTGTAGTGTGGATACCACGTTACAGAGGTGCGCGGAACCAAGCAGAAGCTGCCATAACGTGGATACCACGTTACAGAGGTGCGCGATGCCAAGCAGAAGCGGCTGTAGCGTGGATACCACGTTACAGAGGTGCGCGATGCCAAGCAGAAGCGGCTGTAGCGTGGATACCACGTTACAGAGGTGCGCGAAGCCAAGCAGAAGCTGCCATAACGTGGATACCACGTTACAGAGGCACGC
Source organism: Thermobacillus composti KWC4 (assembly GCF_000227705.2). Taxonomy (GTDB): domain Bacteria; phylum Bacillota; class Bacilli; order Paenibacillales; family Paenibacillaceae; genus Thermobacillus; species Thermobacillus xylanilyticus. The sequence goes on from NC_019897.1 coordinate 1,083,875, forward strand.
GGAACCGAACCGAAGGTGCTGCAATATGCATGTCACGCTGCAAAATGGTACGAGGCTAGATCAACGGCCCTGTATGTTAATTGGTCAGGCGTAGTTTTTTTGTGCGCGGACCGGCAGCGGAGGGGTGCGGCGCAGGCCTGTATGGACAGAAAGGCGAAAATAGCCGAAACTGTAAAGTGGATGTTGCAACAGGCAAGACGGAGCGAGACAGAAAAGCGGGGAGGCAAGCATGATGCGATGGGTGCCCGCGGGCGACCGGGCGATTGTGGCCATGTGGGAAGGCAGTGAAGCGGAGGCGGAATTCCGTCCGGCGGCGTGCGCGGCCCGGATCGAGGCGGCGCGGCTGCCGTGGGTCGTCGACGTCGTGCCCGCCTACGACACGGTGACGGTTGTCTACGACCCCTCGGCCGCCGCGAAGGCGGCGCCGGCCGCGGGCGAGGCGGCGGTATGGCCGTACGTGGAATCGGTGCTTCGGCGCATTGTGGAGAGCGGCGATGCAGATGCGGAGACGAAGCCGCGCGTGGTTGAAATCCCGGTGCGCTACGGCGGCGCGGACGGCCCCGATCTGGCAGCGTGCGCGAAGCGGTCCGGGCTGGCCCCGGACGCGTTCATCGCGGCGCATGCGTCAGCGCGCTATACGGTCGCGATGATCGGCTTCATGCCCGGATTTCCGTATTTGAGCGGGCTGCCGGAGCGGCTGGCGCAGCCGCGCCTGGCCGTGCCGCGGCGCCGGGTTCCGGCCGGGTCGGTCGGCATCGCGGGCGGGCAGACCGGGGTGTACCCGTTCGATTCACCGGGCGGGTGGCAGATCATCGGCCGCACCGATCTCAAGCTGTTCGATCCGCATGCCGCCGAACCGTCCCTGCTTCGCGCCGGCGATATCGTCCGGTTCGTGCCCGTCGCGGACGGCGGCGCGCGCGGCTTGGACGGCCATTCCGGAAGGTCGGGAGCGGGCGGTGCCGGTGAGGCTTTCGGTTTCGGTACCGGGACCGATTGCGGCATCCGGAAGGAGGGACGCCGATGGGGCTCATCGTCCGATCGCCCGGGCTGCTGACGACGGTGCAGGACGGCGGAAGAGCCGGGTATCGCGCAATCGGCGTCACCGCGGGCGGCGCGATGGACGAGGCCGCGTTCCGGACGGCGAATCTGCTCGTCGGCAATCCCGAGGGAGCCGCCGCGCTGGAGATGACGCTGGCCGGCGCCGAACTGGAAGCGGCGGATGATCTGCTCATCGCGGTGACGGGCGCCGAAATGCAGCCGGCCGCGGACGGCGGCCGGCTCCCCTTCCGGCGCCCGGTATGGGTGCGGCGCGGGACGGTGATCCGGTTCGGCCGCGCCGCACGGGGCTGCCGCGCGTACGTCGCGGTCGCCGGCGGCATCGCCGTGCCGCCGGTGCTCGGGGGGCGCGGCACCGACATCCGCGCCGGCTTCGGCGGCGCGGACGGCCGGCCCCTCCGGGCCGGCGATGCGCTGCCCGCGGGCGCGCCCTCGGCGTGGGCGGCCGCCTGGGGCAGCGGCGCTGGCGGCGGAAGCCGCCGCCTCCGGGCGCAGCTGGGCTGCGCCCGGCTGGTGCGCGCTGCCGGAAGGCTTCGCCGGGGGCGGCAGCGCGCGGGATGCGGCGGACGGCGTCGTGCTGCGCGCCGTGCCGTCCGCCGACCCGGAAGCGTTCACGGCGGAAGCCCGTGAACGCTTCTTCCGGGAGCCGTACACGGCGGCTCCCGATTCGGACCGGATGGGCGTGCGGCTCAACGGGCCGCCGCTTGAGCTCGCGGTCCGGACGGAGATGCGCTCGCGCGGCGTGCTGCCGGGCACCGTGCAGGTGCCGGCCGGCGGGCAGCCGATCGTGCTCGGCGCCGACTGCCAGACGACCGGCGGCTACCCGGTCATCGCCCATGTGGCGGCCGTCGACCTGCCGCTGCTCGCGCAGCTCCGCCCCGGCGACCGGGTGCGGTTCCGCCCGATCGGGGTGGACGAGGCGCATCGCCTGCTGCTCCGGCGGGAGGCGGAGCTGCGCCTGCTCGCCGCCGGCATCCGGTGCCGGCGGCCGAATCGTTGAACCATGCGGGAGGCGAATCATTGACCATGTCGAATGCCAGAACCATCGATCTGAACGGCGATGTCGGCGAAGGCTTCGGCCCCTATGCGATCGGCCGCGACCGCGAGCTGATTCCGCTCCTCTCGTCGGCGAACATCGCCTGCGGTTTTCACGCCGGCGACCCGCGCACGATGCGCGAGACGGTCGAGCGGTGCATCGAAGCCGGCGTCGCCGTCGGTGCCCATCCCGGTCTGCCGGACCGGGCCGGCTTCGGCCGGCGGGCGCTGGCGCTGACCGCGCAGGAGGCGGCCGACGACCTGCTCTACCAGCTCGGCGCGCTCGACGCCTTCGTGCGGGCCGCGGGCGGCCGCATCCGCCACGTGAAGCTGCACGGCGCGCTGTACCATATGGCGGACCGGTCGGAAGCGCTGGCCGAAGCCGTCGCGCAGGCCGTCCGGAGGTTCGATCCGGCGATCGGCCTGTTCGTGCCGCCGGACGGGCTGCTTGAGCGGGCGGCCCGGGCGGCCGGCCTCAAGACGGCGGCCGAAGCGTTCGCCGACCGGCGCTACGGCGCGGACGGCCGCCTGCTGCCGCGCGGCTCCGCCGGCGCGGTGCTGGAGCGGCCGGAAGAGGCGGCGGCGCAGGCGCTCGATATCGCGTCCCGCGGCGTCGTGCGGACGGCGGCCGGCGGGACGGCGGAAGTCCGCGCCGGCACCCTCTGCATTCACGGCGATAGTCCCGGCGCTCCGGAGATCGCGGCCGCGGTGAGGTGCGCGCTCGAGCGGGAAGGATGGCGGATCGCTTCCCCGTTCGCGCCTTGAAGGAGCAGAACTGCCGAGCGGGTCGGATGAAGTCGGAATAACAGCTTCCAAAACATGCAAAATTTGCATTTCCGGCAGGAATCTGCAGATTGCGCGTGGAAATGGTTACTCAAGTTGCGAAAAAACACGAATCTGTCCGAAATGTAGACGATACGGGCACGGGGGTCGGAGCAATGTCGGTGAACAAGGCGGAGAAGCAGACCGTTTTGGTAATCGGCCTGGTGTTGATGTCGTTCGCGGCCATGCGTTTGTTCCATGACATCATCCATCGATGGACGGAAATGCTGGATTTGCTGCTTGTCGCGACATTGCTTGGCTATGCGATCGTGGCGTTCTGTTTTGCAATGGTGCTGCTCGGCTGGGCGTTTTTCGTCCGGCAGCTCACCCGGATCCGGCTGCATACGGCCAGCCTGTTCACCGTCGTCGGCATCCTGGAGCTGGCGCATGCGCTGACCTTCTTCGGCCAGCCGTTCTACCGCGATGCCGGCGACACATCGCTCACGATGGTTTACGGCGCGGCGGCGCAGGTGATCGGCGCGGCCGGCCTGCTCCTCCTGCTCACCCAGGCGGACGGGAAGGCGCACGGCGGCGAACGGCGGCGGCTGCTCTGGCTGTCGCCCCTGTGCGGGTTCGCCGTTGCGGCGATCGTGGCGGCGGCCGCGTTCTTCCGGGAGGGCGCGCTGCTTAAGGGACAGGCGCTGGACCTGCTGCGCGTCGCGGCCATCGTGATCATCCTGGGCGGCTATGCGGCCGCCGGGGCGATAATTCTGTACCGGAACCGGAGCGCCCGCCCGCAGGCGCTGCTGAAAATCGTGCAGGCGATGTGCCTGCTCTGGTTCGCCAATCTGCAGGTGCTGTTCGTCGACGAACTGCTGGACGCGGACATGCTGCTGGCGCAGATATTCAAGGCGGGCGGCTATTTCTTCCTGATGCAGGGGATTTATCTGGTGACGATCGAAGGCCCGATGCGCCAGCAGAAGCGGGCGGAAGCCCAGATCCAGTATCTGGCGTACCATGACGAGCTGACCGGACTCGGCAACCGGCGGCGGCTGACCGAGCGGCTGGAGGCGGAACTGAACCGCGCGGAGCGGTCCCGCACCCGGCTCGCCGTCCTGCTGCTGGACATGGACCGGTTCAAAACGATCAACGACACGCTCGGCCATTCGTGCGGGGATCAGCTGCTCATCGCCGCGGCGGAACGGCTGAAGCAGACGGTTGCGCCTTTGCCGCATGTTTACCGGATGGGCGGCGACGAGTTTACGGTTCTGCTGCCCGGGCTGGAGAAGGCCGAAGAAGCGGAAAAGGCGGCGGCCCGGCTGCTGAAGGCGTTCGAGACGCCGCTCTCGTTCGACGGCACCGGATATCACATCACGGTCAGCATCGGGATTGCGATCGGGCCGGAGTTCGGAAATACGCCGGAGCTGCTGCTCAAGCATGCGGACGCCGCACTGTACAGCGCGAAAGCGGAACGGAACACCTACCGGATCTATACGCCCCGGATGAGCGACCAGGCGCGTGAACGGCTCAAGCTGGAGAACGATATGCGGCCGGCGCTCGAGGAGAACCAGTTCTATCTGGTCTACCAGCCGCTGGTCGACCTGCATTCCGGAAACGTTACCGGCGTCGAGGCGCTCCTTCGCTGGGAGCATCCGGAGCGCGGGGTCGTTCCGCCCCATCTGTTCATTCCGATCGCGGAGGAGACCGGGCTCATCAACGAAATCGGCGAATGGGTCATCCGCACGGCCTGCGCCCAGAACAAGGCGTGGCAGGACGCCGGCCTGCCGCCGTTCATCGTGTCCGTCAATCTGTCCATGCGCCAGTTCCATCAGCACGATCTTGCCGACCGCATCCGCGCGATTCTGGACGAGACCGGCCTCGAGCCGCGCTGGGTCGGCCTGGAGATCACCGAGAGCATGACGGCCGATGTTGAATTTGCTTACGAGACGCTGCGCAAACTGAAGGAAGTCGGGGTGCAGATCAGCCTGGACGATTTCGGAACCGGTTACAGCTCGCTCAGCTATCTGAAGCGCTATCCGATCGACAAGCTGAAGATCGACCGTTCCTTCGTCGCGGATCTGGATCGCGACGGGAACGATGCGGCGATCGTGTCGACGATTGCCGCGATGGCCCGCCACCTGAACATGCGGGTGACGGCCGAAGGGGTGGAGAGCGAGGAGCAGCTTCGCTTCCTGCGCGCGGAATTGTGCGAGGAAGCGCAGGGCTTCTACTATACCCGTCCGGTCACCGCCGACGCGTTCGTCAAATGGTATCACGAGCACCGGCAAGATCAGGAGGCGTGCAGCGAACGATGATCCGCGCCGTGCATGTGTTCGTCTACGGCTCCCTGCTGCCCGGCGAGTGCAACCACGGCATCGCGGCCCCCTGGGTGCTGGATGCGCGGCCGGGCGAGGTGCGCGGCAGGCTCGTCGATTGCGGCGCCTGGCCCGCGTTGGTGCGGGGTGAAGACGCGTTGGCGGGCCGCGTGCGGGGGATGTGGCTGACGGTCAGGCCCGAGGCGCTGGCGGCGCTGGATGAGCTGGAAGACTTCATCGGCCCGGAGTCGCCGAACGAGTACGAGCGGATCTGGGTCCGCGACGCATCCGGACAGCCGCTGGAGGGCTGGGCGTACGTCTGGCCGGATGCCCGGGGATTGCCGTACATGACCGAGACGTATTGGCCCGATCGGCAGAACAAACGATAACGGCCGCCATGCCCGCAAGGCGCGGGCAGGGCGGCCGTTGTTGCATGCCATGCCGGAAACGGCGTTTATGCGGTGCCCGACGCCATGCCCGCGGCCGCATGCCTGCGGCCCGCAGCCAAGGCCGCCGGCTTGCCGCTGATGGCGGGCCGGATGCACGCGGGACCGCAGGCCTGCACCCAGGCGTGCTCCACCGGCACGCCGCCGTCCGGCACGGCCGCGGGCAGCAGGACGCGGAGCATGTCTTGCAGCACGTCGCTGTCCGTCAGGTCGAGCTTGACGGCATCCCGTCCCTCGGTGAGCGCGGTGTGCAGCACGCGCAGTTCGCCGAGCTTCTCGTCGGCGAACGCCAGCGCGTGGCGGGGCAGCCCGCGCGGCGGCGTCCCGGGCCCGAGCGCCACCGGCGCATGCAGCAGGCTGCAGGACGGCTGCAGCGCCAGCCGGACCTGCGGGAAGAGGCGCCGCAGGTTCTCGAGCAGCGCGCATGCCGCCGTGAGGTCGGACCGCCAGACGCTCCGGCCGTCGACGATGCCGACGCCGAGCACCCGGGCGGCCGGGAAGCCGTGCTTCGCCACGGCCTCAAGCGCGCGGCCCCCGTCCGCCGCGAAGTCGAGGCCGATGCCGGCGACGGGCAGCTCAAGCAGCCGCGCGCATTCGTCCGGCAGACCGAACGTGAGCTGCAGCATCAGGCGGAGCGGCGGCGCCGCGTCGTGCAGCGCCCGGTAGGTCCGCTCGATGAGCGGCCAATGCCGCGGCGGCACGGCCCGGGCGAGCTCCGGTTCCTCGAGCTGCACCCAGGCCGCGCCGGCCTCATGCAGTCCGCGCAGCGCCTGCGCGTACACCGGCGCGATCCGTTCGAGCGCCTCTTCCGGCGGGAGCCCTTCCGCCAGTTTCGCGAACGTATAGGGGCCGATCATGACCGGCACGGGCAGCGCCTGAAGATGCGCGCGCGCCTCGCGGAACGCCTCGGCCCACGGATTGCGGACGAGGCGCGGCGCCGTGAACGCCGCCGGTTCCGGCACGATGTATTGGTACGGCGTGCCGTACCACGGCTTCGTCCGGCAGGCCGCCGCCCCCGGCGCGCCTTCGGCCATGGCGAAGGCGAGCGCCGCCGGTCCGCGCGCGGCCGCCTCCGCGAACCGCTCCGGCACGAGGCCGAATGCGATGCTGTGATCCAGCACGTGATCGTACAGCGCGAAGTCGCCGACCGGAATCCAGTCGACGCCGGCTTCCTGCTGTTTCAGCAGGCGGGCGAGCCGGACCGCCATCAGCCGTTCCTCCAGCTCCCGTTCGCCGATGTTCCCCGCCCGGTACGCTTCCAGCGCCGAGATGCCTTCCAGCCGTTCTCCGATTCTCGGATATCCGAGGTTTGCAATGACAATGTCAGGTTTCTCCACGTCCCGATCCTCCCCGCGGCATGATCCGCAGTAAGTCTTTTCAATAAATATACAACATAAAGAATATTTATTCAACCAATGCGCAGCAAACCGGGCCGGCAACGTGCGGCTGACCGGAAGCCAATGCGCGTCAAACCAGTTGATCAAGGCCGGCAAACCGGGCAAATCCCCGTCACCGTTCACCAGCGGCGGGCAGCGGAATTCCCCGCGGCTTCGGCGGCGGAGCCCGGCATCGGCGCAGATGGAAAATGAAAAAGCTTGATAAAACGCCCGAATCGGTTTATAAATAGATTAGAATTATTATTATATAATTTTAAATCTAACGGTACGGGAGTGATCGGAATGGACACGACGGCAAGCACCGGCAAATGCCCCTTTTCGCACGGCAGCGTCACGAGCCACCGGTCGGAGGCGACCACGAACAAACATTGGTGGCCCAACCGGCTCAACCTGAGCATTCTGCGTCAGCATGACCGGAAATCGAACCCGATGGGCGAAGATTTCGATTATGCGAAAGAATTTGCCAAGCTGGACTACTACGCGCTGAAAGAGGACTTGCGCAAATTGATGACCGAAAGCCAGGAATGGTGGCCGGCCGATTACGGGCATTACGGTCCGCTGATCATCCGCATGGCCTGGCACTCCGCCGGAACGTACCGCATTTTCGACGGCCGCGGCGGCGGAAATACCGGCACCCAGCGGTTCGCCCCGCTGAACAGCTGGCCGGACAACGCCAATCTTGACAAAGCCCGCCGGCTCCTGTGGCCGATCAAGAAGAAATACGGCAACAAGATTTCCTGGGCCGACCTGTTCATCCTCGCCGGGAACGTCGCCATCGAGTCGATGGGCGGCCCGACGATCGGTTTCGGCGGCGGACGCGTCGACGTCTGGCATCCGGAAGAAGATATTTACTGGGGTTCCGAGAAAGAGTGGCTGGGCGACAACCGGTACTCCGGCGACCGCGAGCTCGAAAATCCGCTGGCGGCCGTCCAGATGGGCCTGATCTACGTCAACCCGGAAGGTCCGAACGGCAAGCCGGACCCGCTCGCGGCCGCGCGCGACATCCGCGAGACGTTCAGCCGGATGGGGATGAACGACGAGGAGACCGTGGCGCTCATCGCCGGCGGCCACACGTTCGGCAAAGCGCACGGAGCGGGCGACGCCGCGAAGGTCGGTCCCGAACCCGAAGCCGCGCCGGTCGAGCACATGGGTCTCGGCTGGATCAGCTCGCATGGTTCCGGCAAAGGCCGCGACACGATCACCAGCGGTCTCGAAGGACCGTGGACGACGAATCCGACGCAGTGGGACATGGGCTTCTTCCAGAACTTGTTCGGCTATGAATGGCAGTTGACGAAGAGCCCGGCGGGCGCCTGGCAATGGGAGCCCGTCGATCCGAAGCCGGAACATCTGGCGCCGGACCCGGAAGATTCGTCCGTCCGCGTCAAGCCGATGATGCTGACCACGGACCTGGCGCTCCGGTTCGATCCCGAATACGAGAAAATTTCCCGCCGCTTCCTGGAAAATCCGGACGAGTTCGCCCAGGCGTTCGCCCGCGCGTGGTTCAAGCTCACGCACCGCGACATGGGGCCCCGCACCCGGCTGCTCGGTCCGGAAGTGCCGGAGGAAGACTTCATCTGGCAGGATCCGGTGCCTGCGGTCGATTACACGCTGTCGGAGGAACAGATCGCGGACATCAAGCAGCGGATTCTGGACTCCGGCCTGACGGTGAGCGAACTCGTCACGACGGCGTGGGCGGCGGCCAGCACGTTCCGGCACACCGACTACCGCGGCGGCGCGAACGGCGCGAGAATCCGTCTGGCGCCGCAGAAGGATTGGGAAGTCAATCAGCCTGAACAGCTTGCGAAAGTGCTGCGGATTCTGGAAGCCATCCAGGAAGAGCTGGAACCGAAGGTCAGCCTGGCCGACCTGATCGTGCTCGGCGGCAGCGCGGCGGTCGAGAAAGCGGCGCGGGACGCCGGATTCGACGTCAGCGTTCCGTTCGCGCCGGGGCGCGGCGACGCTTCGCAGGAGCAGACCGATGTCGAAAGCTTTGCCGTGCTGGAGCCGCTCGCCGACGGATTCCGCAACTATGTGAAGAAAGGCGTTCAGGCGAATCCGGCGGAACTCCTGATCGACAAGGCGCACCTGCTGGGCCTGACCGCTCCGGAAATGACGGTGCTCATCGGCGGTCTGCGCGTGCTCGGCACCAACTTCGGCGGCACGAAGCACGGCGTATTCACGGACCGCGTCGGCCAGCTGACGAACGACTTCTTCGTCAACCTGCTGGACATGAACATCCAGTGGAAACCGGCCGGCGACGGCGTGTACGAAGGACGCAGCCTCAAGACGGGCGAAGTGCTGTACACCGCGACGCAGGTGGATCTCCTGTTCGGCTCCAACTCCGAGCTGCGCGCCATCTGCGAAGTCTACGCCCAGGACGACAATCAGGAGAAATTCGTGCGCGACTTCATCGCCGCCTGGGTCAAGATCATGAACGCGGATCGCTACGATTTGGCTTTATCGCATTGATCCCATACAACAAACAAGGAGCAGTATGGACGACATACTGCTCCTTGTTTTTTGCGGATCAACCGATATTCAGCCGATATTCGTATTCCTTTCACTGTCCAGCCGCTCGTAGACGACGGCGCCTTCCGGGGCATGGGTCGTCAGGTTCATCTGCCTTGCCCGCTGAAGCAGCCGGTAGAGCGTCTCGAGATCGGCCTGGGCGGCCGCGTCGCCGAGCGCTTCGAGCGCGGCGATCCGCTGGCGCAGCGCCTTGTTCTCTTTCTCCACCGCTTTCACGCGGTCGCGGTAGCTGGTCAGTTCCTGGGCCAGATTCGCGAACAGCACCTGCACTTTCGGCACGGCGTCCAAAAGCTGCGAAAGCGCGGCGGGGAGCTGGGGCGTCTTCGCCAGTCCCTTCGTGAGCGCGGCGCTGTCCGCCGGGGCGGACGCCTGATTTCCGGCCGCTTCCCGGCGTTTCTGGCGCCGGCCGCGCCGCGGCTGCACGGGCAGGGTGTAATGGTTTTTGAGTTCGGTGTTCCAACGGAATCCGCAGGCCGCCGCCGATCGGCCGGGCAGCAGTTCCGCAGCCGCGGCAAACGCCGCCGTCAGCGACGAACCGGATTCCACATGCTGACGGATGACGCCAACCAGCGTCTCATCTTCGCTCGGTGTCCATCTTGCGCGTGTTTTCTCCGAAATCACTGGCATACACTCCCTTCGATTCTGTTACCATTGTTGCCGAATCCGGGCAATCTATTCTTGCGAAACTTCGAATTTCCCGAAATCATTCGTCCGTTGCCCCGATAATGCGAGATGGCGTGCGGGCGGAAAATTTTTTTTTTTCAAAAAGCCGCTTGACTCTCACGTTACGTGATACTGTAGATTGGGGGGCGAAAGGAGGTCAGACCTTTCCATGCGGGTGAAAGAAGTGGCCGAACTGGCCGGCATCAGCGTGCGCACGCTCCATCACTACGACGAAATCGGCTTGCTCGTGCCCGACGGGGTGACGGAAGCCGGTTACCGCATCTATTCCGAGCGAAATCTCGAGATGCTCCAACAGATTCTGTTCTTCCGTGAGCTCGGTTTTCCGCTGAAGCGGATCAAGGAGATCATCACGGATCCGAAGTTCGACCGGCTCGCGGTGATGGAAATGCATCGGAACATGCTGCTGGAGCGGAGAAAAAGACTGGACAGCATGCTCGCCACACTGGAAAAAACGATACGACACATGAAAGGGGAAATTTCGATGACGGCGCAAGAACGATTCGAAGGGTTCGACTTCAGCAAGAACCCGTATGAAGAGGAAGCGCGCAAGCGGTGGGGAGACGAGGCGGTCGACCGTTCGAACGCGGCGCTCCGCAGCCTGTCGAAGGAGGAAGCCGCCAAGCTGCAGGATGAGATGAGCGCGATCTACCGGAAGCTTGCCGGTCTCAAGCACACGACTCCCGATTCGGACGAAGCGCAGGCCGCGATCGGCGAATGGTACAACCTGCTCCAAAAGTTCGGCAGCTACCCGCCCGAAGCGTTCAAAAATCTCGGTCAGATGTACGTGGACGATGAACGGTTCACGAAGAACATCGATCAATTCGGCGAAGGACTCGCCGCATTCATGCGCGACGCGATGGCCGTTTACGCGGATCGTTTGCAGGCGTGAAGCGGCGGAAGGCAAAGCCCGGGGGCTTTGCCTTCCTTGTTTTCTGCGGCATGATGCGGACGGACTATTCGGCTGAGTCTTCGCCGGCCGCGCCTGCTTCCGCTTCACCGGATTCGGCCGGCATGACGACCATGCCCGATTCGACCGAGGCGCTGGCTTCGTTTCCGCCTGCAGCACCATTCGCTTCCTGGTTGGCAATCGCTTCATCCAGCGCCGCCTGCAGCCGGGTCTGCATGCTGGCGAGCGCTTCCGCCACGGTTTTCTGGTCGTCCACGACAGCCTTCATTTCTTCCGTGCCGATTGTGTAGTATTGCATGAAGAATTCTTGCGGCAGATCTTCAAATCCGGCGTACAGGTTGTTGTTCGACGGTTTCAGCGCGTAGAAGGCCGCCATGTTCCGGCCCTCCTCATCCTGGATATATTTCGTGCGGACCGGTAACTGGCCGGTGTTGTAAGCCTTCGACTTGACCCGCGCGTAATCGTCGCTGTGGATGTAACGGATAAATTCCCATGCCGCGTCGCGATTGGGCGACTCCGCATGGATTGCGAAGATGTTGGAAAACGAGAAGTCGTTCGTATAATCGGGATTGGCCGGATCGACCGGAATGGTGACGAGATCCCAATTTTTAACAATTTTGTCCGGGATGATGTTCGCGGCTTCACGGATTCGCTGCATCAGATACAAGTCGTCGATCGCCATGGCGACTTTGCCGCTGACGAACGGATTCTGCAGCAGATAATCCTCGTAAGATCCGCTGAAGCTCGTATTCTCATTATTGTACAAGGTGTCGGACCGGATGGCCCTGAGCGCCGTCTCGAACGCGTTGACCCAGGATTCGGAGTCGATCGAAATCCGCTTGTCGGCCGGGTTCACCACACGCAGTCCCGATGTCGTCCCGATGGCAAGTCCAAGCTGGAACAATTCCGTCGAATAGCCGAGACTGAGGCCGTAGATCCGGTCTTCGTCCGATCCGTCCGTCGGGAACCGGCCGGCCAGATTGAGCACTTCCTCCCAGCTCATCTTGTCGGTCGGATAGCTGATATTGTACCGGTCGAACAGGTCCTTGTTGTAGTAGATCGCCTGGCTGTAGAAGTGCGGTGTAAGGCCGTACAGTTCGCCGCCGCCCTTTTCCCGCATCAGATCGACAAGCCCCGGAATGAATCCTTCCAGATCCAGCTTGTCCCGCGTCAGATAGGACTCGAGCGAGACGAGCCGTCCGTCGGCGGCGAACTTTTCATATTGATCCTGGTTCAGCATCAGAATGTCCGGCTTTTCGTCCTGGATGAACTGCTCGAATTTCTTCTCGTACTCTTCGCTGCTCTGGATTTCGGATGCCTGAAGTTTGCTCGTGCTGACGACTTCGAATTCGACATTCGGGTTGAGCGCGTAATACAGCATGCCGTAATCGGAGTTGAACGCTTGTTCGTCCCAATGTAACACTTTAAGCGTTACCGGCTCGCCGCCTTGCTCACGGTTGCCGGCGCCGGAACTGCATGCCGCAAGGAGCAACGCCAACGTCAACAACAACACCAGCCAGCGTGACATTCGCCATCTGTTCGTGTGCTTCTTCATCTTGTTTCTCCCCACTCCTTCTCCCATTTTGCGTCGTTTTCTTGAGGATTTGTTGTGTGTGAAGGCGGCACTCTATATTAACGGTTTTGATTATATCTGGTTTCATAGGAATGCCGCCCCAGACCTGAGGAGCTATTCGACCGCGTCTTCACCGGCATCATCCGCCGCCGCCTCATCGGCGTCAATTCCGGTCGAAGCGCCTGTCCCGCCCGGAATCGCCGAAGCGCCTCCGCTATCCTGATTCGCGAGTGAGGCGTCCAGCGCCGCCTGCAGCCGGGTCTGCATGCTGGCGAGCGCCTCCGCGACGGACTTCCGGTCATCCATGACAGCCTGCATCTCTTCCGTACCGATGGTGTAATATTGCATGGAAAAGTCCTGCGGCAAATCTTCGATACCGGCGAACAGGCTGGATGATGAGGGTTTCAACATGTAGAAAGCTGCCATGTTCCGGCCTTCACTGTCCTGAATATATTTGGTGCGGACCGGAAGCTGCCCGGCGAATGTTTTCGATCTGACCTGCGCGAATTCGTCGCCGTGGATGTAGCGAATAAATTCCCAGGCCGCGTCGCGGTTTGCCGACTCCGCATTGATCGCAAAAATGCTGTAGAACGGAGTGTCATGCGTATAGTCGGGATTTGCGGGATCGACCGGTATGGTGACGAGATCCCAATTTTGCACCGCCTTGTCGGGGAAAGCGTTCGCGGCTTCCCTGAGCTGCTGCAGCAGATAAGTCGTGTTTATCGTCATGGCGACTTTGCCCGCGATGAACGGATTCTGGAACAGATAGTCCTCGTAAGTCATGACGCCGCTGAAGTCCGAATTGTCATTCGGGTACAGCGTGCCGGAACGGAAGGCTTTGAGCGCCGTCTCGTACGCGCGGACCCACGATTCGGAATCGATCGACACCCGCTTGTCGGCAGAGTTCACCACGCGGAGCCCCATGGTCAACCCGATCGTTTGTCCGAACTGGTGCAAATTCGATGCCGTATAGCCGAGATCGATGCCGTAGATTCTGTCCTCGTCCTGCCCGTCCGTCGGAAACCGCCCGGCCAGATTGAGCAATTCCTCCCAGCTCATCTTGTCGGTCGGATATTCGATGTTGTAACGGTCAAACAAATCTTTGTTGTAGTAAACGGCCTGGCCGGAAAATTGCGGCGTCAGACCGTACAGTTCGCCGCCGCCTTTCTCACGCATCAGATCGACCAGGCCCGGGATGAGCCCTTCGAGATCGAACTTGTCATCGGCGACATAGGATTCGAGCGAGGCAAGCCGGCCGTCGGCGGCAAACTTCTCGTATTGATCCAGGGTCAGCATCAGAATGTCCGGTTTTTCGTTCCGGATGAACTCGTCAAATTTTTCATTGTAATCGCCTTCTCCGGTTTGGATGGAACTGGTGCTGGCAATCTTGATGTCGAAATTCGGATGCGTCGCATAGAACAGCAGGCCATAGTCGTTGTAGAATATCTGTTCGTTCCAGTACATGATTTTGAGCGTTGTCGGTTCGCCGTCCGACTCCCGGTTTTGGCCTCCCGAGCTGCAAGCGGTCAGCAGCAAGGCCAAGGCGAGCGCGGCCGGCAGCCAGCGCTGCAGGCGCAGCCGGATCGTGGTATGTTGGATTGAGCGAAACAAGGAAAACTCCTCCCCTTTGATCAATATTTTGTTGTACGCTGCGGTGTGTGTCGCTTTTTCGCTGGCAAAAGTCGGCTCTATATATAGACGTTGGATATAAAGATTTGGTTTCGTTTGGAAGATTTGGAGATGGCCGTGATGTGGACAAAACCGCCTTTCGCGCGGATAATGGAAGCGGGAGGAGAAATTCGTGGCAATTTTGCGGAACGATTGGGCCGATTACCTGGAAGCGGAGTTTTCGAAACCGTACTATCAGCAATTGCGCAAGTTTCTTGTCGAAGAGTACCGGACGCGGGTCATCTATCCGGATATGTACGATATTTTCAACGCGCTTCACTATACGTCTTACGCCGACACGAAGGTGGTCATTCTCGGGCAGGACCCCTATCACGGACCGGGGCAGGCGCACGGTCTCTGTTTCTCGGTGAAGCCGGGCGTGCCGCAGCCGCCGTCGCTGCAGAACATTCTCAAGGAACTGCATGACGATCTCGGCTGCGCGGTGCCGCAGCACGGCTGTCTGGTCCGCTGGGCGAAGCAGGGCGTCCTGCTGCTCAACACCGTGCTTACGGTGCGCGCCAACCAGCCGAATTCGCACCGCGGCATGGGCTGGGAGACGTTCACGGACCGCGTGATCGAGACGCTGAACATGAAACAGGAGCCGGTCGTGTTCCTGCTCTGGGGCAGCCATGCGCAGAGCAAGGCGCAGCTCATCACGAATCCGCGCCATCATCTTATCCGCTCGCCCCATCCGAGTCCGTTGTCGGCGTACCGCGGCTTCTTCGGCAGCCGCCCGTTCTCGCGCGCGAACCTGTATTTGCGGGAGAACGGCCTCCCCGAGATCGACTGGCAGCTGCCGCTGAGCGCGGACGAGGCGATGTGATCCGGGCGGCGTGCCCGCGCGGCGGTGTATTGGCGCAGGCGAGGCGGCTGGCCGGGCCGTTGCCTGGATGGCGCGTGTGCCGGAGCGCCGCGGCAGACCGGGCATTCCGCCCGGCTCGCGCCCGCTGCGGGGACCGTTGCCGGCGACGCCCCGGCGGGGCGCTTCAGCGGGTCAGGCGGCTGCCCGGATACCGTCATCGCGGGCGATCTGGTGCAAATCTGCACCAGATCGAGCCTGTCGGCTTCTCCGCAGCGCAATGTGGTGCAAATCTGCACCACATTCGGACGATTTTGGCGGGCGGCTCCGAATAAGGTGCACATTTGCACCAGATGGAGCTTTATGGACGTTTTCGGAGAAAATCGGGTGCATTTTTGCACCACGTACGGCGCATCCCCGCATTTTTTTTTCCAAACAGGCGGTTGACAGACTGTCATCCCCGTGCTAAAGTGTTGCTCATCAGCTTATACCCACTAAGTGGATTGGAATTATCAAAATTTGTCGACCATGCCAATGGAGACTTTCTGCTGCGGATGCGGACGGAAAGTCTTCTTGGCGTTTATATCGGGAGGTGCACCGATGGCTGAAACCGCGGGAGAGGTCATCCATTGGCCGGACTACAAATTCGCGGAATATTGCCGCAACCGCTACCGGATCAACCGCGGCGTGTACAACACGATCGATGTCTGGCTGTACGAGCACGGCTGCCGCGACATCGGGGAGCGCAGGCGGCTCATCCTGCTGTTTCTGGCGGCGTGCAGCGAGCAAGCCGACGAGGAGGACGGCAAATTCCTCAAATTCGGCAAAGGCGGTTTGACGGACCGCATCCGCCAGTATGTTTTCGGCGCCCGGCAGGCCGGGAGCCGGTTGGTTCACTGAAAAAACGATAACGTCGACCGTACGGACGGAGGCATTCTCGAAGCGGAGGATGCCTCCGTTCCGCTTGGGACAGGGAAAGGATGATTCGATGAGCCAGAGCCGGGCGGATCAACTCGACATTCGGCACGTCAGCAAAACGTTCATCACGCAGAAAGGCAGCGTCCACGCGCTCGACGACGTCAGCCTCCGCGTGCGGGAGGGCGAGTTCATCACGCTGATCGGTCCGAGCGGCTGCGGGGAGAGCACGCTGCTGAAGATCGTCGCGGGGCTTGACGACAGCTACGAGGGCGACGTGCTGCTGGAAGGGCGCCGCGTGGCCGGCCCCGGCATCGACAAGGGGTTCGTGTTCCAGGAGCCGCGCCTGTTCCCGTGGCTGACGGTGGAGCGCAATATTGCGGCCGACCTGTCGCTCCGGGATCCCGGGGTGCGGAAGCGGGTCGACGAGCTGATCGAGTTGGTGCGGCTGCAGGGATTCGCGAAGGCGTATCCGCGCGAGCTGTCCGGCGGGATGGCGCAGCGGGTCGCGATCGCGCGGGCGTTGCTCCGCAGCCCGAAGGTGCTCCTGCTCGACGAGCCGTTCGGCGCGCTGGACGCCTTCACGCGGGCGCACATGCAGGAAGTGCTGCTCGACGTCTGGCAGACGAACCGGACGACGATGCTGTTCGTCACCCACGACATCGACGAGGCCGTGTTCCTCGCGAACCGGATCGTCATCATGCGGCCCAGGCCGGGCTCGATCCGCGGCGTCATCGTGAACGATCTGCCGTATCCGCGCAAGAAGGCGAGCAGCGCGTTCCAGGAGATGCGTTTCCGCGTGCTGAGCGAATTCGAGAAACCGGAAGAGCCGGTCGCCGCGGACTGGGCCGGACTGTGACCGCGGCGCGGAGAGGAGGGTGAACATGGCCAAACCGATCGAATCCGGAGTCCGCCGGGAGCCGAACCGGGCGACGATCGTCGCGCTCGGCTCCATCCTGCCCGTCCTGCTGCTCGGCGGATGGCAGCTCGCCGGCGACATGGGCTGGATCTCGACGCTGCTCTTCCCGACGCCGCTCACGATCGCGGAGACGTTCGTGCGGCTTGTATCCGGAGGCGAGCTGTGGATGCATCTGCGCATCAGCTTCGTGCGCGCCGCCCTCGGGTTCGCGCTCGGCACGGGGCTCGGCCTCTTCTTCGGCCTGCTCGTCGGGCTGTTCCGCCGGGCGGAGCGGTCGCTCGATCCGTCGATCCAGATGATCCGGATGATTCCGCATCTCGCCGTCGCGCCGCTGTTCGTGCTCTGGTTCGGCATCGGCGAGGAGTCGAAGGTGCTGCTGATCGCCAAGGGGGCTTTTTTCCCGCTCTACATCAACACGTTCCTGGGCATCCGAGGCGCGGACAACAAGCTGTTCGAAGTCGCGCGCGTGCTCGGGTTCAGCCGGGCGAAGCAGGTGATGCGGCTCGTCATCCCGTCGGCGCTGCCGAACATTCTGCTCGGCGTCCGGCTGTCGCTCGGCGTCGCTTGGCTCGGCCTCGTCGTCGCGGAGCTGATCGCGTCGACCTCCGGCATCGGGTACATGATGTCGGACGCGCGCCAGTTCAACAAGACGCCGGTCGTCTTCGTCGGCATCATCCTGTTCGCGCTCGTCGGCGTGCTCGTCGACGTGTTCGTCCGGTTGCTCGAGCGCCGGCTGCTGCATTGGCGGGAAGGGTACAAAGGCTGACCGGCCGGGACAGGCCGGCCGATAATCTCAGCCGATCATTCCGGCGAAAAGGAGGCTTACCATGAGCGAAAACATTGAAACGCTGCGCCCGGGACAGATCCGGGATGCGGCCGCCCCCGCCCGGAGAGGCTGGGGCGGGCGCCCGATCCGGCAGGCCGGCGCGGATTTCCTGGCGGGCGCCGCGCTTCCCGTCGCCGTCATCGCCCTGTGGCAGCTGGCGGGCGACGCGAACCTGATCGACCCGTTCTTCCTGCCGACGCCGCTCGCCATTCTGGAGGCGTTCCGCGACCTGATCGCCTCGGGCGAGCTCGCGCACCATCTCGGGGTCAGCGTCCGGCGCGCGGCCGTCGGGTTTCTGTTCGGCGGCGGGCTCGGGCTCATCCTCGGGCTGATCGCCGGGTTCAACCGGAACGCCGAATACGTGCTGGACCCGAGCATGCAGATGCTGCGCATGATCCCGCACCTCGCCATCGCGCCGCTCGTCATCCTGTGGTTCGGATTCGGCGAGACGTCGAAGATCATTCTCATTGCGAAGGGAGCCTTTTTCCCGCTGTACATCAACACGCTCATGGGGATCAGGGGCGTGGACGAGAAGCTGGTTCAGGTGTCCCGCATTCTCGGCTTCGACCGGCGCAAGCGGCTGACGCGGCTCATGATTCCCGCGGCGATGCCGTGCATCCTGCTCGGCCTCAGGCTGTCGCTCGCGCTCTCGTGGCTCGGCCTCGTCGTCGCGGAGCTGCTCGGCTCGACGAACGGCATCGGCTTTCTGATCAACGCCGCGAAGCAGAACGGAACGACGGAGATCATTTTCGCGGGCATCGTCATTTTCGCAATCGTCGGCAAATTGCTGGATTCGTTCGTGAGGCTGCTCGAGCGCAGGCTGCTGCACTGGCGCGACAGCTATCACGGATAAATCATAGATGAACAAGCATGAGGGAGGATGAAACCATGAGCATTGCGCACGCACGGCATAACGAGCTGTCCCTGGAAGCGGACGTGCTGATCATCGGCGGCGGTCCGGCGGGTACGTGGGCGGCTATCAGCGCGGCTTCCCGCGGCGCGAAGGTCATTCTGGTCGACAAAGGGTACTGCGGCACGAGCGGCGCGACGGCGCCCTCGGGCACCGGCGTCTGGTATGTGAAGCCGGATCCCGTCCTGCGGCGTCAGGCGAAGGAGAGCCGCTACGCGCTCGGCGGCTTTCTGGCGGACAACCGGTGGATGGACCGGGTGCTCGATCAGACGTACACGAACATGAACCGGCTGGCGGAGTGGGGCTATCCGTTCCCGCTCAATGAATTCGGCGAGCCGCACAAGCGCGGACTGCAAGGGCCGGAATACATGAAGCTGATGCGCAAGCTGGTGAAGAAGGCCGGCGTCAAAATTCTCGACCACAGCCCGGCGCTCGAGCTGCTGGCGGACGAATACGGCGTCGGCGGCGCGTCGGGCATCCGGCTCGAGACCGGCGAGCCGTGGACGGTGCGCGCGGGCGCGGTCGTCATCGCCACCGGCGGATGCGCGTTCTTGAGCAAGGCGCTCGGCTGCAACGTCCTGACCGGCGACGGTTATCTGCTCGCCGCGGAGGCGGGGGCGGAGCTGTCCGGCATGGAATTCTCCAACGCCTACGCGATCTGCCCGGTCTTCTCGTCCGTCACGAAGACCGCGTTCTACCGCTACGCGACGTTCTATTACGAAGACGGAACGGTCATCGAAGAAGCGGGCTCGCAGCGCGGCCGCTCGGTCATCGCGCGCAAGCTGCTCGAAGGGCATCGGGTGTTCGCGCGGCTCGATCAGGCGCCGGAGGACATCCGGCCGCTTCTGCGCGTGAGCCAGACGAACTTCTTCCTGCCGTTCGACCGGGCGGGCATCGATCCGTTCCGCGACCTGTTCGAGGTGACGCTCCGGCTCGAAGGCACGGTGCGCGGAACCGGCGGCATCCACATCACGGACGAGACGTGCGCGACGAAAGTGCCGGGCCTGTACGCGGCGGGCGACGCGGCGACGCGCGAGCTGATCTGCGGCGGCTTCACCGGCGGCGGCTCGCACAACGCGGCGTGGGCGATGTCGTCCGGCACGTTCGCCGGCGAAGGCGCGGCGGATTACGCGCTGAAGCTCGGACAGCGCGGAACCGGGCGGCGGCTGCGCGGGCTGTCCTCGCAGGCGATCGCGGGCCGGCAGGGACAGACGCCGCAGCGGACGGCGGAGTTCATCCGCGCCGTCCAGTCGGAGGTGATGCCGTACGACCGCAACCTGTTCCGCACGGAGGAGCGGCTGAACGACTCGCTCGTCCGGCTTGACGGGCTGTGGCGCGACATCCGCAGCAGCAGCGTGCCGCTCACGACGGATGCGGTGAAGGCTCGCGAAGCGGCGGCGATGACCGCGACCGCGCGCTGGATGTACCGGACCGCGCTGCATCGGACCGAGACGCGCGGCATGCACAAGCGGGAGGACTTCCGCACGCTGGACGAGTCGCAGAAGCACCGCCTGGTCAGCAGCGGGCTCGACGAGGTCGCCGTCCGGACCGAGCAGGTCGGGAAGGAGGCTGCGCTGGTTTGATCGAGATCATCAGCGAAACGAAATGCACCGCCTGCAACCAGTGCGTGAACGTCTGCCCGACCCGCGTGTTCGACCGGACTGACGGCATCCCGGTCATCGCGCGGCAGGAAGATTGCCAGACCTGCTTCATGTGCGAGCTGTACTGCCCGGTCGACGCCCTCTATGTGGCGCCCGAGGCGGAAACGCCGTCCGGCGTCCGCGAGGAGGAGCTGGAGCGCTCCCGGCTCATCGGCGGCTATCGCGAGAAAGTCGGCTGGGGACCGGGCCGGACGCCGGTCGCGCAGCATGAATATCTATAGAGGCTCGGAATTAAGCAGGTGTTCTGAGTCTGAATGAGGGGTGAATGAGGCAGAAGCGCCGATGAAATGGCATGTTTGAAAGCTGTTTTCAAGAATGTGCATGCCGAAGAACCCTAATCCAGGGCATTTTAAAAAAATGCTATATAAACCGTGCTTCATCAAGCGGCTGTTAAGCCTTTCAGCCACTCCTCAATGGACATCGGCTGGCGTTGCTTCTTTGCTTCTTCCAGCCATGCGTCAGCATGCTGGCACATAGCGATCAAGTACACGCGAATGTTCCAGTGACGGGAACTGCGCCCGCGCGAAGCTTCCAGGTTGTAATCGACTTTCTGGCGCTTGATGCAGCGTTCGACGCCGGTTCGTAATGCGTAACGCGCTCTCCACTCCTTGCTGTCGCGTCGGATGCGCGGAAACAGGCGTGGATTGTCCGCCGTGGATGTGTAGAACGTTCTTCCGTACGCGGAAGGCGAGCATGGAGTCGGACATTCCCATTTTCCGACTTTGGCAGGACAGCGCCACTTGATGCGCTGTCGTCCTGGACACTTGCCCCAGCAGACCATCTTGCGTCCGATCGGGCAGACAGGAACGCCGTCGGAATCAATTTTCATTTCATGGTATACCGTTTGCCCGGAGCGCCTGAGATTCAGGTCGATGATGGCGGAAACATCATCATGCTCCAGCATGGTATAGATCGGGAGGGCGTCGTGGGCGGAATCCAGGATCGCCTCTCCCACCTTCCAATCCGAGTACCAGTAGCGAAGTTCACGGTAACCGCAAATCCAGGACACGGCATCGTGCTGGCTGGCGCGGAACAGTCGCGGGTACACGGGCAGATTGTAAGGACTATCCGCTGACGTGAACATGTAGAGCGTACGCCCGTAGTAATATTTTTCGCGATAGCTGTCCCAGCCCCAATCGGCATCCGGATCGGAAAATTGCCGTTTGCAGGAACATTTCCAGTTGCCCGACTGGCGGCAATCGCAAAGGAACTTGCCGTAGGATCGCGCGCCGGTTTCAACCGGAGAGCCGTCGCCGATGACGCGAAAAGAACGGGTATCGCCAAGTAATCCTTTCGCCGCAGAAGGCAGGACGAACATCGTTTGGAATAGTTGTTGCAAGAGATCATGTTCTTTGGGCGTGTAGTGGATCTGGCCTTCGCGCAGGATGCGGGAGACGAGTTTCTCCGTAATTTTCGGATTTTTGGGTTCCTGCTTTTCGTTCTTTTTGCCTTTCTTTCGCGGCTTCTTCAAGCGGCGTTTGAGTCGTCCTGTCTTATGCGGAGTGGATGCCCGCCAGAGCCGCGGGAAAAAGTCGTAGAACGTCCCGACACCCGGCGACTGTCCGGGTTTGAAGCCGCAGAGAATGGCATAGACCGGCGTCGTACGAATCGCGATGACCCCCTCATCGACGCTCAACCCGAGCTTGGTCATGAGAAGCAAGCAGCGGAGCATGTCGGCGGGGTCGTGAGGCTTGCGGCCTTTGGGATTGGCGGAGTAAGTCGAACGCATCAAGGAAGCGGTGGCGGACAGGTCGATCGCCGTGATCCAGAAGATCAAGTCGCCGTAGAAGTGCTGCAAGAACAACATGGCTTCCGGTGTGTCGTACTCCTTTCGCAGTTGTTCGCATACGAAGGTCAAGTAGTCGTGATGAGAGCGAGAAACCAGTTTCAAAACGATCACCCAATTCTCCAAGAGGTAGGCAAAAACTGCCTTCTCGGCGATTATTGGGGCGTTTTGAAAAAGTCAAGAGGAAAGTTTGTTCGCATCCCTTTTTGGGGGTGAAACAAAACAAGACCCTGGCCGAAAGGCCAGAGCCGATGCGGGAATTTTTATTCCGAGAGGCTTATATCTGTATCAGCTGTACGTCAAGACGAATTTTGGCTGAGCCCGGGGAGGACGCGAATCAACGTGACAGCGAAAAAAAGACGCATGCGAAGACGAACCCTGTGGGCGCGCGCGGCCGCGGCGGGCGTGCTGGCCGCCGCCGCGCTGCTGCTTGCGGCATGCGGCGCGGGCAGCGGCGGGGCCGTGAGCGGAGACGCGGAATCCGGCGGCGGCGTGCCGTCCGTCATCACCTACGGCTACATCGGCCTGAACGATCTGAACCTGCCGACCGGCGCCGAAGGCTGGGGGTTCCACAAGGGCATCATCCAGGAAGAATTGAAGAAGTACGGCGTCGCCGAGGTGAAGCTGGTCGGTTTTCCGAACGGTCCGGACCAGAGCGAGTCACTCATCAGCGGCCGGATCGACTTCGGCAGCCTCGGCGACACGCCGGCGATCCTCGCCCGCTCGTCGGGGGCGAAGTCGCGGCTCATCGCGCAGGGGCTGACGGAAAACATCGGCTACCTGATCGGCAAGAAGGACGGGCCGAAGTCGGTTCAGGAGCTGAAGGGCAAGACGATCGCCACCCAGAAGGGCTCGTTCATGCACCGGTATCTCGTCGGGCTACTGGAGAAGGAGGGCGTCACCGACTACAAGCTGGTGCACATGCTGCGGCCGGACGGGGAGGCGGCGCTCGCCCGCGGCGAGGTGGACGCGATGACGAACAACGGCGTCAACGCGCTGAAGCAGATCGAGCAGGGATTCATCCACATCGACGACGCGTCGAAGCATCCGGAGTTGTACGGCACGAGCGTGACGGTGGCGTCGGAAGATTTTCTGAAACGGTTCCCCGATTTTCCGCGCGTCTGGAACGAGATCCGGCTGAAGGCGCTGGAAGATCTGCTGCAGCATGAGGAGGAGTACTACGAGCTCGTGGCGCAGATCCAGAAGACGACGCCCGAGCTGGTGAAGCAGGTCAGCCCGGTCTCGACGATCAAGGACACGCCGTTCACGGAGGAAGGGCTGAAGCTGCTCGAAGGCACGAAGGATTTTCTGGTGAAAGAGAAGCTCGCGGACAACGACTTCGAGATCGAAGACTGGATTCTGCGGGCGGAATAGGAGGGAGAGCGAAATGGGCACGCAGACGGCGGTCACACTCGCGCCGTTCAAGCTGGAGCAGGCGGACGGCACGGTGCTGGAGGGCGAAGTCCGGGTGATCGAAGGCGGCGGGCGAAAGCCGGCGCTGCTGCTCGGCCACGGTTTTCGCGGGCACAAGGATTGGGCGTTCTGGCCCGATATCGCGGAGCGGTTCGCCCGGCAAGGATATTACGCGGTGACGTTCAACTTCGCGCGCATCGCCGCGGCGAAGTCGGGCGACGCGCGGAAGGCGGCCGAGACCGTCACGCTGTCGCGCGAGCTGGAGGATTGGCGGACGATCGTGCGGTCCGCGGTCCGCGGGGAGCTGCCGCTGGCTGAGGGGGCCGACCTGGGGCGGCTGGCCGTGCTCGGCCACAGCCGCGCGGGGACGAGCGGCCTGCTGATCGCCGGCGAACTGACGGAGGTGAAGGCGGCCGTCGTCTGGAACGGCGGCGGCGCGCCGATCCGCCCCTCGGCGGAGGAGGGGCAAGAGCTGACGCCCGCGCAGCAGGCATTGATCGACGACCTCGACCGGAACGGCGAACGGTTCGACGCGCGGCGCGTGTTCGCTTCGCTCGCGATTCCCGTGTTGATCGTGCAAGGCGAAGCGGACGGCGAGCGGCTGTTGGAAAATTTCAAGGCGCTGCGGGATCTGGCCCCGCACCAGTCGTTCGTCGCCATTCCCGGCGCGGATCACCGGTTTGGCGCGGCAGACCCGTACGCGGGGACGACGCCCGCGCTTGACATCGCGGTCTCCGAGACGGCGGCGTTCCTGGACCGCGTCTTCGGCTGATGGCGCCGGGCTGGCTGCGGCAGTTCGGCGCGCTGCTCGCCGTGCAGCTGCTCATCTCGACATCGCACGGGATTTATGCGCCGATCGTCTCCCGCCATCTCGCCGAACTGGGACTGTCCGGAACGGCGCTCACGACCTGGACGGGCATCGCCTTCGCGGCCAACTTCCTCGCGATGATCATCATGCTGCCGATCCTCGGCCGGCTCGGCGATCGGATCGGGCGCAAGCCGATCATGGTCTGGTCCGGCTTCGGGATGGCGGCGGTCACGTCGCTCATGGCGTTCGCGAGCCATCCGGCCGAGCTGACGCTGCTCCGCTTCCTGCAGGGCTGTTTCACCGGAATTTTGCCCTTCTCCAACATTCTGGTGCTGACCGGCGCGCCGCGCCACCGGGTCGCGTTCTCGGCGGGGCTCATGCAGATGATGGGCGAGAGCGGCCATGTGCTCGGGCCGATCCTCGGCGCCGCCGCGATGACGGCGCTCGCGCCGCGCGAGACGTTCCCGCTCATGAGCGTGCTGCTCGTGGCGGGCGCCGTGATCGTCACGCTGCTCGTGCGGGAACCGCCGCGGCGGCCGGCGCCGGAGGCGGCGAAGACGAATCTCATCCAGGACATCGCCGCGATCTGGCGCCGGAAGCCGTTCCCGCATTTGCTGCTCGGCGCGTTCTGCACGAACTTCTGCATCACGGGCACCAGCCCGCTGCTCGCGTTCTACATCGAGCGCGCGGAGCACCGCTGGTGGGAGGGCGGCCTCAATCTCGGCTTCGCCCTCGCGGTCACGTCGCTCGCCGTGATCCTGTTCTCGCCGCTGCTCGGGCGCGTCGCGGACCGGATCGGTCCGCCCGTGCTGCTGAAAGCGGCGACGGGGCTCGCGATCGCGCTCAGCGTGATCCAGGCGGTGACCGACAGTTACGGCGTCATCGTCGTCTGCCGGTTCCTGATGGGCTTGTGCGTCGCCGGCATGCTGCCGAACATCCAGGCGCAGATCCGGCGGAACGTCGCGCCGGGGATGGAGAGCCGCACCTACACGATCGCGAACGCCTGGCAGTTCACGGGCAGCCTCGCCGGTCCGACGATCGGCGGCGTCATCGCCGGGCTGCTCGGCATCCACGGCTGGTTCTGGGCGATCGCGCTCGTGTTCGGCGTCAGCCTTTGGCAGGCGCATCTGGCCGGCCTGTCCGCGGCGGCGGCGCCCGCGGATCGGGTCAAACGCCCGTCGGCGGTGCAATCGTGAATGTGAAAAAAGCTTCCCGATGATCCACGGGTCGGATCAGCCGGGAAGCCTTTTGCATTTTCATTCCATCTTCAGGTCCAGATCCAAATACATCGCGATCGTGCTGCGTTCCGGCTGTTCGGGCTCCGCGATGTGCCCTTCGGCCAGCGCATGGCGCAGGCAGATCATCCGCATGTCGTACAGCTGCGCGCCGGAGACGTATTTGAGCTGTTCCGCGAGCCGCGCGGGGCAGCCCTGGCCGATGAGGTGGTGCACATCCCGGTACAGCCCGTTCATGATGTCCAGCAGCTTGATATAGGCGGGATGCTCCTTGTACGAGCGGAGCGCTTCCCTATGTTCGCGCCGGAACACGGGGAAGTTCGGGATGATCCGCTCCGGATGGTCGGCGAGAAAGCCGCGTTCGATCAGATTGCGGATCACGCCGGCTTCGACGCGGCTCAGGTTTTCCTGCGCGGCGCCTGTGCGGATGGCGTCAGCGAGGACGCGCGTCTCGAAATGGTTCAGTTCGCCCGCGCGGTCCCACAGGCCGGGCAGCCCGAGCTTGTAATGAAACATGATGCCGCGGCCTTCTCCGCTGCCGTTGTGGCCGATGAACAGGTTGTACGGCAAGTCGCACTTCTCGTATCCGACGATTTCCCATCGGCCGCCGTGCGGACGGAGGGTGTAGGCATGATAATCCGGCACGCCGCCGCCGCGGTGTGTTTCGGCGGCGATGCTGTCCACCGCCAGCGGAATCAGCGTCCAGAGCAGGAACCCGCGTTCGAACCTTTGTCCGATGGCCCGCTGCACATCCTCTATCGCCGCATCGAGCAGTTCGATGAGCAGCGGGGCGAACGTCCGCCCGGTCTCCTCCAGCTTGCGGAAAATGGCAAGCCGCGTGTCCTTGTCCAGAATGATGAAATCCGTCTCGTACCTGCCTTTCGCCACTTCCCTGAGCAGCGTCCCTTCCGTGAGCAGCCGCACCTCTTCTTCCATGTACGGCATGGCGACTCCGAGCTCGAGGGACAATTCCTCCAGCGTCATTGGGTTCCGGTATGCCGCGAGCAGAATGTTCTTCGGAATAAGCCGGTTGATCAGGCTCCACGGCGAGCCGTCCCGTCCGTCCGTTCCGCTCTTGCTGAAATCCACCTGTTCGGCTTTGAAGCTCCGCACGCCCGTCTCCCTGGCCATCTCGATCCCCTCCCGGATAGTCTTCCGGCAATCGTGAAGCCGCCGCTTGACCGTGCCTTCCGGCACGCCGAGCCGCGCCGCGATGTCCGCGATCCGCTCGCCCGCGAAATAGTAGGCGACGACGATGTCGCGGTATTCCGCCGTCAGCAGTGCCAGTTCGCGCCGAAGCGCTGCGATCTCGCCGGCCCGGACGAGCGAGGCTTCGGCGGAAGGGCTGTCGTCGGTCTGCGCGGACAGGACGCGTTCGTCATGGACGTCGGCCGAGCGCCTGCGCCGCTCCTTCGCCCAGCGGGCATAGCGGTTGCGCGCCACCGCCCAGAGCCACCGGTCGAAGTCGGCCGGACGGCTGCCGCCGGCGAGGCTCGCGAGCGCCTGCACGGCGATCTCCTGCGCGAGATCTTCCGCTTCGTGGCGGCTGCCCGTCTTCCGCAAGGCGAAATAGTACAGTTTCTCCAGATGGCTGCGCTCCAGCGCCGCACCCGCCGTTGCCGGAACATCAAGGTTTGCCACGCGGCTTCACCTGCCTTTCATGGATACAAGTGTCGCCCGGATCGGGTTGGTTCGGTGCAGGGAGAACATTTTTTTAAAAGGATATCGCCGGCGAACGGGGAGGGTCAATGATAAAATTATCAGAATCTTCATTTGAAACAACAAATATTGTTTCAAATCTTTTTTTAGCGGATAAATGAATTGTATATTGCAAAAATAATTGTCCTAAATTATAATTAAAAGCGATTACAAACAATAATATTTGTTCTAAACAACCTCTTTTCGAGTATGGTACAATTTTTATTGTCGCAAATTGAAGAAAAGAGGGGAAACCGATGAAAATCGAACGGGACGATTCCAGCAAGGAAAAGCTGAACCGCATTCTGACAACAAATCTTGATGAATTCATTCATATCGCGAAGGCGCTTTCAACCGACTTGCGCGTGGAGATCTTCAAGGCGCTGCTGGGACAGCCCCGAAACGTCGTGGAAATCTCCGAAATGTTCGGCCTTCCCGCTTCGACCGCGGCGATCAACATCCGGAAGCTGGAGGAAGCCGGGCTGATCCAGACCGAGATGGTGCCCGGCACCCGCGGCACGCAGAAGCTCTGTTCGGCCGTGTACAGCCGGATTGTGGTCGACCTTACGCACGTCAGGTCCGAGCCTTCGGAATCGAGCGTGGAAGTGTCGCTTCCGATCGGCCAGTTTGTCGATTCACAGGTATCCGCCCCATGCGGCATCTTGAGCGAACATTCCATCATCGGGGAAATGGATGACCCCCGCGCGTTCTTCGAACCGGAACGGATTCAGGCGCAATTGATCTGGTTCCGCCGCGGCTATCTGGAATACCGGTTCCCGAACCGGGTTCCGCGGGGGGCGGTCACCCGCCATCTGGAACTGTCCATGGAAATTTGTTCGGAAGCGCCGCTCCACAAAAGGGACTGGCCTTCAGATATTACACTGTGGATCAATGGAAAGGAGGTGGGAACCTGGACGAGTCCCGGCGATTTCGGAGGCGAGAGGGGTCTGCTCACACCGGAGTGGTGGGGGGTTGAAAACACGCAATACGGACTTCTGAAAACGTGGCGCGTCAATTCCGAAGGCTCCTTCATCGACGGCAGGCATATTTCCGGTCTGACGATCGACGAACTGGCACTGGATGATCTGCCTTACCTGACGGTCCGCATCGGGATCAAACCCGACGCCATAAACGACGGCGGCATGAATCTGTTCGGACGGAAGTTCGGCAATTATGAGACGGACCTGCGCTTGAAACTGGATTATGTCAGACAAAACCAAAACTCGGGGGATGATTCGACGTGAAGCGTTTGAAATGGCTGCATTTCGCCCTGGCGGCATGTCTTGTCCTGGCGCTGTCGGCCTGCGGTTCCGGCGGTTCCGGGAAGTCTGATTCCCAAACCCAAAACAATAACCAGACGGGTTCTTCGGATTCGGAGGCGCCTTCCGGCGATTCCGCTCCGAAGGGCAAGACGGAGCTGGTGTTCTGGTCGCCGTTCTCCGGTCCGGACGGCCCGTTCATGAAGAAAATTGTGGACGCTTACAACGAGCAGTCCGACAGCTACCAGGTCAAATTCCAGATCCAGCCGAGCGGCGACTACTACAAACTGCTGGACAACGCGTTCGGCACGAAGAAGAACATGCCGGACCTCATGATCATGCACCTGGATGCGATTCCGACCTACGCCAGAAAAGATCTGCTGCAGCCGATGGACGATCTGGCCGCCAAGGCCGGCATCACGAAGGAAGACTATGTCGAAGCGGCCGTCAATTACGCCACCATTGACGGCAAATGGTGGGGCATCCCCTCGACATCCATCCGCTGATCATGTACTACAACAAGGATCTGTTCGCGGCAGCCGGCATCGAGCATCCGCCGACCAACCGGGAAGAATTCCTGGAGGCCGCGAAGAAGCTGACCGATCCGTCCAAGGGGCAATGGGGCTTCGTCATGCCGACGCTGTGGCCGCAACAGTTCATTTTCCCGTCGCTCATTTATCAGCAAGGATCGGATCTGGTGGACGCCGAAGGCAACCCGAATCTGAACTCGCCGGAAGCGGTGGATGCGCTGGCGTTCCTGAAGAGCCTGATTTTCGAACACAAGGTATCGCCCGAGAACGTGGCCCAGGACGGCGAAGTGAAGCTGTTCCTGCAAGGCAAGAACGCGATCCAGTTCAACGGTCCGTGGATGAAGGACCAATGGGACAAAGCCGGCATCAACTACGGTGTCGCGCCGGTTCCGGTGTTCTTCGACCAGCCGGGCGTCTTCGGGGGTTCCCATACGTTCGTCGTGCCGAAAGCACAGACCGACGCCGCGAAGCTGGAAGGGATCGGCGACTTCCTGAAATATGTGGCGGGCCACTCGCTCGACTGGGCGGAGTCCGGCCAGGCCGTCGCGTCGAAACAGGTGCTCGCAAGCCCCGAATTCCAGCAGCTCACGCAGCAGCAAACGGAAGTGGCGAAGGAGTTCGACTATGTGCATTTCGCGCCGCCGATCCCGGACTGGGGTTCGATTGTCGGCGAGCTGTGGACGCAGGTCAACCTGACGCTGCTGGGCAAGGCCGAGCCGCAGAAGGCGCTTGACGAAGCGCAGAAGAAAGCGCTTCAGGCGGCAGAAGCCAAAAAACAATGATGGACGTTCGTGCGCTTGAGCGGGCGGGTAGCAATACCCGCCCTGTCATTGACAAGGGGTGGTGGATCGGATGCGGGGCAGCTGGAAATCGAAATTGACCTCCAGTTTATTTGTCCTCCCCTATTTCCTTTGCTTTGCCGTGTTTCTGCTGTATCCGCTCGTTTCGGGCATCGTGCTCAGCTTCCAGGATTACGACATGCTCGGCTCGCGCGAGTTCATCGGCCTGGAAAACTACAAGAACATTTTCACGCCGGACACGTACATTCACGACCAGTTCGTGCGCGGATTGACCGGAACGTTCAAGTTCGTGGTCTACTCCGTTCCGTTCCTCGTGATCGTCGGGCTGGCGCTCGCGCTGCTCGTGAACGCCCTCTCGACCCGGGGCCGGGGCCTTTACCGGACGATTTTCTTCATGCCGTACGCGATTTCGGCGACGGTCATGGCGACGATCTGGATGCGGGTGTTCGATACGGACACGGGGTTCCTCAACATCCTGCTCGACAGGCTGGGCTTTGCGGGTCCGCACATCGGCTGGCTGAACGATACGCCGTGGGTCTGGATCGCGCTCGTCTTCTGCACGATCTGGTGGACGGTCGGGTTCAACATGATCATTTTCATCAACGGGCTGAACGAGGTGCCGGAGGAGCTGTACGAAGCGGCAAGGCTGGACGGAGCGAACGCCTGGCACCGGCTGATCCACATTACGCTCCCGTCGATCCGGAGCATCAGCACGGTCGTGCTCATCATGACCATCATTGCCTCGTTCAACGTGTTCGCGCAGCCGTTCCTCATGACGCGCGGTGGGCCCGGCTACGAGACGACGGTGCTCCTGATGAACATCTTCGCCGTGGCGTACGGACAGCATCAGGGCGGCGCGGCGTCCGCGATGGCCATCGTGCTCGGGCTGATCATGATGGTCGTCTCGACGGTCATCTACCGTCTCCTGTCGGGAAGGAGGGGTTGAGCGATGAGCGCGAAGATTCGCGGGTCGCTGCTGATCCTGCTGGCGACGGCGATCGGCGTCATGTTTATCGTGCCGCTGATCTGGATGGTTACCATTTCGCTGAAAACCGACATCGAGGCGTTCCTGCCCGATCTCAGCTTCATTCCGAAGGAACCGACGATGATCAACTACATCGAGGCGCTGAGGGGCGGCGATCTGGACGTGCCCATTATCCGCTGGATCATCAACTCCCTGATCGTATCCACCGTCGGGACCGTGCTCGTGCTGACGATCGACGCGCTGGCGGCGTACGGTCTCGCGCGGCTTGACGTGCCGTTCCGCAAGGCGCTGATCTCGATGTTCCTGAGCACGATGATGATTCCGGGGATCGTCTGGTTCGTGCCGCAGTACATCCTGTTCCAGGATCTGGGTCTGATCGGCACGTACGGCGCGTTCTTCCTGCCCGCCACGGCCGGCGTGTTCGGCGTCTTCCTGCTCTACCAGTTCTTCCTCGGCTATCCGACGGAAATCGAGGAAGCGGCGTACATGGACGGGGCGAACAAATGGCAGATCTTCGTCCGGATGTTTCTGCCCGCCTCGAAATCGATTCTGTGGACGCTGGCCGTCATCACGTTCATGGGTATTTTCAACGACTACATCTGGCCCTATTACGTCTCCGGCGGCAACGAGGACATGCTCACGCTGACGGCGGGCATCGCGGTCATGACCCACGGCAGCTATGTGAACTACCCGAACAAGCTGATGGCCTTGTCGGTGATCGCGACACTGCCGATCCTGATCGTCTTCCTGCTCGCCCAGAAGTCGATCGTGAAGGGCATCATTCATTCGGGCATCAAATGACGGACGGGGGAAGCCGAAAGATGGCAACCGCTATGCGAAAAACGGTGCTGTGGATCGCCGCGCTCGGGGTGCTGGCCGCCGCGGCCGCGATCGGCGTCCGGCTTGCGGTGAAGCCGCAGGCAGCCGAGAAGGCCCAGACCCCGCCGGCGCCCTATCAAAACCCGGTGTTCGAGCCGGTGCTGGCCGACCCTTCCGTCATCCGGGGGGAGGACGGCTGGTTTTACGCCTACGGCACGGAGGACACCTGGGACGACGGCACCGCGCACCTGGTGCCGATCATCCGGTCGCGCAACCTGACCGAATGGGAGTTCGTGCGGGACGCGTTCGAGGTGAAGCCGGATTGGAAGGACGAAGGCTGGCTGTGGGCGCCGGACATTTCTTTTCACGAGGAGACCGGTAAATATTACCTGTACTACTCGTACTCCACCTGGGGAGACCCGAATCCGGGCATCGGCGTGGCCACGGCCGACAGACCGGACGGGTCGTTCACCGACCACGGGGTGCTGTTCACGAGCGAGTCGATCGGCGTCGCCAATTCGATCGACCCCTTCTATTTTCGGGATGACGACGGGACGCCGTACCTGATCTGGGGCAGTTTCCACGGCATTTACGGCATCGAACTGTCCGCGGACGGCCTTTCGACCGTGGGCGAGAAATTCCAGATTGCGGACAACCAGTTTGAAGCGCCGTATATCGTCAAACGCGGCGATTACTATTATTTCTTCGGCTCCGTCGGCTCCTGCTGCGAAGGGGCGTTCAGCTCCTACCACGTCAAGATCGGGCGGGCCGAATCGATCCGCGGGCCGTACACGGACCGGGACGGACGGGATTTGCGGGAAGGCGGAGGCACGACCATACTGGCGGCGAACGCGGTGCCGGATCAGGAGGGACGGCAGTTCGTCGGTCCCGGTCACAACGCCGTCGTCACCGATGACGCGGGGGGCGACTGGATCGTCTACCACGCGATCGATGCGGACGATCCCACGCTGATCACGGGGGCGACCAGGCGGCCGATGATGATCGATCCGCTCATCTGGGAGGACGGCTGGCCGACCGTGCATCTGCAGGAACCGGGAACGGCGCCGCAGCCGGGACCCTTCGTACGGGAGAAATGAAGCAAGATACAGACACCATAGGCACAGGAGTGGTAAGATGGCACGCCGCAACGAATATCCGAGACCGCAGTTTGTCCGGAAAGAGTGGCAGAATCTCAACGGCACATGGCAGTTTGAATTTGACGACGCCGACATCGGTTTGAATGAAAAATGGTTCCGCCCGGATCATCAGCTGTCCCGCCGCATCGAGGTGCCTTTTGCCTACCAGTCGAAACTGAGCGGCATTCATGATGCTTCATTCCATGACTGGGTGTGGTACAAGCGCGGGTTCAAGGTGGATGCGGCCTGGAAAGGAAAGCGCGTATGGCTTCACTTCGGCGCCGTCGATTACCGCGCGTGGGTGTATGTGAACGGCCGGTACGTGGGGATGCACGAAGGCGGGCATACGCCGTTTCATTTTGACATCACGGACGCGCTGACCTGGGAGGAAGAGCAGGTGGCCGTGCGCGTGGAAGATCCTTCGACGGACGAGACGATTCCGCGCGGCAAGCAATTCTGGCTGGAGAAGCCGGACGCCATCTGGTACACGCCGACGACGGGCATCTGGCAGACGGTGTGGCTGGAGGCTGTATCCGACGCGCATCTCGCCCGGGTGAAGTTCCAGCCGGACCTGGACCGCGGCGACGTGATCGCGGAGTTCGAGACGACGCGCGCCGCGGCGGGCGCAACGCTCGAAATCGAAATTTCGTTCAAAGGCCGGACGGTCGTTACGGATCAGATCGTGATCCACGAGCCTTATGTGAAGCGGTCGTATCATCTGATGAACCGGAACATCTTCCGCACGGCGGTCCACCATGACGGCTGGACGTGGACGCCGGAAAATCCGAACCTGTTCGACGTGAAGCTCACGCTGCGGCAGAACGGCCGGGCGGTCGATGAGGCCGAATCGTATTTCGGCATGCGAAAGATCCACACCGAGCGCGGCATGGTGTATCTGAACAACAAACCTTATTACCAGAAACTGGTGCTCGATCAGGGGTACTGGCCGGACGGCCTGCTCACCGCGCCGGGCGACGAAGATTTCAAGCGGGACATCGAGCTGGCGAAGGCGATGGGCTTCAACGGCTGCCGCAAGCACCAGAAGGTGGAGGATCCGCGTTTTCTCTATTGGGCGGACCGGCTGGGCTTCCTCGTATGGGGCGAATGCGCGTCGGCGCCTTCCTTCTCCACGGACGCGGCGGCGCGTCTGACGCGGGAGTGGATCGAGATCGTGGAGCGCGACTTCAACCACCCGTGCATCGTGGCGTGGGTGCCGCTCAACGAAAGCTGGGGCGTGCCGGATATTCGCAGCAGCAGGCAGCAGCAACACCACAGCCTGGCGCTGTACAGCCTGATCCACTCGCTGGATCCGACACGGCTCGTCGTCTCCAACGACGGCTGGGAGCTGACGAAGACGGATATTTGCGCGGTCCACAATTACAACCACGGCCAGCCGGATGAACCGGACAAATACGAATATTTCAAGGCGTCGCTGTCGACGAAGGAAGAAATTCTGCGTTCGCAGCCCGGCCGGCGCGCCATCTACGCGAACGGGTTCACGCACGAAGGCGAGCCGATCCTGCTCACCGAGTTCGGCGGCATCGCCTATCGGATCTCCGATGAACAGGGATGGGGCTACACGACCGCGGGCAGCGAGGAGGAGTTCGTGCGCGAGTATCGCCGGATCATGGAGGCGGTCTACGCGTCCAAAGTCCTTCACGGATTCTGCTACACCCAGCTTACCGACGTGGAGCAGGAAGTGAACGGGCTGCTCACCTACGACCGCAGGCCGAAGTGCGATCCGGAGCAAATCCGCCGGATCAACGCGATGTGGCATCCGGGCGTCCTGCGGGAGCAGACATGAGTTGAATCCAGACGGGGAAAGGGGAGCTCAAACGGATGCAGACCGGTTTTCGAACGATCCGGACGGTGGACGTGAGCGACATCCATATGCGCGATCCGTTCGTGTTTCCGCATGCCGCAGAAGGAAAATACTACCTGTTCGGCACGACGTTCGCGGACGGCTGCGGGGACAAGGATCCGATCTTTGAAGTGTACGTCAGCGAAGATCTGCGGAGCTGGACCGGGCCATACGTCGCGTTTCAGCCGCCGAAAGGTTTCTGGGGCGTCCGGCATTACTGGGCGCCGGAAGTGTTCGAGATTGACGGGAAATTCTACATGTTCGCGTCTTTCAAGGGCGGCATCGGCGAAAACCGCGGGACGGGCATTCTTGTCGCCGACCATCCGGCGGGGCCCTACCGGCCGCACAGCGACGGCCCGGTGACGCTGCCGGGCTGCGAGTGTCTGGACGGCACGTTCTACGAGGACGAAGACGGACAGCGCTGGATCGTGTTCTGCCACGAGTGGACGGAAATTTACGAAGGCAGGATCAAGGCGCTGCGGCTGACCCGCGATCTGAAGGCATCGTACGGGGAGCCGGTGGAGATACTGAACGCGGCGGAGATGAAATGGATCCGGCTGTTCGGCGATCCGCGCATCGAGAAGCAGGGATATCTGACCGACGCGCCGTTTCTGTACAAGGCCCGGAACGGGGAGCTGATCCTGCTCTGGTCGAGCTATTCGGTGCCGAACTACGGCGACGCGGGGCTGGGCGGCTATACGGTGGCGATTGCCCGCTCTGCAAGCGGCAGGATCGAGGGACCCTGGACGCACGACGACCGGCTGCTCCTTGACCGCAACGCAGGGCACTCGAGTCTGTTCCGCGATTTTCAGGGGCAATTGTGGATCAGCACGCACCATCCCGACACGCCGCACGGCCAGGAACGGCCGCTGTTCCTGCCGGTTGAGGAAATCGAAAACGGACTGAAGCTGCGGGAGTAAGGCTCCCGCAGTTATTTTTTTGCCGATGGTATTTCGCTCCGGTTTCAGCCTTCGGCCATGTAAATGTCGGAACCGTCGGCTCCGAGATAGCAGGGATACTCCATTTGCTGCTGAATCATCCGTGCCGCCTCTGCGCCTTTCAGCAGTTCCACAACGTAGAGTCCGAGGTCGACGGATGCGGATACGCCGCCTCCCGTAATGACATGGCCGTCCCTGACCACCCGAGCTTTCACGACTTCCGCGCAGTACGGTTCCAGCAATTCGAAGGCGGATGCGTTCGTCGTTGCCCTTTTTCCCTGCAGGAATCCCGCCGCGCCGAGCAGCAGCGCGCCCGTACAGACGGAAATTTTCCACTTGGCCGATTCCGCCGTCCGGATCCATCCGACAAAATCGTCATCGTGCCGGAGCGTTCTCGTGGCCATGCCGCCCGGCGCGAAGACGAGATCGTAACCGGACAGATTCGGCCGGACCTTGCTCACGCGATACGTGATGCCACGGTCGTCGGAGACCTCTTCCTTCATGGCGCAGAAATCCCAGGACACGCTTTCGCCGCCTTCCATCAGCCTCAGCCGCGTCACCGCTTCGAAAAATCCGATCCCGTCCAGCGAGGTCATGCCGTCGAACAGGATGAATGCCATTTTCAAATCGAACGCCCCCGTTTTTTGACGTTATTGTACAATAGAAGAATGGCGGGCGAAACCGGAGACGGCGTTTTTTGCGAAGTTTGCGGGGCACCGGGAGCCGCTAATACAGTCGGGAGGTCACGGCATGCGGTCGGAGCGGGATATGATGGAGCTGATTGTCGGGTTTGCGAAGGCGGATGAACGGGTGCGGGCGGTTATCCTGAACGGTTCCCGGGCGAATCCGGATGCGCCGCGCGATTGTTTTCAGGACTACGATATCGTCTATGCGGTCACCGAAGTGGAGCCGTTCGTGCGCGACCGGAGCTGGATCGGCCGGTTCGGCGACGTGCTCATCATGCAGACGCCGGATGATGCGGCGCTGTTTCCGGCGGAGATCAGCCGGCCGGGATTTGCGTTCCTCATGCTGTTTCAAGACGGGAACCGGATCGATCTGACGTTCTGGCCGGTTGACCGGCTCGGCGAAATGGAAGAAGACAGCCTCAGCGTCCTCTTGCTCGACAAGGACGGCGCAATCGGCGAGCTGCCGCCGCCGAGCAATCGCAGCTATCTGACGCAGCCGCCGACGGCCGCCCGGTTCGCAGGTTGCTGCAACGAGTTCTGGTGGGTCAGCACGTATGTGGCGAAAGGGCTGTGGCGGCGCGAACTGCCGTACGCGAAGGCGATGCTTGAAGGCCCGGTACGCGCCATGCTGATCCAGATGTTGAAGTGGTACGTCGCGGAGATGTCGGATTACAAGGCGGA
Organism: Thermobacillus composti KWC4; assembly: GCF_000227705.2. GTDB lineage: Bacteria > Bacillota > Bacilli > Paenibacillales > Paenibacillaceae > Thermobacillus > Thermobacillus xylanilyticus. Next base: position 1,120,912 of record NC_019897.1, read on the forward strand.
CCCGGGCAAGGAAGGCAAGTATCTGCAGCGGCATCTTCCGCCCGCCATGTGGGAACAGCTGGTGCGCACGTATCCGGACGGCGATTACGACCGGATCTGGAACGCGCTGTTCGAGATGGCGGATCTGTTCCGGACCGCCGCGGCGGCGGTGGCGGAGCGCTGCGGCTTCGCCTATAACCGGAGGGAAGATGAGCATGTCACGGAGTATCTGCGTCGTGTGAGACAGATGCCGCGTTGAGCGCGGCATTTTTTATTGGCGGGCGGCGCGGTCTGCGGGTAGGCTTGGAGGCGGCACGGAGCGCTGACGGCAGGCGGCACTGCGGACAGACGGCACTGCGGACGGACGGGGCAACGGAACCCATAGACGTTATGGATCCCGAAAACCGCATGTTCGTTGCCGCAACGGAACTGAGAAGTCTTATTCGGTTCCGGACGGGCCCAAAACCATCTGCAGAAGCTTAATAAGAGCGCTCAGTTCCGTAACAATTCCGCAGGCGGCAATATTGGCAAAATAGCGGCTCCTGCTTCCGTTGGGCATAAGGCAGCTCCATCCGTGTTTAGCTGCCGACGCGCGTCTGCCACGATGAATGCCCTGCACTTGACAAACCGGAGCCTGCCAACTGCGTCCCCGCCGGCAAGCGCCGCGCGCCCCGGCAGCAGCAAAAAATCCGGCACAACCTGTGCCGGAATTCCGTTTTTGACAGTATTAAAGTAAGGGCGCGTTTTCCGCTCCTTATGATAGTATTATAACTCATCATTTTTTATAAGTCTATACTTTTCTTTCCTCTTTGGATATATTTTTTTCTGCAATTCGGGAACCGCACAGATCCAAAGGGGTGAAAACTTGAGTCTCATCACGCTCACAGGCATCGGCAAATCGTTCAAAGTGGCGAAGCGATCGGCGGGGTTCGCGGAAGCGGTCAAGGCGCTCTTCGTCCGCGAGCATACGATCGTGGAGGCGCTGCGGGACATCTCGTTCACTGTCCGCGAAGGCGAGATCGTCGGCTACATCGGCCCGAACGGCGCCGGCAAGTCGACGACGATCAAGATCATGAGCGGCGTGCTCGTCCCTGACGCCGGCACCTGCTCCATCATGGGCTTCACGCCCTGGAAAGACCGCGTCCGCTACGTCCGGCACATCGGCGTCGTGTTCGGCCAGCGGTCGCAGCTCTGGTGGGATGTGCCGGTCATCGACTCGTTCGAGCTGCTGCGCGACATCTATGCCATTCCGCCCGGCATCTACAGGAAAAATCTCGACATGCTGACCGAAATGTTAAGCCTCGCCGACATCCTCTGCACGCCGGTGCGGCAGCTCAGCCTCGGCCAGCGGATGCGCTGCGAGATTGCCGCTTCGCTGCTGCATGACCCGGCGATCCTGTTCCTTGACGAGCCGACGATCGGCCTCGATGCCGAGAGCAAGATCGCGGTCCGAAACTTTATCAGGACGATCAACCGGGAACGCGGCGTGACCGTCATCCTGACGACCCACGATATGCACGACATCGAGGCGCTGGCCGGCCGCATCCTGATGATCGGCAAGGGAACGCTGCTCTACGACGGCAGCTTGTCCGAACTGCGCAGCCGCTACGGCACACAGAAGACGATCACGGTCGACTACAAGGCGGGCGCCAGCCCGATCGACGTGCCGGGCGTGCAGTGCCTGTCCTGGTCGTCCGGACGGGCGGTCTACACCTTCGACTCCGATCGGATCGACATCACCGATCTGATTAATCGGCTTTCGGCCGGAGGCGAACTGGCCGATGTCGAGATCGGATCGCCGCCTGTTGACGAATTGATTCTGCAACTGTACAAGGAGCATCGCGTATGAATGCGCCGCTGTCCCTTTTGAAAATGCGGTTCCTGACCGGCCTTCAGTATCGGGCGGCCGCCGCGGCCGGCATTCTGACGCAGCTGTTCTTCGGCCTCATCTTCATCATGGTGTATGTTGCCTTCTACACGCATAACGGCGCGGCGCAGCCGATGTCGCTGAAGGAAGTGGTCGCCTACGTCTGGCTGCAGCAAATGTTCTTCGCGCTAATCGTGCTGTGGCAGTTCGACGGCGAGCTGTTCGAACTGATCACCGGCGGCAACATCGCGTATGAACTGTGCCGGCCCTGGCGGCTCTATCCGATCTGGTACGCCAAGCTGTTGGCGGCGCGCCTTTCGTCCGCTTCGCTTCGTTGCCTGCCCGTCGCGCTTGTCGTCTTCATCCTGCCGGAACCGTACCGGATGCCGCTTCCGACGTCGCCGGCCGCGTTTCTATTGTTCACCCTGGCGCTGCTTTCCGGCCTCCTGCTCGTCGCGGCCATCTCGATGTTGGTTTACATCTCCGTCTTCTGGACGATGTCGCCGGTCGGTTCGGTGCTCATGATCGCGGTGGCGGGTGAGTTTTTCGCGGGGATGATCGTGCCGGTACCGCTGATGCCGGGCTGGATGCAGACGATCGCGGGTCTCCTGCCTTTCCGCTGGACGGTCGACTTTCCGTTCCGGGTGTACACCGGCCATATCGGCGTGCGGGAGGCGCTCGCGGGCATCGGAATCCAGATGATCTGGCTTGCGGCGCTCGCCGCCGCCGGAGAGTGGCTGATGGGGCGGGCGCTCCGGCGCGTCGTCGTGCAAGGAGGATGATTCGGGATATGCGTCTCTATTTCAAATACATGTCCATTCTGTTCAAATCGCAATTGCAGTACCGGACATCGTTCTGGCTGCTCTGCGCCGGCCAATTCTTCGTGCCGTTCACCGTATTCGCCGGCATCTATTTCCTGTTCGAACGGTTCGGCAAGCTGCCCGGATGGACGTTCCACGAAGCGGCGCTCTGCTTCGGCGTCATCCATATGGCGTTCTCGGTGTCGGAATGCTTCGTGCGCGGCTTCGACGCGTTCTCGAACCTGATTGTGCGCGGCGACTTCGACCGGCTGCTCGTCCGGCCGCGCGGCACGGTTATCCAGGTGCTCGGCTCCAATTTCGAATTCACCCGTTTCGGCCGGATGCTGCAGAGTGCGGTCGTCCTCGGGATCGCGGTATCGGGGCTTTCCGTCCAATGGACGCCGGCGAAAATCATCACGCTGATCCTCATGATATTCGGCGGGGTGGCCGTCTTCAGCGGCATCTACATCCTCGCGGCCACATTCTGTTTCTGGACGGTGCAGGCGCTGGAAGTCGCGAACATCTTCACGGACGGCGGGCGCGAGATGGCGCAGTATCCCCTCGACATCTATGCCAAATGGGTCACGCGTTTCTTCACCTTTATCATCCCGTTCGGCGCCGTCAGCTATTTGCCGCTGCTCTACATCCTCGACCGGACGGACGGCCCGGACCTGCTGTACATGGCCATGCCGCTCGCCTCGCTGCTGTTCCTCGCGCCGTGTCTTGCGGTATGGCGCGTCGGGGTAAGGCACTACCGGTCCACGGGATCGTGATGTTTGGGAGGTATGCTGTTAGACTGAAAAGTGGACACTCCTTAACCCGAGTTCGACAGTAAATCGGCAATTTTAGGCACATGAAAAATAAAGAATCGCATAACAGCAAGGTTTTTGGGGACTGGAGATAGAAAAAAACGCAAAATTACATAGGCACACGTTTTGTTGATGTTTTCTTGTATTTATTGATGATATATGGTGTTATATAGGCATGTATATACGACGCGTTTCTCGAAAAAACAAAAATAGATCCGCCACCGCTTACCTTCAGCTTGCGCACAACGAATGGGATCCCGTCGCGAAGCATGCCAGGGCGAAGGTCATCTACTCGTTCGGCCGCGAGGACGAAATCGATCGTTCCGTTCTGGAACGGTTGGTGCAGAGCATTGCCCGTTACCTGACTCCGGAAGCGGCGCTGCAGGCGCAAAACGCAATTGGCGAAACGGCGGAATTCTTGTTCCGTTCCAGCAAGCGCTTGGGCGGAGCCTGGCTCCTCCATCAGCTGTGGCAAAAGATCGGGTTGGACGCCATCCTCGAAAAATTGTTCAAGGATCGTAAATATCAATCGTCCATTGAGCGTCTGATCTTCGCTATGGTGGCCAACCGCGCCCTTAATCCTTCGAGCAAGCTGGCGATGGAAGATTGGGTAAAGGACGAGGTGTATATTCCAGGCCTAAGCGAAGTCGGCAGCCAGCAATTGTACCGAGCGATGGACGAGTTGTTGGAAGTTCAATCGGAGCTGGAGCATCAGATCTATTGTGCTGTTTCCGATTTGCTGAATCTGGAGGTCGATCTGCTTTACTTCGACACCACCTCTTCTTACTTCGAAGTCGATCCGTTCGATGTGCCGGAGGATGACGACTTGCGCAAGCAGGGATTTTCGAAGGACAAGCGTCCGGATCTGGTTCAGGTCGTCATCGGGCTCGCCGTCACGCGTCAAGGGATTCCGATCCGCTCTTGGGTCTGGCCGGGCAATACGTCGGATATGTCGGTCGTCGATCAAGTCAAGCGCGACTTGGTCGGCTGGAAGCTCGGCCGGGTGATCAGTGTGATGGATCGCGGCTTCACCTCCGAAGAAAATTTGCGGACGTTGCAGCGGGCCGGCGGTCATTATATCGCCGGGGAGAAGATGCGATCCGGCAAAGAGACGACGGATGCTGCCATGAGCCGCAAAGGCCGGTACCACCACGTGCGCGAGAACTTGCAGGTCAAGGATATCGTCGTCGGCGACGGCGAGGCGAGAAAACGCTACGTTCTCGTGCATAATCCCAAAGAAGCCGAACGGGATCGTCTGCGCCGGAAAGAGCTAATCGAACGTTTGGAAGCGGAACTGGAGGGTCTCAAGCCGTTAAGCAACCAGGCGCACACGAAAGCCGCATGCCGATTGCGCACGCATCCGACCTACGGAAAGTACTTGCGTCAACTGAAAGACGGGACACTCAAGCTGGATAAGCAAGCGATCCGTGACGCAGAGAAATATGACGGCAAGTATCTCATCCGGACATCGGATGACACGCTTTCTGCAGAGGACGTTGCCCTCGGCTACAAGCAGCTGGTTGATGTGGAAGACGCATTCCGAACACTAAAGACCACGTTGGAGCTTCGTCCGATGTATCATCGGCTGGAAAACCGCATTCGCGCCCACATCCTGCTTTGTTGGCTTGCTTTACTGCTGGTTCGCATCATCGAAGAAGAAACCGGCGAGACCTGGACGGCATTACGCAAGGAACTCGATCGCATTCATCTTGGACATTTTTCATCAAATAACGGAGACGTCTACCAGAGCACGAAATTGACACCCAAACAACGAAAAACCTTTGATACGCTTGGGATTGAGGCTCCACCAAAGTTCCTAAAGATACAACCCAAAGCATAGATACACGCATTTCTTAAGAAAAATGCCCGTCAACCCAGACAGCGCAAGGGATAGCGGGTATTTCATTTACCTAGTAACTGTCGAACTCGGGCTTAAGGGAACAACCCTTTATTATTTAAACTGAGCCTTTTGCATAATTTCGTTTTGAAGCCAGCTTCATAGGGAGTCCTCAACTAGCAGCAGTTAATTCCTGGCTTTAACGTTTAAAAATGTGTAATTGGAGTTTATTGGTCATGAAAATGGGCAGACCTGCAGAATTTTCGGGAAACGCTCGTTTTTAAGCGACCGCTTTTGCCAAGCGAGATGCGGCTACTGCAGATGCAAGCAGAACGATGGCGTTCAGATACAGGTGAGTTGTTACTTTCTCGATCCCGCGCACATGCAAGGCATCTGCTGTCAAAGAGCATTTCAGTCGCGCATTGCAGCGCTCAACGCTCGTTCGCTCATTGTAAAGTGCTTTCCAGCGTTTGGTATCCCGATGTGGATGGCAATACCGCCGGAGGTCTTCCCTGACGTCCACTTTCACGACCATGCCATAATTCGAGGACGAGCAAGCGGCCATGCCAAGCGGACCGTCGACTTTGCCGGTTGCGTGCGGACAGCGAAACTTCAGGATGTCGCCGTCCGCTCCCCAGTACGTCATGGCATAGCCCATGGAACAGCATGGCGTCCCGTTGGACCGCATGCCGGCAGGCGGTTCCTTCTCGCGCCTGAGGTTGAGCGGAATGATGGCTTGAGCCTTGACGTTTCGCGCGGCCTCGTAAACCTTCAACTGATCATAGCCTGCGTCCAGCATGAAAAACCTCGGAGCGGTTCTGGATGCGGCTTGTTCCATCAGGCCCGGCGCCTTTTCTCCGTCATTGACATGCGCAGGCGTGACTTCCAGCGCAAGCGGCAATTCGCTTTTCGTATCGACCGCCAGATGGAGTTTGTACCCAAACCAGGTGATCTTGTTGCCGAACGAATCGAGTTTCACTCCCCAATTGGCATTGCCGGTCTGTTCGCTTTTTCGCTTGGGTTGCTTTCTCTCGTAAGCACGGATGGCGGTGCTGTCAATTGCCACGTGGCTGCCGTCCAGAACACCTTCTAGCCTGAGGTGGGCAACCCGATCCTCAAACAGCCGCTTGGCCAGTTCCTTTTTCGTGACGTCGGCAAACACACGGCTGAGTGTGGAGATGGATGGAGCTTCCCGATCAAGCGAAAGTCCGCACTGATAGCGGAACCGAAGGTCCGTGCTCAACCGATGATGCAAAGCCGTTAAGGTAGCGATTCCTTCAAGAGGGGCGGCCAGAAGCGCACGTAAAATGCCCTGTCTGCAATGTCCGTCGGCGCCTCGGGGTGAACGGCTTCTTAATTCCTTGGCATAGGGTCTGAGATCCCGTGAGCTAAAGAAGATTGGCAATCGCTCTTTTGACGGCATTTTTAGCAATTCCTCGAAGGAAAACAAGCTTTCTTGGAGAATATACATCGTGACTTCACTCCTTAAGTTTTCTTGTTTGGTCACTTGAAAACTTCTCCAAGTTGGGGTGAAGTCCCTTTTTTATGTCCGAAAATCCTTACAAATCAAGGCCTTGGATTATTGCAAAACGCTCAAACTGAAAAAATGTCCGTACTATATATAAGCATTTTAAAGATCGGGTTTATTACTTGAGGTTGTTACACGATTGATCACACGATGCGGGAGTTGATCGATTGTGGGTTCCATGTCAGCGAAGGCCGGGCACGGCGAAGCGGGCCGAAGGGTTGCCGGCTCGCTGCTGCGCTGGGTCCGGCGCTACACGCCGTATTATGTCGCCACGGCGCTGATCGTCAGCGCCGCTTCCTTTGTTCCGGTCGGTCAGGCGGAGGCGCTGCGCCGACTGTTCGACGCGGTGTACGAAGGATCCGTGCCGCAGCTTCGGCAGGCGGCGGCATTCTATGGCGCTGTGTTTTTCGGCGGCCTGATCGTGCAGGTCGCACGCATCTGGCTGTCGCAACGACTGTACAACCGGTCGACGCTCGAACTTCAGCGGGAGGTGCTGCGCCGCATGTTCCGGCTTGATCTGAGGTTGCTGAACCGCTGGCACGTCGGCGACCAGATCCAGCGGATCGGCGACTCCGCCGTGGCGGCGCAGGACGGGGTGAACCGGCAAATTCCGGCGCTCATCGAGCGGCTGCTGTCGGTCATCCTGCTGTTTGTCTACCTCACGGTGCAATCCTGGCTGCTGATGGCCGGGGCGATCGCCGTGGCGCTGCTGATGCCGCTGGTCTCCAACCTGCTGGCCAAGCCGATTTACCGCGAGCAACAGCGGGCGAACGAAGCTCAGGCCGCGCAGGATGCGCTACTGCAGGACCAGATGCAGGGCGCCGAGACCGTCCGCGCGTTTCAATTGCGAGAACGGTTCAACTTCCGCTGGCGCGAAGCCGTTCGGCGGACCTTTCGGCATCGCCTGCGCGGCCATCTCTGGACCGCGGCTTCCGGCATCTCGATTTTCCTCGGCTACTGGCTCGGCATCGCGTATATTTTCATCGCCGGCGCGTTGCTATTTGCGGACGGCGCGATCGAGATCGGCGTCATTGCGGCATTCGTCATTTCCTATGAGCATCTGGTTCGACCGCTCTCCCATCTGATGAACATCTGGGCGGCCGTGCAGAATGCGTTGGCCCACGCGACCCGCGTGTTCGAACTGGCCGATCCGACCGAACGGATCGAGAAGCTGCCTGCGGAGACCCGCATGCTGCCGGATGAAGGGGATCTGGTCATTGAAGGGGTTACGTTCGGCTACGATCCCGTGCAGCCGGTACTGCGCGATTTGAACCTTACGGTTCGCCGAGGAACCGTGACGGCGCTCGTTGGTCCGAGCGGCCAAGGCAAGAGCACCTTGCTCAAGCTGATCATGGGACTATACGCGCCGAACGCCGGCCGGATCATGCTGGGTGGCGTGCCGATCGATGGCAGCACAAATGCTGATTGGAGACGCCGGGCGGCCTATGTGCCGCAGGACATCGGCCTGTTCGACGCGTCGGTCGCCGACAATATCCGGGCCGGGTTGACGCATCTGGCGACTGAAGACCTGGAGGAAGCGGCGAGGCTCGCACGGGCCGACGGCTTCATCGGGAAGCTGCCGCACGGATATGAGACCCGGCTGGGAGAACGCGGACAGACGCTGTCCGGCGGCGAGCGGCAGCGACTCGCCATCGCGCGCGCCTATGCGCGGAACCCCGAATTTCTGCTGCTCGACGAGCCGACGTCCGCCCTCGACGGAGATAACGAGCGCCTGATGCAGGAGACATTGCGCAGTCTGATGGCGGGGCGGACGGTGATCGTCGCGGCCCATCGGTTGTCGACGGTCCGGCATGCGGACCAGATCGTCGTTATCGACGAAGGCCGGGTCGTCGAGACCGGGACGCACGATGAACTGATGGCGCTCGGCGGTCGCTATGCCGAACTGGTGCGGGTCGGAACATGGGCGGACCTGGACGAGACGCATGCGCCGGAGGAGGGGATTGAACCGTGAGCAAGCCGGCAACTGCACAACCGGGATTGTCCGATATTTGGGCGCTGACATGGCGGGGGCTCGGCCCGCGCAAGCTGGCCTATATCGCCGGACTCATCCTCAGCCTGTCGCAGTCTCTCATCATGATGCTGGATCCGCTCATTGTCAATCTCGTGTTCAACGCGCTGGAAGCCCGGGATTTCGCGGATGTCAGGCTCATCGTCGCGGCCGGGACGGCGGTCTTTTTCTTCCTGATCGGAACCTTCCTCGTCGGCGAATATTTGAAGCAGCACGCGATGAACGAACTGAGCGCCAACCTGATGGCGCGGGCGGCGGACGAAGCGCAGCGGCTGCCGCTCGAGCACGCGCAATCGGTCCATTCATCCGATCTGGTGCAGCGGACGGAGCACGATACCCAACGGATGGTGGGCATCCTGAATCTCCTCCTCGACCGGATGGCGGACCAGGCCGCGATGTTCGTGATGGCCGCCGCCTATCTGCTCGTGATCAACTGGCGGATCGCGCTGCCGCTGCTGGCGGTATCGCCGTTGATTCTGGCCGCCGGTCATCTGATCCGCAAGCGGCTCAAGGCCATCGGAAACGAAGTTGCCTGGCAGGAAGCGGCCGTCCGCCAATGCCTGCAGGACGTGTTGCAGAATATGGAAATCGTTCGCGCGCTTGGTGCGGAGGACTGGATGATGGAGCGGTTCGTGCGGGAGAGGACCCGCCTGAACCGGCTCTACGCGCGCCGGACCTGGTGGCAGCAGGCCGTCATGCTGACGACGACCTCCCTCTCGAATCTGATTATTCTGGTCACCATTCTGATCGTCGGTTGGCTGGCCATCCGGGGAGAAATGGCGCTCGGCTCGCTGATGGTCTATTTCACACTCGTCTGGCGGATCAACAGCCCGCTGGAGAGCATCGGCCAGCTCTGGGGACAGGCGCAGGAGCAGATCGGCGCTTCCGGTCGCGTGTTCCGTCTGCTGGAGGCCGAGAAGGAGCCGGGCCCCACGGCCGGCAAAACGCACGCGCCATCCCCCGCGAAAGGCGGATTGACCATGAAAGGCGTTTCGTTCCGATACCGGCGGTTTGCGGAATCGCTGCTTCCCGTCGAGTCGCCGGCGGAGGATGACGAATGGACGGTTCGCTCCATCGACCTGGAGCTCAAGCCCGGCACGTTCACGGCGCTCGTCGGGCCGAGCGGCTCGGGCAAATCGACCGCGGCGAAGGCGGCCGCCGGCCTCCTGTTTCCGCAATCGGGGCAGATCCGCGTCTTCGGACTTGATCCCCGTGAAAATGCCGATGCGGCCCGCTCGCTTGTCGCCTACGTTCCGCAGACGCCGCACATGTTCAGCGGGACGATCCGCGACAATATCGCGATCGGCCGGCCCGGCGCGTCCGATGATGAAGTGACGGAAGCCGCCCGGACGGCCATGGCCCATTCGTTCATCGTGAATCTCCCGGACGGTTACGAAACGGTCATTCGCGAGCACGGACGGACGCTGTCCGGCGGACAGAAGCAACGGATCGCCCTGGCGCGCGCCATATTGTCCGGCCGGCCGGTCTGGATTCTGGACGAGGCGACTTCCGCGCTTGACGCGGAGACGGAGCGCGAAATCGTCGGGATGCTGCACCGGTTCAAGGCGCAGGGACATGCGATTCTGTTCATCGCGCACCGGCTCACCGCCGTGACCGGCGCCGACGAGATCATTGTCATGCGGGAGGGCGCCGTCGCGCAGCGCGGCACGCATGAACAACTGCTGCGGGACCCGAACGGTCTGTACCGGCGGCTGTGGGAGAGCTTCGAACCGACAGCGACCGCTTCGCCTTGACCCTCCGCCTTGCAAGAAACCGCCGGTTCAATCCGAACCGGCGGTTGTTCTCACGTCCGTATTTTGACCCGGAACTTGTTCACAAGGCCGGGGAGATGGCCGAAGCTCGCATAACCGGTCCTTGCGGAACGGACAGGCGTTATTTCGCCGTGACGCCGCCCGGTGAATCGCTGACGGAACCGAGCGCTCTTATTCGTCACCGGCAAGCGGTTGACAACCCGTTTCGACGCAAATAGCGTCCCCCGATTCCGTTGCAATTCCGACAAGCCTTCATTGATCACAAATTAAGCCTGTCTGTTCCGTTGCAGACCGACTCCTCCGACTCCCTTGCCCCTTGCCTCCGAAGCACGTGCATGACGCGGCCGCCCGGAGCGGTACAATCGTCTCAGTATGCCCTAAAATCCGCGATTCCACCGGGGACGATGGCGTTGTCCGCCGCGCAACCCGGCTTACGAGCCGAACGACTTATCCGCGGCATTCTTCCTCCCCCCGCGCTTTCTCCGCCATTTCCAACCGATGTAGCCCGCCGTCAGAAGGATGAACGCCGCCAGGACGTACGCCTGGTACTCCTCGATCGCGTCCATCGCCGCATCCCGGTCGCCGGGGTAAAATTTGCCCACGCTGAGCAGCACGAACGTGGACGGTGCGATGCCGAGCATCGTGAGCAGCGTGTACAGATGCAGCTTCATTCTGGACATGCCGGCGATGAACGGCACCGCGTTGCCCAGATGAAGCGGGCTGGCAATCGCGACGCTCCAGATGCCATATTTGCTGAAGGCGGCGGACACCTGCTCCAGCTGCTGCCGGCGGGCCGGGCTGAGCCGCTTCATGATGCCGCTTCCCAGCGCATACCCGATGAAATAGGGGATATAACTGCCAATGGCGTACAGGGCGCTTCCCAACGCGGAGATCCAGGCGATCTCCAGCCACGTCAGATCCATCACAAACCCGACCGTCACGATGAAAAACGTCCCGATAAACGGAAACGCGCTTCCCTCGATGAACAGCGAAGCGAGCACGCCCCATACGCCCCAATCATTGAGCCATTCCAGCAATAACTCTGCCACGCGCGTTCAACCTTTCTTGTCGGACCTTGAGTCCGGCGCGGAATTTCACCCATTCATTATAGTACAGCGCGGCGCGGACCGCATCAGCCGCCGGTCCAGGCCGGCACGCGGACGATGAAGCGGGTGCCGGCGCCATGCTCGCTCTCGGCTTCGATCGTGCCGCCGTGCGCCTGCACGAACGCTTTCGCGATCGATAGGCCGAGCCCCATGCCGCCCGTGTCCCGCGACCGGTCATCGCCCGCGCGGTAGAACCGGTCGAAGATGTGCGGCAGATGCTCCGGGTCGATGCCCGGGCCTTCGTCGGCGATCTTCGCGCGCAGCATGCGGCTTGCTCCGCCGGCGGCGGGTTCGCCCTGCAATGCGATGATGATCGTGCCGCCGTCCGGCGAATGGCGCACGGCGTTCATGACGATGTTGAGGAACACCTGCGTCATCCGGTGCGGGTCGACATGCGCGTCGGGCAGATCCGGCGCCGCATTCACCCGGATTCCGATGCCGCGCGCCGCCGCTTCCGTCCCGGCCCGATCCGCGACCCGCCGGAGCAGATCGGCCAGGTCGATCCGCTTCCGGTCCAGCCGCAGCTTGTTCGCTTCGGCCAGCGACAGATGATGCAGATCATCGACCAGCCGGGTAAGGCGGATCAGCTCGTCCTGCTAGGGGAGGAGCGTCTCGGGACGGACCGCTTCGTCGCGCAGCTGCAGCTCTTCGAGCTGCCCCCGCATGATCGCGAGCGGCGTGCGCAGCTCGTGCGCGATGATCGCCGACGCCGAGCTGAATGATCTTCAGTCTCGCGGCTTCTTCATCATAGTAGTATAAGTCGCCGATTCGCACGCCATCCCGCTCGACCCGTTCGTGCACGCCGAACCGCCGGATCATCCCGGCGCTCTCGTCGCCGGCATGCAGAACGACGCTGCCGTCCGCCGAGACCAGCAGCACGCTGCTGTCCTGCCGTTCGCCGAGGATGGCGGCCTCCAGCCGGCGGCCTTGCGCGGCACGAAGCCACGAATTCCCGTGTTCGGCATAAAGCGTTTGCGGCCTGCTCCGCGATTGCCCGCACTTCTTCGCTTCGGTCCGCGATGGGGATATGGATGATTACTCCGCGCACGACGAACAGCGTAAGTCCGGCGAAAATAAGCCCCATGAGCGCGATCAATGCAGCCATGGCGAGGAACAGACGTTTCCGGATCGTCATGCGCCGCCTCCGAACCGATAGCCGAATCCGTATACGGTCTGGATGAATGCCGGTTTCGACGGATCGTCCTCGATTTTCTTCCTCAGCTTGCTGATATGGGCGTCGACGGTCCGCTCATCGTTCAGGTAATCGTCCTCCATCGCGGCCTGCAGCAGTTGAAGCCGGCTGTAGACGATGCCCGGTCTGGCCGCCAGCGCGGTGAGCAGCCGGAATTCGGTCGGCGTCAGGGCAATTTCGACCCCGCGCTTCCAGACGCGCATCTGCGACTCCGAGATCGTGAGGTCGCCCCGCTTGAGCAGCTTGTCCTGCGGCTCGCCGCGCCCTTCCAGCCGCCGGATCAGCGAGCGGACGCGGGCGTGCAGCTCGCGCAGCGAGAACGGCTTCGTCACATAATCGTCGGCGCCGACTTCCAGGCCGATGATTTTGTCCGTCTCATCGGCCCGCGCCGTCACCATGACGATGCCCGCGTTGCTTGTGCGGCGCAGCTCGCGGCAGACGTCGATGCCGCTCATCTTCAACATTTCCGCATCCGTTCTTCATATTTTCGCAACAATCATTTGCTACGTTAACGGCAATCCATGCGGAAAGGAAGATGTGCAAGATGAATAACGAGAAAAGAACGCGCGTTATGCGCAGCGGCTTTGCCGCCCTTGCCTGGCTGCTGACGGCCTGCATCGCCGTCCAGACGCTGCTGGCCGGAGCGGCGGTCTTCGTCGATCCGGCGTACTGGCGGAGCCACGTCGTATTCGTCCGCATCCTGGAATGGCGGCCGGTCCTCTTGCTGATCCTCGCGTTTCCGGGCAGATTCGCCGCCGCAATCAAATGGCGGGCTGCGGCGCTGTTCGGCCTCGTGATCCTGCAATACATGACGGCCAACATTCCGGGGATCGGCCTGTTGCATCCGGTCATCGCGCTGTTCATGTTCATGCTGGCCTGGCGGACGGCCGTGGCCGCGATGCGTCCGTAATCCGCATGCTTATGATTCCCTCGTTCCGCTCTTGCGGCGGTGCTTCGGCAGAGTTATTGCAGCGGATCTTCGGAAAAAACCGTAAGGAATAATGTCAAATTCGTATAGGTTTGCGCCGAATAACCCGCTATAATGGATAATGTAACCGATTACGAGGCATGAGAGGGAGAGAAGACTGTGAGGATGACGTTTCGCTGGTACGGCGAAGGCAACGACACGGTCACGCTGAGACAGATCCGTCAGATCCCCGGCGTCGAAGGCATCGTCTGGATGCTGCACGACGTGCCCGCCGGGGAAGTGTGGCCGATGGACAAGATCCGGCACTACAAGAAACTGGCGGACGAATACGGCTTTCACATCGAGGTCGTTGAAAGCGTAAACGTTCACGAAGATATCAAAATGGGGCTGCCGTCGCGGGACCGGTACATCGAAAATTACATCCAGACGATCAAAAACCTGGCGGAAGTCGGCGTGAAGGTGATCTGCTACAATTTCATGCCGGTGTTCGACTGGATGCGCACGGATTTGTTCAAAGAGATGGAAGACGGGGCGACGGCGCTCTTTTTCGAAAAAGCCAAGATCGACAACATGGATCCGCAGGAACTGATCCGCAAGATCGCCGAGATTCCGGACTTCACGATGCCCGGCTGGGAGCCGGAGCGGCTGAAGAAGGCCGGTCCGACGATCGAGGCGTACCAGAGCATCACGGAGGAAGATCTGTTCCGCAATCTGGAGTACTTCCTGAAGGCGGTCGTTCCGGTCGCGGAGCAGTATGACATCAAAATGGCCATCCATCCGGACGATCCGCCGTGGTCGGTGTTCGGCCTGCCGCGCATCATCACGAACCGGGACAACATCCGCCGCGTGCTGGACATGGTGGACAGCCCCTCCAACGGCATCACGCTGTGCAGCGGATCGCTCGGCGCGAATCCGGCGAACGACATCCCGGCCATGATCCGCGAGTTTGCGGGACGCATCCCGTTCGCGCACATCCGCAACGTGCGCGTGTATCCGAACGGCGATTTCATCGAAACGTCGCACCGCTCAAGCGACGGCTCCGTCGACATTGCCGAAGTGGTGCGGGCCTACCATGAGACCGGGTTCACGGGCTACGCCCGTCCGGACCACGGACGTCACATCTGGGACGAGCAGTGCCGGCCCGGATACGGGCTGTACGACCGCGCGCTCGGCATCATGTACCTGTGGGGCGCCTGGGATGCGCTCGAACGCGTGAAGAAGGGATGAGGATATGCTGCCGATCCATGATAATCTGAAGGGCAAAGTCGCCGTCATCACCGGCGGCAGCGGCGTGCTCTGCTCGGCGATGGCGAGTGAGCTCGGCCGGCAAGGCGTGAAGGTGGCGATTCTGAACCGGACGGCGGAGAAGGGCGAGGCGGTCGCCGAAGCGATCCGCCGGTCGGGCGGCGAAGCGATCGCCGTTGCATGCGACGTGCTGGACGCAGCCGGCGTCGCGGAGGCGGCGGCCGTCGTCGCGGATAAGCTCGGCCCGTGCGACATTCTGATCAACGGGGCGGGAGGCAACCATCCGAAGGGCATTACGACGCATGAAATTTTCAAACCGGAAGATTTCGGCAAGGAAGGCGTGACGACGTTCTTCGATCTGACCCGCGAGGGCATCGAGTACGTCTTCAACCTGAACTTTATCGGATCGCTCCTTCCGACGCAGCATTTCGCGAAGCAGATGCTCGGCCGGGGCGGCGTCATCATCAACATTTCGTCGATGAGCGCGCCGAGTCCGATGACGAAGGTGCCGGCCTACAGCGCCGCCAAAGCCGCCATCGAGAACTTCACGCAGTGGCTGGCCGTCCACTTCGCGGAAGCCGGCATCCGCGTCAATGCGATCGCGCCCGGCTTCTTCCTGACGGAGCAGAACCGCAGTCTCCTGACAAATCCGGACGGATCGCTCACGGAGCGGGCGCATAAAATAATCACGCATACGCCGATGCGCCGGTTCGGCCAGCCCGAGGATCTGCTCGGAGCGCTGCTGTGGCTGGCCGACGATGCGACGGCGCGGTTCGTTACCGGCATCACGGTGCCCGTCGACGGCGGGTTTCTGGCATATTCCGGCGTGTAATCCGCATGCGTCAGCCATCCCGGAAGGGATGGCTGCAATTGCGCTTGATTAAGGAGCCCGCCGCGCGGACAGGATGGAGGAATGGACATGATCGGAATTCGCCGGATGAGAGCGGAAGACGCCGGCATGATGCGGGAAGTTTTCCTGAAGCACGGCATTCGCCGTGATGAAGAGTATTATCCCCGATGTTGGCGGGAGAACGAGGCGGGCGCGCGCATTACGCTGCTCGCGTTCCGGGACGGCGAATATGCGGGAAGCCTGCACCTGCTGGCGCGATCCGATTACCCGTACTTCGCGGAGAACGGCATTCCGGAGATCAATGACTTCAACGTGATCCCGCCGATGCGGCGGCAGGGCATCGGCGACGCGCTGCTCGATGCCGTCGAGAAGATCGCGCTGGAGAAATACGGGGTCGTCGGCATCGGCGTCGGGCTGACGGCCAGCTACGGCCAGGCGCAGCGGCTGTACGCCCGGAGGGGGTATATCCCGGACGGCCGGGGGGTCGTGTACAAAGGCCGGCCCGTTCCATTTGGCGAGCAGGTCCCGGTGGATCACGACCTCAATCTGTTCTTCACGAAGACGGCGGAACGGTTGTGAAACGGTCTGCTGCGTTTTTTGCGGAGCCGACGGGGATTTTGGGGCTGTCGAAAATTGCGGAGCTTGTGGAGCGGAGGTAAGGCAGGACAATGCTGGTCTCGCTGCGTGCCCGGGACGAGGCGCTTGAGCGTCCCGCATTTCTGCGGGATGAGGCGCGCTTCCATCTGATCGGCCAGCTCAGCGGCATCCCGGACGCGCTTAGGATCAAATCGAGCGACGGCATGCTGCTCTATGCGCAGACTCCGGGCCGCAACGGCTGGCTGTGGGTGGACCCGTTCGCGGCGGAGGATGCCCGGCGCTCGCGCATCTGCGAGCTGGCGGAACGGCTCGACGATGTCGATCTGCCGGGCGTGATCGGCGATCCCGCCGCCGCGCGGGCGTTCGCCGACGCCTATGCGGCCAGGCGGCGGATGGCCTGGACGGAACGGCTGATGCTGGTGCCGTACGAGTGCCGGGAGCTGCGGTGCGCGCCGGCCGCCGAAGGCGGTATCCGCCGGGCCGGGAGCGCCGACCGGTACACGGCCGCCCGGTTTCTCGCCGGATTCTCGCGGGACGCGTACGGCGAGCATGTCGCCGCGTTCACGCAGCTTCCGGCGGCGGACCGGATGATCGAAGGGGGCGAGCTGTTCTTCTGGACCGCCGGGGGAGAATGCGTGGCGATGGCGAACATCGCCTACCGCTCGGCGCGCCACGGGCGGATCAACGCGGTCTATACGCGGCCGGATGCGCGCAGGCGGGGATACGGCAGCACGATCACCGCCGAGCTGACGCTCCGGCTGCTGGACGAAGGCCTGACGCCGCTGCTGTACGCCGACGCCGCCAATCCGGGATCGAACCGGATGTACCGCCGGATCGGGTACGAGCCGCTCCGGCCGATCGTCGAAATCGGGTTCCACCGGGAGTGGAGCGCATGACAAAAATCAGGAGGGAGACGGCGGCGCGCCGTCTCCCTCCTGATTAATGCTTTACGTATCGGCCGGACAGTCCGACAGCTCCCAGCCGCGGGCGGACGTCCGGGCGATGAACCGGCGGATCGCGCCGCATTCGTCCTCGGCTTCGACGAGCAGCCGCCCGCCCGGCTCGGGCCGGATGGTGTGAATCTCGCCGTCCGGCATCCGCTCCGTAACGAGCGGCGCCAGCACCGGGACGAGCGCGTCCTGCGTGCCCAGCGCCGCGTCGAGCAGCGGCGCGATGATGGACTCGCCCCAGGCCGACAGGTTGACATGGACATGGAGGCCGCAGCTCCAGTTCGCGGCCGCGCCGGTCGCCTTGAGCCGTTCCGTCATCAGACGGATCTGTTCCCGCTCATCGGCCGGCAGCTCCACTTCCAACGGCTTGCCTTCAACGAACTCGATTTCCACGCCGCAGCGCAATCTTTTCCAATCGACATTAAGCGGGTAAGTCATTCCCTTTCATCCTCTCCGGTGTCTGATGGGGGTTCCAGGTCGACTTCCGGCGAGGAGGGGCACGGGATTACCAGGGAATTTTCATAATCGGCATGCCGCATCCTCCCTCGTCTTTGATGCGCATATCAACCATTTCGATGCGGAGGCGCAAAAACCTCTCTGGTATAAAACGGCTAAAATTGTTTTTTCGCTGCCAGTCCGAACCTTTGGCTGGTACAATAAAATTGTCGGGCCGACAAATCTGGATGAAAGGAGTTGATCCAGGCAATGCGGACAATGACAGAGGTGGCGAACGGTTAATCCGGATGCCGCCATGAACCGGGGGGCCGAAAGGCCTCCCTCCTTTATTTGGCGAATGGGACAGCGAGCGGCAGCTTGCCTGCTGAAAATGCTTTCAAGTATACTGGAATGGCAGACGGTTGAAAGGAGTGCGTTTCCATGCGCATCGAACAGGCGGTAGACCGGTAACCTTACAGCTTCGGCACGGGACAAACGGACAGTGTACAGATTCGGCCGGATGGCGCAAGCCGCTTGATGCGGACGGCTTCCGGCGGAACGGCAGCTGTGGAGCGGTCTCGTCCACGGTTTTTTTGTTTCACCCGCAATCCGCCCGGGGCGGATGCGAATTTTGCGAAAGGAGGATGAACCATGCTAACGCCATTTCGGATTGTCGGCATGAGCGGCGCTGCGGCAGCCGCCGAGGTGATGGAGAAGACGGCTTTTGGTTTGTTCATGAACGGGGAGGATTCGGGCTTTGAATTACAAAAATGGAAGAGATGTGCTTCCCCCTAGTCTGCTCTCCGAACTGCAGAAGTATATCCAGGGGGAATTGATCTATATCCCGAAACCGGCGAGCAAGCGGGCCGGCTGGGGCGAACTGAGCGGCGCGCGGAAATGGCTGGCCGATCGGAACCGGCAGATCATCCAGGACTACATGAGCGGCAGGTCGATCGCGGAGCTGGAACGGAAGTTCCATCTGTCCGCCCAGAGCATTCGCAAGATCGTCGGAAAATCGCGCCGAACGGCGAAATGATCACCAAACGGAAAACGCGGCTTTCAGGCTGCGTTTTTGTTTTGCCTCCCTTCCATCAATCCCCTGCCGCGGAATTCGCCGTTTCGATTGCAGGCCGCGCAGCCGGTCAGTTATACTAGGAAAGTAATTTTACCTTTTAATGGAGGAAAGCAATATGGCTGAAACGATCAAGATCGGCGTCGTCGGGTACGGCAACCTGGGGCGCGGCGTTGTCCAGTCGATCAGGCAAAATCCGGACATGGAACTGGTTGCGGTATTCACGCGGCGCGATCCGGCGCAAATGAACGGGGAAGCGGGCATCCGCTTTGAACATATTTCCGCAGCCGAGCAGTACAAAGGCCGCATCGACGTCATGATCATGTGCGGCGGATCGGCGACGGATCTGCCCGAACAGACGCCGGCGATGGCGGCAATGTTCAACACGGTTGACAGCTTCGACACGCATGCGCGGATTCCGGAGTTCTACGAGGCGGTTGACGCGGCGGCGCGCAAAGCCGGCACGGTAAGCGTCATCTCGACCGGCTGGGATCCGGGGCTGTTCTCGCTCAACCGCCTTCTTGCGGAAGCCATCCTGCCGCAGGGCAAGGAATACACGTTCTGGGGCAAAGGGGTCAGCCAGGGCCATTCGGACGCCATCCGCCGCGTGCCCGGCGTGAAAGCCGGCGTTCAGTACACGATTCCGTCCGTCGAGGCGATCGAGCGCATCCGTTCGGGCGAGACCCCGGATCTTTCGACCCGGGAGAAGCATACCCGCCATTGCTATGTCGTGGCCGAAGAAGGCGCGGACAAAGCGGCGATCGAGAAGGCGATCGTCACGATGCCGAACTATTTTGCCGACTATGACACGACCGTCACGTTCATTACGGAAGAAGAACTGCGCCGGGACCACGCCGGCATGCCGCACGGCGGCTTCGTCATCCGCAGCGGCGTCACGGGTGAGGGAACGAAGCAGATCATCGAATTCAGCCTGAAGCTGGAGAGCAATCCGGAGTTCACGGCGAGCGTGCTGGTTGCCTATGCAAGAGCGGCGATCCGCCTGCATCGGGAAGGGCAATCGGGCGCGAAGACCGTATTTGACATTCCGTTCGGTCTCCTGTCGCCGAAATCGCCGGAGGAACTGCGCGCAACGCTGCTGTAACGCGGCGTTACGGAAGGTTTCCTAACAATTAGGTGTTTGTGTGAACCGATGTAACATTTTAGTGTTACGTTGGTTCACATTTTTTATGGAAAAAATAGTAATAAATTCATTTAATCGTGTTCGAAAAAAAGATTTATTGGCAATCCGGGCGGTCTATGCATTAGACTGTAGACTATCGCTGCGAGAGTGCAAATAAACAGCGGGATAATGCAAAGGAGAGTGAACGGATGAGCACGATTTTGTCAGATGAGAGCATGACGCAAGCCAAAGCCTATGTGGAGAAAGTTTACAAAACCGTCATCGCGCGTAACCCTTACGAAAGTGAATTTCATCAGGCGGTGAAGGAAATCCTCGAATCGCTCACGCCGGTGTTCGCGAAAGAGCCGCATTACATCAAGCACGGCATTCTGGAGCGGATCGTCGAGCCCGAGCGCGTCATCACCTTCCGGGTACCGTGGGTTGACGACAACGGCAACGTGCAGGTGAACCGCGGTTTCCGCGTACAATTCAACAGCGCGCTCGGTCCGTACAAGGGCGGCCTGCGCTTCCACCCGTCCGTCAACGCGAGCATCATCAAGTTCCTCGGCTTCGAGCAAATCTTCAAGAACGCGCTCACCGGCCAGCCGATCGGCGGCGGCAAGGGCGGCTCGGACTTCGACCCGAAGGGCAAATCCGAACAGGAGATCATGCGGTTCACGCAAAGCTTCATGACGGAGCTGTACAAGTACATCGGTCAGGACGTCGACGTGCCCGCGGGCGACATCGGCGTAGGCGCGCGGGAGATCGGCTACATGTACGGCCAGTACAAACGCATCCGCGGCAGCATCGAAGCCGGCGTGCTGACGGGCAAGGGCGTCGGCTACGGCGGCAGCCTGGGCCGCACCGAGGCGACGGGATACGGCTGCATCTATTTCGTCGAGGAAATGCTGAAGTCGAAGGGGCTCAGCTTCAAGGACGCGACGGTGGTCGTCTCCGGCTCCGGCAATGTCTCGATCTATGCGATCGAGAAGGCGCAGCAGCTCGGCGCGCGCGTCGTCGCATGCAGCGACTCGAACGGCTATGTCTATGACCCGCAGGGCATCAATCTCGCGACCGTGAAGCGGATCAAGGAAGTCGAGCGGAAGCGGATCCACGAATATGTGAAAGAGCATCCGCATGCGACCTACACCGAAGGCTGCGAAGGCATCTGGTCGATTCCGTGCGACATCGCGCTGCCGTGCGCGACGCAGAACGAGATCTCCGAAGCGTCCGCCCGGCAGCTTGTGGCGAACGGCGTCAAGGCGGTCGGCGAAGGCGCGAACATGCCGTCGACGCTCGAAGCGATCGACGTCTTCCTGAAGAACGGCGTTCTCTTCGGACCGGCCAAGGCGGCCAATGCCGGCGGCGTTGCCGTCTCCGCGCTCGAAATGTCGCAGAACAGCATGCGCCTCTCCTGGACGTTCGAGGAAGTGGACGCGAAGCTGCATCAGATCATGAAGAACATTTACGAGAGCAGCGTGAAAGCGGCCGAAGCTTACGGCCACCCGGGCAACCTGGTTGTCGGCGCCAACATCGCCGGCTTCAAGCGGGTGGCGGACGCCATGATCGCGCAAGGCGTGGTTTAATCCGGGGCTTCATATTCTCCGCTGTCGGGTGCGGTTGACGACCGCACCCGATTTTGTTATGGTCTGGGTAACAGGGGCATTCCGCCGCATCGGCGGAATGCCTTCGTACATCTCAGGCTGTATGGGAGGAGATACGGATGAGGACCAGGGTTCATGGAAGATCTTTGGCGGCAAAGGACGGGATCTACAATGAACCATAGCGCATGGATCAACCCGCGGACGAAACGTGAGAAGGATGCGAAGCCGCTCTTTCAGACGGAAGTTTGGGAGTGTGTGAGCGACGATTGTCCCTGCTGGATGCGCAAAGGGCTCACGTTCGAAGCGCATCCGAAATGTCCTTTGTGCGGCTCGGCCATGAAGCCCGGCGTGCGGATGCTGCCGCGCGTCAGCGACAAGGAGCCAAGGTGAGCGTCAGAATCAGGCCTGCCGGTGACGGCGGGCTTTTTTGTCGCAGTTGTGACGGTTGGCCGGACGTTGTTGCAGTTGCGCCGGTGATCTTTTATAGTGGTAGTTACTTGAAAGAGGGGACGATTATGCGAGGAATTCGTGTGCCGCTCTGGCTGGCGGCGCTGCTCATCGCGCTGCTCGCCGCGGGCGGGCGGGCGGACGCGCACGCCGTGCTGGAGCGCTCCGCGCCCGAGCCCGGGGAAAGGCTCGCAACGGGCCCGGGCGAGGTCAGACTTGAATTCAACGAGCCGGTCGACGCGTCGATCGGCTTCCTGCGGGTGCTCGGCAGCCGGTCGGAACGGGTGGCGGACGGCGACCCGGCAGTCGAAGCCGGCGGCCGCACGCTCCGGCTATCGCTGCCCCGGCTCGGCGAAGGATTGTACACGGTGACCTACCGCGTGCTGTCGGCCGACGGCCATCCGGTCGAAGGCTCCTATGTGTTCGTTGTCGGCGATCCGCCCGAAACGATCGACGCATCGGTTTTTGACCTGCACCGGCAGCTCGGGCATGAAGGACACGGGGAAGGAGCCGCGACGCAGCTGTCGACGGGGGAGTTTCTTCTGTACGTCGTGCGGGTTTTCTATTTCGGCGCGCTGCTGTCGGCAGCCGGATGGTTCATCTGGTCGGCCTGGGCGCCCCGGCGTTCGCGGTCGTTCGATGCCGGATTCCGCGACTGGAGCAGCCGGTGGGGATTGTGGACGGCGCGCGCTTTCCTCGTGGCGGCTCTCCTGTATGTATTCTTTCATGCCACGGAATTGATGGAGGGACAGCCGGGCTCCGAGTGGGGAACACTGTTCCTTGAGACGAATATCGGCCGCGGCTGGGCGGTCCTGTTGGTGCTGGCGCTGCTCGGCCCCCTGGCCCGGACCGCGTCGCGCGCGGTCGGCCTCATATGGGCCGGCGCGCTGCTGCTGGTCGAGAGCATGTCCGGACATGCCGCTGCCTATGAGCCGGCCTGGCTGACGATCGGCACGGATTTCATCCATTTGGCGGGGGCGGCCGTATGGGCCGGCGGCCTGGCGATGCTGGCGGGCCTATGGCTTGCGGATCGGAAAGAAGCGGCGCGTTTCGCGGCGGTGTTCAGCGGACCGGCGCTCTGGTCGATGATCGCGCTGGCGGCGAGCGGTCTCGTCACCGCGTGGATGTTCCTGCCGGGCCCGGACTATCTTTTCTACACCGGCTGGGGCACCCTGCTGCTGGTGAAGACGGGGCTCACGGTGCTGGCCGCGCTGGCGGGCGGCGCGATCCGGCTGCGGATGCGGCGGGGCGGCATGCCGCAGGGCGCGCTGCTGAAAGCCGATGCCGCCGTCATGGCCGCAATCGTGATCATCGTCGGCCTGTTCACCCATATCAGCCCGCTGCCGGCGAACGAGCCGGTCTACGCCCACAAGATGGGCGAGGACATGCATCTGACGCTGCGCGTGTCGCCGAATGTTCCGGGGGACAACCGCTTCATCGTCAAGGTGTGGCTTCCGGAACCGGTCGGCGAGCCGAAGTCGGTCGTGCTGCGGCTTCGTTCGGAAGACCGGCCGGAAGCGGGGCCGATCGATGTGCCGCTCGAGCGTTACGAAGACGACGAGTTCGACCAGTTCTCCGGATTCGTCAAGACGGCGTACCGGGCGGAGGGGCCGTATCTTCCGTTCGCGGGGAAATGGACGGCGGAAATCCGCGTGACCGACAGCGAAGACAACGAGAAGGTCCATCGCGAGACGTTCCGGAACTACTGATCGCCGCGGGGTGTTGCGATGAAGCTGTCATACCGAACGATCAAGCATCTGATCCTCTGGACGCCGACGATCACGATCGGGCTGTGGGAGTACCTGCGGCATACGGTGCTGCTGCCGTACGTGTCCATGGATCTCGGCAATTTGCTGGCGCCCGTGATCGTGTTCATTGTGACGGTGACGCTGCTGAGAAAACTGTTCGCGAAGCTTGAAGCGACGCAGGAAGAATTGCAGCGGGAGCGCATGCTGAAGGCGGCGCTCGAGGAGCGGGAGCAGCTCGCGCGGGAACTGCACGACGGCATCTCGCAGTCGCTGTTCCTGCTGTCCGTCAAGCTGGACAAGCTGGACCGGGCGGATTGCAGCGAAGCGGCCCGCGAAGTCAGCGCGGGAATCCGCGAGACGATCCGCCGCGTCTACGACGACGTCCGCCAGTCCATTGCGAACCTGCGCACGCTGCCGGCGCCGGGCGATTTCTCGTGGATGGCGTCCGTCGAAGCGCTCGGCGGCGAAGCGGCGGATGCCGGCATCCGGTTCGAGTGCGAAGGCCGGCTGCCGGACCGGCTGCTGACGAACAAGGAGAAGGTGGAGCTTCTCGCGATCGTGCGCGAAGCGGTGCTGAATGCGCGCAAGCATGCGAATGCGCGGACGATTCGCGTGACGATGGAACCGTCGGAAGGCGGGGGGTTCAGGTGCGAGATCGCGGACGACGGCGTCGGGCTGGGCGAGTCGGACCTCAAGGCGTTCGACCGGTACGGAATCCGGATGATGCGCAGCCGGGCCGAAGAGATGGGCTGGAGGCTTGGGATCCGGTCTGCGCCCGGCGGCGGCACGACGGTGACGGTGGAGAAGGACGATCGCGCGGCGCGGGATGACTCGCCGCGGACGAGGCTTGCATTTCACGAAAGGCGGAAAGGCGGAAGCAGGGCATGACGGCGTATGAAGGAAACGGCGCATCCGGCGGCAGCCGGCATCGCGTCCTGATCGTCGACGATCATCCGCACGGACGCGAAGGGATGCGGGACATCCTGGAAGCGGAACCGCGTTTTGAGGTCGTCGGCGAAGCGGCGTCAGGCGAGGAAGCGCTCGAAGCGGTCCGGCGCCTCGCGCCGGACATTGTGCTGATGGATGTGAACATGCCGGGCATCAGCGGGCTGGAGGCTGCGCAGTTGGTCAAGCGCTGGGCTCCGGATGTCCGCATCGTCATGGTCACCGCGCATGACGAACCGGCGTTTCTGTTCGAAGCGCTGCGCTGCGGCGCGCAGGGCTTTCTGCCGAAGAACGTCCGGCCGTCCGTATGGCTGGACTATTTGCGCTCCATCGTGAATGACGAGACGCCGATGTCTTCGGAGATCGCCCGCATGCTGCTGAAGACGTTCACCGGCGGCGGCGTGCCGGGCGATGCCATGGGTTCGGAGGCTGACGGCCGGCATGAAGGGATGTCCCGGGAGGACCGGAAGCCGCGGCGGTCGTGGCTGGTTCGCAGGACGCCATCCTCGCCTACGCCTTCCGCGCCGCAGTCCCGCGTTCGCCGGACAGCCGGCATTCTGACGCCGCTGACCGCGCGGGAACGGGAAGTGCTCGAACGCGTTGCAAGCGGCGAGTCGAACCGCGAGATTGCCGCAAGGCTCGGCCTGTCGGAGCATACGGTCAAGAATCATTTGAAGAACATTTTGCAGAAGCTGCATCTCGACAACCGGGTGCAGCTTGCGCGGTATGCGTATGAGACCGGCATTGTCGGCCGGGACGGAGGCGACGGGCCCGGGTCCGGCGGATCGGATTGAGCGCGACGCTGTGCACTCTGCAGGCGGCGCTTCTATGCGAGTGTCCGGTTGAACTTCCTCAACAGTTCTCCAAACTGATGACATTCCTCCTCGGAGCAACTCTCAAGCAGCTCCGCCAACCGGTCCAATCACGCTTGCTTGTGCAGGAATAATTCCCGGGTTCCCGTTTCCGTGAGCTGCAGCAAAAAAGATCTCTTGTCGGAAGGGTCCGGCGTTCGGAAAATATATCCTTTCCTTTCGAGCGTTGCCGTCTGTCTGCTGGCTGTCGAGATGTCCAAACGGAAGGCGTCTGCCAGATGTTTCCGTGTTGTTTATCGCGCTGTCGTACAACCAGGTGAAGCACGTCGATCGCGTCCAATCCGCACACTGAGTCAGGAATCATCCGTTCCATTTTCCGATCCTGCCGGCAGTCAGACGCAAATTTGCAACATTTATAGCCCTTTCGCGTCATGTCCCCGTCCGTCCGGCGCGCTAAACTGGGAAAGGATGTCAACCGGAAAGGACGGGATTTGATTTGATGAAACGAATCATGGCGCTGACGGCGGGGATCGCCGTATTCCTGCTGGCGGCATTGCCGGCTTCGGCGCATGTGACGATCTGGCCGAACGAAGTGGAACAGGGAGCATACGTGGTGTTCACGGTGCGCGTTCCCAGCGAGAAGGAAGGGACCGAGACAACCGCCGTGCGCGTTGTGTTCCCCGAAGCCGTGAACATTACCCGTTTCGAACCGAAACCGGGCTGGACCGTCGAGTTCGAACGAAACGCGGATCAGGTGATCACCGAGGTGTCGTGGACGGCTGAACCCGGACACGGACTGGATGTCACCGAGTTTGCGGAGTTCCGCATGTCCGGGCGCGTGCTGCCGGACGCCGACACCGAAAGTCTGCTCGTCTGGAAGGCGTACCAGACGTACGCGGACGGCAGCGTCGTCGAGTGGATCGGCGCTCCGGATACCGATTCGCCGACCCCGGCGCCGGCAATCGCCGTCGTGCCGGGCAACCCGGCCGACGATGGCCACGGCCACGGCGCGGGAACGCAGGCATCGGCTTCGTCTTCCGCATCTTCGGCGAAGGAGGACGGCTCATTCGACGTGCTGAATTTAGTGATGATCATCGTTTCGTGGTCGCTGTCGATCACGGCGTTTACGCTGTCGCTGGTGCTTTTGCTGCAAAATCGCCGGAAGCAGCGTTCCGCAAAGTAATCCGCAGGCACGCTGCGACCTGCGATCACAGGCGCCCGCACTTGCAAACCGAATCGGATTGTCTATAATAGAAATCAATGTTATGAAGCCAAATGCCATGACGGAGACAAGTAAGCAGCATCAGGCCGCACAGGGAAAGGACGCCGGAGACTGAGAGCGTCCTTGCGACAACCGGCTGCCGAAATTCCCTCCGTAGCAGGCCGCTGAACGGGATGCCGATCACAAGGAAATGCGGCGCCCCAGTAGGCTGTGCCCGGCGCGGTCCGTTATCCGCACAATAAGCAGCCATCGGCGGCGCTCGCATACGCGGCGCAAGCCGAATACGGCAAGCATGCGCACGGCCCTGTCCAACCGGCCGTATCCGCGCGCTTGTTCCGGCTGGAATAAGGGTGGTACCACGGTCCTCTCGTCCCTTGCGGGGCGGGAGGCTTTTCTTTTTGCACCCTGATATCAAGCCTGTTCTGGAGGTATCGAATCGCGATGAAGGAACGTCTGGAGGCGCTTCGCGACGAAGCGCTGCGGGAGCTGGCCGAGGCCGCCGATCCCGCCCGTCTGAACGACCTCAGGGTCAAATATCTCGGCAAGAAAGGCGCGCTCACCGAAATTTTGCGCGGCATGGGCAGCCTCTCCGCCGAAGAGCGTCCGGTCGTCGGCCAGATCGCCAACGAAGTGCGGGGGGCGATCGAACAGACGATCGAAGAGAAGCAGCGGCTGTTCCAGGAGCAGGAGACGGAACGCCGGCTCAAGGCCGAAACGATTGACGTCACGCTGCCGGGCCGGAAACTGCCGACAGGCACCATCCATCCGCTTACGAGAGTGGCGCGCGAGATCGAGGACGTGTTCCTCGGCATGGGCTATACGATCGCGGAAGGGCCGGAAGTCGAGACGGACTTCTTCAACTTCGAGGCGCTCAATCTGCCGAAGGACCATCCGGCGCGCGACATGCAGGATTCGTTCTATATCACGGACGAGATTCTGCTCCGCACGCAGACGTCGCCGGTCCAGATCCGCGCAATGCAGGCGATGAACGGGCAGACGCCGCTCAAGATCATTTGCCCGGGCAAAGTGTACCGCCGCGATGACGACGACGCGACGCATTCGTTCCAGTTCAATCAGGTGGAAGGGCTGGTCGTCGACAAAAACATCCGCATGAGCGACCTGAAGGGGACGCTGCTGACGTTCGCACGCGCGATGTTCGGTCCGCAGGCGCGCATCCGGCTCCGTCCGAGCTTCTTCCCGTTCACCGAGCCGAGCGTCGAAGTCGACGTGACGTGCGTGCAGTGCGGCGGCGACGGCTGCCGGATGTGCAAGCACACCGGCTGGCTTGAAATTTTGGGCGCCGGCATGGTGCATCCGCGCGTGCTCGAGTACGGCGGCTACGATCCGAACGAAGTGAGCGGATTCGCCTTCGGCCTCGGCATCGAACGGGTTGCGCTGCTGAAATACGGCGTGGACGACATCCGGTCTTTCTACCTGAACGACATGCGGTTCCTGCGCCAATTCGCGCGGATGTAGGGAAAGGGGCGGCTATTTACCGATGAGAGTTTCCTATCAATGGCTGAAAGAATACATCGATCTGTCGGGCGTGTCGCCGGAAGAGCTGGCCGAGCTGATGACGCGCGGCGGCATCGAGATCGATACGGTCGAACAGCGCAACCAGGGCGTCTCGAATGTCGTCGTCGGCCATGTGTTGGAGAAAGAAAAGCACCCGGACGCGGACAAACTGAGCGTGTGCAAGGTGGATGCCGGCACCGGCGAGACGCTGCAAATCGTCTGCGGCGCGCCGAACGTCGCCGCAGGGCAGAAGGTGCCCGTCGCGCTGATCGGCGCGAAGCTGCCGGGCGGCATCGCGATCAAGCGCGCCAAGCTGCGCGGCGTTGAGTCGCAGGGGATGATCTGCTCCGCGAAGGAGCTCGGCATCAACGACAAACTGCTGCCGAAGGACATGCAGGAGGGCATCCTCGTCCTGCCCGCAGACAGCGAAATCGGCACGCCGATCACGGAATATCTTGCGCTTGACGACGCGGTGCTCGAACTTGATCTGACGCCGAACCGTTCGGATTGCCTCAGCATGCTCGGCGTCGCTTATGAAGCGGCCGCGCTGACGGGACGGCAGGTGAAACTGCCGGATACCCGCGTGGAGAGCGGCGCTCTTAAGGCGGCCGACAAGATCGCCGTGACGATCAGCGCGCCGGAGCATTGCTTCCGCTATGCGGCCCGGTATGTGCAAGGGGTGAAGATCGGACCTTCCCCGCAATGGATGCAGAACCGGCTGATCGCGGCCGGCGTCCGTCCGATCAACAACATCGTCGATATTACGAACTACGTCATGCTGGAATACGGCCAGCCGCTGCACGCGTTCGACGCCGACAAGCTGGGCGGCCGGATCGAAGTCCGGCTGGCCCGGCCGGGCGAGACGATGGTGACGCTGGACGACCAGGAGCGCAAGCTGGATCCGGACATGCTGCTCATCACGGACGGCGAGTGTCCGGTCGCCCTGGCCGGCGTCATGGGCGGCGCGAACACGGAAGTGTCGGATGAGACGGTGAACGTCGTGCTGGAGTCGGCCGAGTTCGACGCCGCAACGGTGCGCCGCACGTCCCGCCGCCTGGGATTGCGATCGGAGGCGAGCCTCCGCTTCGAGAAAGGCGTCGACCCGGCGCGCGTCGTGCCGGCGGTCGACCGCGCCGCCGCCCTGATGGCGCTCTACGCGGGCGGAACGGTCCTTGACGGCATCGTTCAGGCCGTCGTGCGCGAGGCGGAGCCGGCCGTCGTCAGCGTGACGCTGGCGAAGATCAACGGCCATCTCGGCACGTCGCTCACCGCTGACGAGGTGCAGGAGATTTTCGCGCGGCTCGGATTCGAATCCGCAGTATCCGAAGGCGGCGTCTTCACCGTGAAGGTGCCGACCCGGCGCGGCGACATCTCCCGCGACGTCGACCTGATCGAGGAAGTCGCGCGGCTCCACGGCTACGACAACATTCCGTCGACGGCGATCGAGGGCAGCACGACGGCCGGCAGGCTGACCGGTCCCCAGGCGATCCGCCGGGCGCTCCGGGCGAAGCTGGCCGACGCGGGGCTGCAGGAGACGTTCACTTACTCGCTCACGCATCCGTCCCGCACGCGCATGTTCACGCTGCTTGCCGAAGGCGCGGTGCCGATCCGGGTCGCGATGCCGATGAGCGAAGACCGGAGCGAGCTGCGCACGAGCCTCGTGCCGAGCCTGATCGATGCCGCGATCTACAACCGGAACCGGAAGAATACCGATCTGAAATTATTCGAGATCGGCAGCGTCTTCCTGACGAACGAAGAGACGCTGACGCGGCTGCCGCAGGAACGCCACCGGATCGCGGGACTGCTCACCGGCAGCCGGACGGACGTGCAATGGAACGTGAAGGCGGAGCCGGTCGACTTCTACGACGCGAAGGGCGTCGTCGAGACGATCTTTGATCTGCTCGGCGTAAGCGGGCGAATCCGCTACGAGGCGGCCGCACTGGACAATCTGCATCCGGGCAGGTCGGCGAAGGTGCTGCTCGACACCGGCAGCGGCGAAATGCTGATCGGCTACGTCGGCCAGCTGCATCCGTCGGTCCAGCTGCAAGAGGAGCTGGACGACACCTACGTCTTCGAGCTGGCGCTGGAGCCGCTCTACGAACATGCGGACACCGCGATCATTCAGCAGCCGCTGCCGCGCTATCCATCGGTCGAGCGCGACCTCGCCGTTCTGGTCGACCGTTCGGTCGAAGCGGGCAGCCTGCTCGCCGCCATCCGCGAAGCGGGCGGCGATCTGCTCGAGTCGGTCAGCGTCTTCGACGTGTACGTTGACGACCGGCTCGGCGCGGACAAGAAGAGCGTCGCGTTCTCGCTCGTCTACCGCCATCCGGAGCGGACGCTAACGGATGAAGAAGCGGCCGGGCGCCACGCCGCGGTCGTCGACCGTCTGGCGTCGGCTTTCGGCGCAGAATTGCGCAAGTAGGCAGGAAACGGGGAAAGCCGCATCGAAGTATTGTCGGAAGATGTTCGATGCGGCTTTCGGCTTGTCACGGGCATTCTTGCAAAAATGCCTGCTCCGCCGATTGCAGCATCACACAGGGAGGAACCACCGATCATGGACGCCGAACGCACCAGGGTGACCGTCGACATTTTCGGGCATCAATACCGTCTGACCGGCCATTCCAGCGCAGACCATATCAGGCGCGTGGCGGAAATGGTCGACGACAATATGAACCGGCTCGCGCGCCAATTCCCGCGGCTTGACATGCCGCGGATTGCCGTGCTCACCGCCGTCCATATGACCGACGAAGTCATCCGCCTCCGCCAGGAGACAGCCAAGCTGCGCCAGGAAGAAACGAAGCGCCTGAAGGCGGAACAGGAGCTCGCGGAGGCGCGGGCGGAACTGGAGAGGCTCAGGGCGGAGCGCGAACGCATGCAGCAGGAGATGGCCGCCGAACGGCAGAAGGCGCAGGCGGAAGCGGCGCAGCGCCGGCGCGAAGCGGATCAGCGGCTGGCGGCCGCCGAGGCGGACTGGCGGCGGATGTACGAGGAGCGGGAAGCCGAGCTGCGGCAGGAAGCGGAAGCGAGAGAAGCGCAATTCGAGCAGCAGGCTGCCGAACTGCGCGCACGGGCCGAAGCGGCGGAACGCGAGACGGGCGAGCAGCGCAAGCTGACCGAAGAGGCTGAACGCATCGCCGGTGAGTTGCGAAACCGGCTCCGGCAGCTGGAGCAGGAAGCGTCCGGACGCGCAAGCAAGCTGCGCGAGCTGCAGGATCGGATCGAGCGCCTGACCCGCGACCGCGACGAGCAGAAAGAACGCGGGATGCGGCTGATGGAGCGGATCCGCGAGCTGGAAGCCGCGGCCTCCGAAGCGGCCGATTGGCGCGCCAGGGCCGAAGCGCTTGAGGAAGAGCGCCGGGAGGCGGATGCGCGCGCCGCCGAATGGGCAGCCAGGTTCGAATCGGAAGCCGGACGCGCCCGCGCGGAAGCGGACGCGCTGCGCGAGAAGCTGGAGGCCATCGAGGGGCAGCTGGCGCAGGCGAAGGACGGCGCCGAGAGCCGGATCGCGGAGCTGCAGGAAGCTTACGACCGGCTGAACGTCGAGCACGTCCGGCTGCAGGACGAATACGCGAAGCTGCAGAACGAATTCAACGAATGGATCGAACTCATCGAATCGAACGGGTAATGAATATGGCCGGTCGGGAATCCCGGAATCCCGGGTTCCCGATGGGCCATTTTCTTTCAAGACAGAGAAATTTCAAGCGGAAATCCGGGAAATAGACGAAAAAAACTTCGCCTATTCTCCGGACGACGGCCGAAAATTCACCGTTTCCGGAAAATAGGCGAAAAACCTTCGCTTATTCAGGTTAAACTTGCGATCAATAAACGGTGCAGGTTCGCTCCCGCCGCCTCTTGCTTCACGCCTCGACGATCAGCTTCGCGAACATCTTGGAATGGCCGGTGCCGCAAGGAATGTTGCAGACGATCTCGTATTCGCCCGGGTTTTCGAAGGTAACCGTAACCGTCTGACCGTCCCTGAGCTCGATGCCGGTCTTCGGAATCCGGATGCCGTGAACCCCTTCTTCGCTGACGAAGTGAAACTTGACGGCGCCGGTTTTCACCCGGTATTCGGTCTGGTCGAATTCGAAGTTCCTCGCCTTGACCTCGATGACGCTGTCCGCTTTCGTCTGGTTCGATTCGTCGATGACGATGCCCGGCGCGCTTCCCCCGTTCTTGCCGCCTCCGCACGCTGCCAGCAGGCCGGCCAGCACGACCGCTGCAGCCATGACCGCAAAGTTTCGTGTCCGCATCCCGTATCCCTCCGAAGGGTCAAAACCCCATTTTTTTTTTTCGTGTATTGTGACATTAATCATTGTAACTGATTTTTCGGGACGGGACGTGACAAACTTATGGATGAAGATTGAACAAATCGTGAACGCAAAAACAGCTTTTCCTGTGTGGAAAAGCTGCTTGCGGCGCGGCCCTGCGCGACTGCATGCGCCGCGGCGTCAGGATTTTTTGCCCGCTTCGTACGGCGAACTGATCGGGATGAACAGGTCGATGATCCCGATGACAAGCGCGGCAAGTATGGCGCCGAGCCAGGACACTTCCACATTGCCGACGATGAACTGGGCGAGCCAGATGACCGCCGCGCTGGCGAGAAATCCGACGATGCCCCGCCCGAACGGCGTGACTTTCTTGCCGAACAGGCCTTCGACAATCCAGCCGAGCACAGCGATTACGATGGCCAGAAGCAAGGCGCTCCAGAAGCCGCCGACGCTGAATCCGGGAACGATCCAATCCACCACCATCAGCACCAGCGCGGCGACGACGAAACGAACGACGGTTCCGATGATGTTCATGGCACTCTCCTCCTCAAATGCGAAATGGCTGCGTGGGTGCCGCTTAAAGTGCTCGGGGTTAGTGTTCCCGCATTCGGAGGGTTCATGTTTGGCAGGTTTTGCATGGGCAAAATGGCGCGCGGCCAGCGCTTCGGCTATAATAGTGGGCTGAGAGGAGTTGTGGCGGGTTGGACGGCAAAGTATTGCACATCCTGGAATATCACAAAATCATCGAACGGCTCATGGAACAGGCCGCGACTTCGCTCGGCAGAGACCTGTGCGGCCGGCTTGAACCGAGCAGCGATCTCGAAGAAGTAAAGCTCAGGCTCCAGGCGACGGACGAGGCATCCGCCGCCGAGCGGCTGAAAGGAGCGCCTCCGTTCGGCGGCATCGCGGATGTCCGCGCCGCGCTCAAGCGGGCGAAAATCGGCGGCAAGCTGAATCCGGCGGAACTGCTGGAGATCGCGTCGACGGCGCGCGGCGGCCGGCTGGTGAAACGCCATATCGCGCAGATTCACGAAGATCACCCGCTGCCGCTGCTTCACGGGCTGGCCGGGCAGCTGACCGAGCATCGCGCGCTCGAAGAGTCGATCGCCCGATGCATCGACGAACAGGCTTATGTCGTCGACCAGGCCAGCCCGGAACTGGCGGCGATCCGCCGGGAACTCAGGGGCGGCGAAGCGCGGATCCGCGAGAAGCTCGAGCAGCTTGTCCGCTCGCCTTCCGTACAGAAAATGTTGCAGGACGCGATCATCACGATCCGCGGCGACCGGTTCGTCATCCCGGTGAAGCAGGAATACCGCGGACATTTCGGCGGCATCGTGCACGACCAGTCCGGTTCCGGAGCGACGCTGTTCATCGAGCCGGAGTCGATCGTGCAGATGAACAACAAGCTGCGCGAACTTAAGATGGCCGAGGAGCGGGAGATCGAACGCATCCTGCTGCGCCTGACGGCCGAAACGGCGGAGCACGCCGACGATCTGGCGGCGAATCTTGAGCTGCTCGGGCAGCTCGACTTTGCGTTCGCCAAGTCGCGGCTTGCGCGCGAGATGCGGGCGTCGCTGCCGCGGATGAACGACCGGGGCTTCCTCAAGCTGAAGCGCGGCCGCCATCCGCTGCTTCCGCCGGAATCCGTCGTACCGCTGGATGTGGAACTTGGCAATTCCTATACGGCGATCATCATCACCGGGCCGAACACGGGCGGCAAGACGGTCACGCTCAAGACGATCGGCCTGCTCAGCCTGATGGCGATGTCCGGGCTGTTCGTGCCGGCGGACGACGGCAGCCAGCTCTGCGTATTCGACGCCATCTACGCCGACATCGGCGACGAACAGAGCATCGAGCAGAACCTGAGCACGTTCTCCGGCCACATGACGAACATCATCCGCATGCTGCGGGAGATGACGCCGAAGAGCCTCGTGCTGCTCGACGAGCTCGGCGCCGGCACCGATCCGGCGGAAGGCTCGGCGCTGGCGATCGCGATTCTGGAACATATCCACCGGCTTGGCTGCCGGATCGTCGCCACGACGCATTACAGCGAGCTGAAAGCGTATGCTTACAATCGCAAGGGCATCATCAATGCCAGCATGGAATTCGACGTCCAGACGCTCAGCCCGACTTACCGGCTGCTCGTCGGCGTGCCGGGCCGAAGCAACGCGTTCGCCATCGCCGAGCGGCTCGGCCTGCCGCGGTCGATCATCGAGCGCGCCCGCGGCGAAGTGAGCGAGGACGACCGGCGCGTCGAGGACATGATCGCGTCGCTCGAAGAAGACCGGCAGAGCGCGGAAGCGGAGCGTCAGACCGCGGAGTCGCTGCGCGCCGAGATGGAACGGCTGAAGGAGCGGCATGCCGCCGAACTGCGCAAGTTCGAGCAGCAGCGCGACCGGATGCTGGCGAAGGCGCAGGAAGAAGCGCGCGAAGCGGTGGCGAAGGCGCGCCGCGAAGCGGAAGCGATCATCGCGGACCTCAGGCGGATGGCGCTTGAGGAAGCGGCGTCGGTGAAAGAACACAAGCTGATCGAGGCGCGGCGCCGGCTGGACGAGGCGATTCCGGACCTCACGCCGAAGCCGTCGGCGCAGGGCGCTGCCCGGAAGCCGGTCCGGGTTGAACCGGGCGACGAAGTGACGGTGATCAGCCTGAACCAGAAGGGCGTCGTGCTGGAGACGGGCGAGACGGAAGCGCTCGTCCAGATCGGCATCCTGAAGATGAAAGTCGCCCTGTCCGATCTGGAGCGGATCAAGCAGCCGCCGCAGCCGAAACAGCCGCAGGCGGCGGCAAGCCTCAAGCGCACGAAGGGCGACCTGCGCATGGAACTGGATCTGCGCGGCAGCACGCTGGAGGACGCGATTCTGGAGGTCGACCGCTTCCTCGACGAAGCGTACCTTGCGAATCTCGGGCAGGTCACCATCATCCACGGCAAGGGAACGGGCGTGCTCCGTTCGGGCATC
Source organism: Thermobacillus composti KWC4 (assembly GCF_000227705.2). Taxonomy (GTDB): domain Bacteria; phylum Bacillota; class Bacilli; order Paenibacillales; family Paenibacillaceae; genus Thermobacillus; species Thermobacillus xylanilyticus. Next base: position 1,156,549 of record NC_019897.1, read on the forward strand.
CGCGATTTCCTGCGCAGGCACCGCCTCGTCAAGTCGTTCCGCGACGGCGCGTACGGCGAGGGAGGAAACGGCGTCACCGTCGCCGAACTGAAATAGAAATCCAGGCGCCCTTCGGGCTGAAGAAGGGAGGATGATCCCCGATGGATCAAGCGTTGGACCGTTGGCTTGACAATGCGTATTTTGCTTCCATCGCCTTTTTTTCGGTCGCGATCCTGGCCCTGATCGTCTTCCTTTTCTGCTTTGAATTCGCGGTGCGGTACAATACGTGGGACGAGATCAAGAACGGCAACCTGGCGGTGGCGATGGCGACGGGGGGCAAAATTTTCGGCATCTGCAACCTGTTCCGCTTCTCGATCCAGGCCGGCGATTCGCTGTACCAGTCGCTCGTATGGGCGGCTTTCGGCTTCGTGCTGCTGCTGGCCGCCTATTTTGTGTTCGAGTTTCTGACGCCCGTCTTTCGGATCGACGACGAGATCAAGCGGGACAATCGGGCGGTCGGATTTATCGCCATGATCATCTCGATTTCGCTGTCATACGTCATCGGCGCGACCGTGCTGTCCTGAGCGCGCCGGCGAGGAGGAGCAAGCGTGAAATATTTGTGGGGAACGCTGCTGGTCATCGCGGCAATTTTCATCATTCTGGGCGTGCTGTATTTGATGTAACTTAAGCCCGGCGGCTTGCGGCCGGCCGGAGCGCCAGGGAGGATATCGAATCAGATGGAGCAATCGACGGTATGTCCGTGGTGCCAGACGGAGATTACCTGGGACGAAGAGACCGGACCGGAGAACGTCTGCCCTTATTGTGAAAACGAACTCGGCGATTACCGGACGCTGAACGTTGAAATCGAACGCGATGACGATGCGGAAGACGGAAGCGGCGGAGACGGTGCGAAGAGCGCGCGCGCGGAAGGCGCGGCAATTCGCAGCCGGCTTTCGGACGACATGGATATGGACAGCTTCCGTCCGGTCAACCTGCGCCTGATCGCGCTGGAAGGGAAGCTCGAAGCGATCCTGAACGAGCAATTGGAAGTGCCGGAATGCCCGTCCTGCCGGGAATACATGATTGAAGCGGGCACGCAGACCGTGGGTGCGGCAGGCTGGGAGCCCGCCGTGCCTCCGGCGGTGAAGCGCGCGATTCTGCCTGCCCCGTTCCGGCTGGTCTGGTATATCTGTCCGAATTGCCATCACGCGCACAGCCGGCTCGCTCCGGACGACCGCGAGCGTCTGCTCGGCAATCTGGAAGGCGAAGATTGACGGCAAACCTCCATTGCCCTGCGTCAATGTCAGATTCTGCAAGACATGTCTCCCCGTCCATACGGGCAACTTAGGGGAGATTCAAGTCTTGCGGGAGGCTGGCGATGGCGCAGGGCAAAATCATGTCTGCAGGGAATATGGCGAAAGCTGCGCGCAAGCCGCATGCGTCGGCGGGATGGATGTCCGGCGGCGCAACGCGGACGCCATCCGCGGCGCTGGGCCGGCAGGCGGTTCTCCTGCTGGCGGTGCAGGGGATGTATGCGGCGGCGGGTGCGCTGTCCGGCACGTTCGTTCCGGTCTATCTGTGGAAGGCCAGCCAGTCGTTCGCGCTCATCGGCTGGTTCACCCTGGCGCAGCATCTCGCATCCGGCTGCGCGTTCTGGCTTGCCGGCGCGTGGACCAAGCGGCATGACAAAATGATCGCCCTCAGGGCGGGACTCGTCTGCTCGGCACTCTTCTATCTGTCCGTCCTGCTGCTCGGAAATGCCGCCAGCCGGTGGGCGGCATGGCTCGGCGCATTGAACGGACTCGCCGTCGGCCTGTTCTGGCTCGCTTACAACGTCGTCTATTTCGAGATTACGGAGCCCGAAAGCCGCGACCGATTCAACGGTTGGGCCGGACTGCTCGGCTCGCTCGCCGGCATGACGGCTCCGTGGCTGTCGGGGACGTTCATCAGTCTGTCGGGCGGGATCAAAGGGTACCGGATCGTGTTCACGGTGTCGCTCGCAATGTTCGCGGCCGCGGCGGTGCTCAGTTTTTTTCTGAAGCGGAGGCGTTCAGACGGGACATTCGCGTGGTCCTACGGCACAAGCCAGCTGCGGCAGCGGGGCAATCCATGGAGATCCGCGGTGCCGGCGCTCGCCGCGCAGGGCCTCAGGGAAGGCGTGTACCTGTTTCTGCTCGGACTGCTTGTCTACTTCGCGACAGGGCGGGAGCAGAGCCTCGGCAACTACACCTTCTGGACGTCGCTGACGTCGCTCCTGTCGTTCTGGCTGGCCGGCCGGCTGCTTCGCCCGCGATTCCGCCGCGCGGCCATGCTGCTGGGCGCGGCAAGCGTATCCGGCATGACGGCCATTCTGCTGGCGGACGTCGGGTACACGGCGCTGCTTATCGCCGGCATCGGTACGGCACTGTTCATGCCGCTGTATGTCATTCCGATGACGTCCGCCGTATTCGATCTGATCGGCAAGACGGACGAAGGCGTGAAGCGGCGCGAGGAGCTGATCGTGCTGCGGGAGACCGGCCTGATCGCCGGCCGGGTGCTGGGCCTCGTCATCTATCTGTCCGTCGTCTCGCAAGTGCAGTCGACCGCCGCGCTCGCCTGGCTGCTGCTCGCGGTCGGCGCCGCTCCGCTGGCGGGCTGGCTGTTCATCCGCCGCAAACTGGCGGGCTGAGCGGCTATTCCCGCGTCGCGGATTGCCGCACAGCGGCAACGCGCGCGGCTTTTCCCGCACGGCGGACGCGCGTCCGTCTGCTGCCGGACAGACGGCCGAGTTCGCGCAGCACGTAGGCCCGCCGTCCGCGGATATAGCGCCGGATCAGCTGCGGTTCGTTCTGAAAGACGCGGTAATCGTACTTCCGCGTATCGTCCGTCCGGACGGCTGCCGCAATATTATTTATCATCCGGCGGACGACGGGCATCAATTTCCGCTCGGTGAAAGCGCTGCCCAGCAGCCTCCCGAGCAGACGGAAATACTTCTCGCGGTATTCGCGGAATCCGAGCAGCTTGGCGGTCAGCGTGTTGTAGCCCGTAATCCGCACCTGGTTGACCGGGCAAATTTCCCCGTAGCAATTTCTTCCCCAGGTTCCCTCATAGTCCCACGGCAGAATGCGATACTTTCCGGAAGGCAAATGTTCATAGAGCGCGTAGTTTTGTTCGAACCCGTCATAGTTTCCGGTCAGGACGGCCCCCGCCAGCCATTTCAAGTATTGGTCGATGTCCAGCCGCCGGGCCAGCAAGCGCTTCAGCGCGATGCCATTGAGCCGGTTCAGATCCCGGACGAAGGCTTCCAGCCGCTGCTTCGCCGCCGTTCCGCCGGCCACGAGCTCGTAGCCTTCGAACAGCGAACGTTTGGGGCCCCCGTTCTGAGGGGAGTTCAATCCGAAATGGGCGCTGTCGTTCGCCGCATAGATGATGGAGCGATACCGGATTTTCCGTTCCCGGAAAAACGCGGGCACGACCGCCTCGATCTCCAGGTAGACGCCGAGCGGCCGTCCGTTGACATATAGGCGGCAGTGGGTGGTCTTCGGAGCCGGCAGGCCGATCAGATTGAAAAAATAGAACGACAGGGCGTTGCGGATCAGCGAAGGATCGTCGTATTCGGCGTTCCAGTGAAACGTATGGCCGTTCACGATGCGAAGCTCATAGGAAGGCTTCGGATATCCCCGCGTATGGCCGCCGCGGATTTTCAGCTTCGCGGCGATCCTGCCGTCGACGAGAACGTCCGCTTCGTGATCCTCCCACGGATCGCGGTGAATGGCCTCCCACAATTCGGGATCGACTTGGATGCGGCGGCTGGGCAAGGATGCGGATGACATGCACATCGGTCCTCCCGGCTTGCGATTTGCGGTCCGAAATGGTGAAAAGCCTATCGTCATTCGACGATAGGCTATCTTCATTGTTACGCTATGCTGCCGGGGCTGTCCCGGTCACTGCCGGTTATTGCCTGCGGTTCTTCGCGGTAATATACCAGCCGGGCGGCCAATATTGGCCTTCATACGGCCATTCTGCATTGCGATGTTCCCGCTGCCCGCGCGCGCGTTGCTCGCCGGCGCCCTGTTCGCCGGCGCCTTGTTCACCGGCACCCTGTTCGCCGGTGCGCTGCCCGCGCGTGCGCTGTCCGGCGGTGCGCTGCCCGCGCGTGCGCTGTCCCGCGGTTCGCTGTCCGGCGGTACGCTGCCCGCGCGTGCGCCCGCCCGCGGTGCGCTGTCCGGCGGTACGCTGCCCGGCGGTGCGCTGCCCGCGCGTGCGCTGTCCCGCGGTGCGCTGTCCGGCGGTATGTTGCCCGGCGGTACGCTGCCCGGCGGTACGCTGCCCGGCGGTACGCTGCCCGGCGGTACGCTGCCCGCGCGTGCGCTGTCCGCGCGTCCGCCTTCCCGCGGTGCGGCCGGCTCCCTCATCAGTAGCGCCGGCCGCTTGATTCGCACCAGTGTGATGCCTGTCCGGCATGCAGATCCCTCCTCTTACTGCGATTTAATACAAGCTATGACCGCCCCTCGCCGGCCGGACTGGCCTTGAACACAATTTGACAGGAAATGGTCGTTAATCTAGTACCGGTTGTCAACGGGATACATAAGCTTGTATTACATTTCATCCTTCATGACGACAGGCATGGGACAAGGACAGGAGTGATGTCCGCACAAGTCGGGACAAGGGAGGGATGGCAGTCACGTACAAGTTTGAAAATGGAGGGATAGGAATGTTTTATCCGATGTTCCGTTACGGCGGGCAGCATATAAGCTACCTGTTGTCGTTCATCGGCAAGCCGTCAAGATCAACCGGGGGCGGTCCGGAATCGATGGTCGGACGGCTGATCGCCGTGCATGCCGATTACATCGTGCTTCTGACGAAAGACGGTATCGTCTATGTCAATGCGGCGCACATCAAGAGCATCACGGAAGGCAAGGCTGCGCAATCGATCGGCCGCACCAAAGGCGGGCATACCGGTTATATCATGGCGCACAGCTTCAATGACGTGCTCCGCCGGCTGACCAAGCATTTCGTGCAGATCAACCAGGGCGGACCGGAGAAAGTGACCGGCTTCATCGTGGAAGTCGGCCACGATACGCTGCTGCTTGTATCCGGCAAGGAAGTTATCCGCATTCCGCTGTTCCATATCCGGACCGTGAGCCTTGCGCAGCGGAACGGCAGCCAGAATGGCAGCAGCGACAAATCCCAGGACAGCCAGCAACGTTCGCAAGGCCAGCGTTCGAGCGGAAGCCAGGACCGCAATCAGCGTTCGCAAGGGCAACGGTCCGGCAGCGCTGCCGGCGGTTCCCAGGGCCGCAGGCAGGACGGCGGCAGCCGGGGCGGCCGTCAAGGCAGCGGCGGACGACAAGGCGGCAGCCGCGGCCATCAAGGCAATCGGGGCCATCAAGGCAGCCGCGGTGCCGGCGGTTCCGGCGGCCGCAAGAGATAACCTAGCACGGCATCCGCGTCAGCTGGGGAGCCTACATCCGGACCGCGCTGCTGGTCATTCCGGCGGGGCTGTTCGTCAGCCTGGCGGCACTGTATCTCTGGACACAATGGACCGGATAGGAAGGAGGAATGCAACATGAGCCATCCGCTGATGGGCAAACCCGTCGATGTGGAACTGTCGGGCAGGGCGGTGCCGGTGCACGGCATGCTGATCGATACGGGACCCGATATTCTCGTCATCCGCAGCGAAAGCCGGTACTATTATGTTCCGCTCGTTCATGTGCAGCAGCTCAGACCGGGCGAATCGGAAGAAACGGATGACGCTTCCGGCGAACCGCCGTTCGAGCCGCAGTCCGAACCGATCTCGTACCGCAAGGTGCTGCTCAACGCGAAGGGCATGTTCTCGGAGCTGTTCATCACGGGGAGCCAGTCGATCCACGGGTATGTGACCAGCGTGATGAACGATTATTTCGTCTTCTATTCACCCGTCTATCATTCCGTTGTCATCTCACTTGACCATCTGAAATATTTGGTGCCCTATCCGCCGCACTCGACGCCTTACGGCATGTCGCCGGAACAGTTCCCGCTCAAGCCTTCCCCCGTCTCGCTCTCGCGCACGTTCGAACAGCAGGTGCGCAAGCTGATCGGGGAATTCGTCGTACTCGATCTCGGCGAACATCCGCACAAGATCGGCGTGCTGAAAGGATTGGACGACGGGATGCTGGCCATCGCGAACGCGTCCGGCCAGACCACCTATATCCACTTCAACCATGTCAAGACGATCCATCTGCCATAATGTGCGGCAGGACAGGGCTGAATCATGATCGCTGTATGGCGGCGGGTTTGCGCAACTGCGCAGGCACCGCCATTTTGTATGGGCCACGGGCATGTTCTCGCAGCGGACGGTATTCCGCTGCGTTTTTTTTGTTTTACAGAACAAGCGGATCGGGTGTATGATATATCATTATTATCCGCTTGGGTGCGAGGAGGGTATGATATGGTCGAAGGATTGAAGCTGAAAATCCTCGAATTGCTGAAAGAAGACGCGCGAAGGTCGCCGGAGCTCATCGCGACGATGCTCGACGCCTCCGTGGAGGAAGTGAAGCGGGCGATCGACGAACTGGAGAAGGATCACGTGATCGTCAAATACGCGGCGGTCGTCAACTGGAGCAAAGTCGCGGATGACAAGGTGACGGCCCTGATCGAAGTACAGATCACGCCGGAGCGCGGCCGCGGCTTCGAAGGCATCGCCGAGCGGATCTACCAATATCCGGAAGTGAAATCGGTCTTCCTGATGTCGGGCGCCTACGATCTGCTGGTCGAAGTGGAAGGCAGGACGCTTCAGGAAGTCGCCTCCTTCGTATCGAACAAACTGTCGCCGATCGACGCCGTGCTTTCGACGAAGACGTTCTTCATTTTGAAAAAATATAAACAGGACGGCATCATCTTCGAAGAACGCGAAGGTGATCAGAGGCTTGTCATCTCGCCGTAAGGAGTGTCGCTTGTGATCAAGGACAAGGAGCAGACGACGGTCAGCCGGCCGGTCCGCCGCTCGATGGCGGATTATCTGTCGTCCGGCGTCCGCAGCATCAAGCCTTCGGGCATTCGAAAGTTTTTCGATCTCGTGCAAGGTCGCAAGGATGTCATTACGCTCGGCGTGGGCGAGCCGGACTTCGTCACGCCGTGGCACGTGCGCGAGGCGGCCGTTTACAGCCTGGAGAGGGGCAAGACGCAATACACATCCAACGCCGGCATGCCGGAGCTGCGCGAAGCGATCGCCGCCTATCTGGCGAACCGCTTCCATGTCAGCTATGATCCGGCGCGGGAAATTTTCGTGACCATCGGCGGCAGCGAAGCGATCGATCTGGCGCTGCGCGCGCTGATTGAACCGGGGGACGAAATTCTTATACCGGAACCGTGCTACATCTCGTATTCGCCGATCACGTCGCTGTCCGGCGGCGTGCCGGTCGGCGTCGAGACGCTGGCTGAAGACGCGTTCAAGCTGCGCGCCGACCGGCTGGAAGCCGCGATCACGCCGCGCACGAAGGTGCTCATTCTCTGCTACCCGAGCAATCCGACGGGCGGCATCATGACCTATGAAGACTGGCTGCCGATCGCGCGGATTGTGGAGAAATACGATCTGATCGTCATCGCGGACGAGATTTACGCCGAGCTGACCTACGGACCGCGTCATATCAGTTTCGCATCGATGCCCGGCATGAAGGACCGGACGATTCTGGTCAGCGGTTTCTCGAAAGCGTTCGCGATGACCGGATGGCGGATGGGCTATGTCTGCGGCCATCCGGAGTTGATCGGCGCCATGCTGAAGATCCACCAATACACGGTCATGTGCGCGCCGATCATGGGGCAGATCGCGGCGCTCGAAGCGCTGACGAACGGCCTCGAAGAGATGGAGCGCATGGTCGAGTCGTACAATCAGCGGCGCAGGCTGGTCGTCAAGGGCTTTCGCGAAATCGGCCTCGACTGCCATGAGCCGCAGGGAGCGTTCTACGCGTTCCCGTCCATCCGATCGACGGGGCTCGATTCGAATACATTCGCCGAACGCCTGCTCATGGAAGCGCAGGTTGCTGTCGTGCCGGGCAATGTGTTCGGTCTCGGCGGCGAAGGGCATGTCCGCTGTTCGTACGCCACGTCCGTCGCGCAGCTTACGGAAGCGATCGAGCGAATCGGACGATTCGTCGAAAGACTGAAACAGGGTTGATCGCCCGGCCGCCGGAACGTTCCGATCCGGGAACGCGGCGGCAAGCCAATGAACGACCGGGCGACCGGAGGAAGGAGAGATAGCAGGGATGGCCGGCGGCTCAGAATATTCGAACGGTCACCAGGATCACAAGTTCAACGCCGGTCGGTTGACGAATCCCGCCGAAATGCTCGAAGACGAGATCTGCCGATTGCGGCAGCATATGGAGCGCACCTATCTGGAGGAAGATTCGCTCCGTTCGGAACGCGTGATTGAGGTCAGCCGCAAACTGGACAAAAAAATCAACGAGTACATGCGGTACAAACTGCGCTGCTGGAGCGGATAAGGCAGGCGCCCGTTGCCGCAGATCCGGAAGCCGGCGGAATCAGCCGGCTTCTTCCGTTTCGTTTTTGCCTGAAGCGGGATATGTGATATAGTGGAGCAAGATACGGAAGACATGCCATGGGACGGGAGATTGCATGAAGTGGTACACGCGCAAGGGCGATTCGGGCCGGACATCCATCATCGGCGGACGCGTCAGGAAAGATGATGTCCGGGTGGAAGCGTACGGGACGATCGACGAGTTGAACAGTTTCGTCGGCCTGGCGGAAGCCGCGCTTCGCCGCGTGGACCGTCTGGGCGATCTTGCGGATGAGCTGCTCCTGATCCAGCAGGAGCTGTTCGATTGCGGATCGGATCTTGCCTACGCGGACAAGCCGGAAGTCTTCAAGATGAGCATGGAGCCGGTGGAGCGCCTCGAGCGGCAGATCGACGCGCTTGACGGCGAGGCGCCTCCGCTCGCCCGGTTCATCCTCCCCGGCGGGTCGGAGGCGGCCGCGCTGCTGCACGTCTGCCGCACCGTCTGCCGGCGGGCGGAACGCCGCGCCGCGACGCTCGCCGCGGAGAAGCCGGTGAACGATGCGGTGCCGGCGTATCTGAACCGGCTGTCGGACTGGTTCTTCGTCGCGGCGCGCGCCGTCAATGCGCGGCTCGGCGTCCGCGATACGGAATACGCGCGCAGCGCGGACGTGTTCCGCCGGTCCGATCCGCCGGGTTCGGGGAAGTGAAATCCGGTGGATGATACGGTGTACAGCGATCCGATCGAACTGGTCGTGCAACCGGCGGACGACGGCCTTGCCGTTCGGACGGTGCTGCAGAAGCGGCTCGGCGTCTCGCGCAGGCTGCTCACGCGTCTCAAGCGGACGGAAGCGGGCCTGACGGTGAACGGCAGGCGCGCCTTCACATCCGACCGCGTGTCGGCGGGCGACCGGATCGCGCTGCGCATGGAAGCGGAAGCGGCGGACGATGTGCTTCCGCAGGAGATGCCGCTCTCCATTCTCCACGAAGATCCGCATCTGCTGGTACTGGACAAGCCCGCCGGGATCGTCGTGCATCCGACGAAAGGGCATTACGTGAACACGCTGGCGAACGGCGTCGTCCACCATTGGCTGAAACACGGGAAAGCGCACCGTTTCCGTCCGGTGCACCGGCTGGACAAGGATACATCCGGCGTGATCGCCGTCGCCAAGAACGCGTATGTTCATCAGCAGCTCGCGGAGCAGATGAAGCGCGGCCGGATCGGCAAGCGCTACATCGCCTATGTCCGCGGCGCGCCGTCGCCGGCGGACGGCACGATCGACGCGCCGATCGACCGCGACCCTGCAGCGCCGCATCTGCGGATCGTGACGCCGGACGGCTATCCGTCCGTCACGCATTACAGGACGGAAGCCGTTTACGGCGGCGGACGGGCCGCCAAGGTGAGCCTCACGCTCGAGACCGGCAGGACGCATCAGATCCGCGTCCATATGCGGCACATCGGCTGTCCGCTCATCGCGGACGAGCTGTACGGCGGCCATGGAGCCGGCGATCCGGACTGGCTGGCGGCCGCCGTCAAGTCGGCGGGACGCCAGGCGCTGCACGCCGCCGAGCTGGAGCTGACGCATCCGATGACCGGCGAGCGGATGATTTTCGCATCGCCGCTGCCCGACGATTTGCTCCGTCTGGAGCGGTTGCTCAAGTCGCTGGATGATCGCGAATCGTGAACTTTTTTGCATGGGTGGGAATTGCCGTGGGGAATACGTTGAAGGTCTACTATTATCCGAAATGCGGGAGCTGCCGCAGCGCGCTGAAATTTCTGCAGGCGAAGGGCCATGAGCTCAAGCTGCAGGATCTGTTCGGGCAGCCGCCGACCGAAGAAGAGATCCGGGATTGGCTGCGCATCAGCGGACTGGGAATCCGCGCGTTCTTCAATACGTCAGGAGAAGTCTATCGCGAGATGAAATTGAAAGACAAACTTCCGGAGATGAGCGAGGACGAACAAATCCGGCTGCTCGCGTCGAACGGCCGCCTGGTGAAGCGGCCCGTCGTGACGGACGGACGGAAGCTGACCGTCGGGTGGAAGGAAGACGTGTTCGAGGAGACGTGGGGTTGAAAATGGAATGGACCGGGCTTCTAGCGCCGGTCCATTTCATCCGGCATGCCCTGGTCACCCGGATAATCGCGGTCCTGCCGTTCGTGCAGCGTCCGGTTCTCGTAGTCGAATCGGTTCGGATGGCGCTGATCGATCCGGTACGGTTCGCTTTTGCCGAGCGTCTCGGTCAGAAGCGGCGAGCCATAGGCTCCTTCGGGAAATTCCTCGCTTGTCAGGTCGTTGCGCTGCGATTCCACGACGGCAAGATCGGTATGCTCGCTGCGTTTTTCCGGTTTGAAGCCTTCCTTGCTCATGGCGGATGCCTCCCGGAGATGGTATCGTCTGCCGCCTTCAGTATGACCCGGGTCAGTCCGACATATGCGCCGGCCCGATCACGAGGTGCAGGAAGGCCTCGAGTTCCGCCGCTTCCTCTTCCGTCAGCCGGAACGTCTCTTCCAGATAGCCCTCTTCTTCCAGATCGTCCGCTCCGATGATGGCCGTGATCCCCTTCTGCAGGTCGGTCACCAGTTTCTTGCCGTAGAACCGGTTCGTTTTCGTAATCGCCAGGTCGAAACGGTTGAGATTCGGCGTAATGAACGTCACGAACCGCGTCGACGTCTCTTCGGTCGAATCCGAGACGAAATCATAGTTCGGAAGCACCGCTGTCCCCTCCTGTCGCAATGCATATCGTCTATTATACCTTACGGGGACGGCAGCGGAAACGGACGAACGGGGCGGGTGTGACATCTTGTCACTCCAGGCACAATCTGGTATAGTGAAGACAATCGGATAACCGGTCAGGAGGAAGCACCTCGCATCATGGGAGGTGCTTTTTTGTGTTGTTCTCGGGGTTCCGGCCGGCCGTTCCGAACATAATGCGGAGGTGCATGGTCATGCAGCTTGTTTTTCTGAACACGCTGGAGAAACAGTCGGATGAAGGGCGGGTCGTCACGGCGCAGGTGTCGATCGGCGAATCGCAGGGGACGTGGTCCGTCGTCTGGACGGAACCCGGCGGCGGATCGGTTCGGACGGACATCTGGTACGAAGGCTCGTCATGGGAGGAAATGATCTCGACATTCCGGCACGGCATCGCCGTCAAGCTCGGGGAAGGGTATGAACCGGTGCTGGACGGCATGCTTGAAGACCGCAAACCGGCGGCGGGCAGCTACATTTCGATGCTGCAATGCTACGGCGAACTGCATTGCCGGGAGGATCTGTATGGCGCGCTGCGGGAATGGCGCCGCACGAGAGCCGCGGCCGAGCGGAAAGCGCCGTATGCGATCGCGCGGAACAATCTGCTCATGATGATCAGCGCGTTCGTGCCGCAGACGGAAGAAGAGCTGCGCTCCATTCCCGGCTGGGGCGAAGCCAAATCGGCCGCGTACGCCGAGGATGTGCTGACCATCACGCGCGGGTTCGAGCGGCGGACGACGTTCCCGCTGACCTGGGTGCAGGAAGTGCTCGATCCGAAAGCTTATATGAAATGGCTGTACAAACAGAAGGAATTGAAATACAAGACGGAGATGGAGCGCCACCGTACGACGCGCTCGATTCTGCAGGCCGTGCAGGACGGCATGGGGCTTGACGAACTGGCGCAGATGCTCGACATGGATCGGCGGAGGCTGGTGGAGCGGATCGAACAGCTCGACCGCGCGGGGTACGACATGAGTCCGTTGCTCGACAGGGAGATCAGCTCGCTTCCGGAGGATGAGCAGGTGCGAATCCAGGAAGCGATCCGGACGGTCGGCGACAAGTATCTGAAGCCGATCCTGCAGCAGATCTATTCGGAAGCCGATCTGGAGGGCAAGCCGCTCGATTCGATCTACGAGAAGCTGCGTCTGATGCGGATGCGGCTGCGCAAGGGCCAGACGCGCGAAGCGATGTGACTTAAAGGGGGATTGCGGCAGACAATAGGACGCCCAAGGCGCATGCCGCCTGGAGAGCGGTACCGCCTTGGGCGTCCTTCACCGTTCAGTCTGTCAGCCATTGAGCGATTCGTCGGGGTGTGCGCCGCGGCCGTCCGGCCATATCGGGTCCGCGAAACGGATTTCGGCCGTGCCGCACGGAAGGCCGGTCTCGTAGGACCGGTTGCCGATCATTTCGGCCGTCCGCGCGCGCCATTCCGCGATGCGGGCGGGATCGCGGCCGCCATCATCCGCCCGCGCCTCGAGGCGCAGCCACTCCAGCACCGCGCGCATGATCGCGATGCTCTCCTCCATGGCGCGCTCCCACAAATGATCGAACGTGTCGGCATGGCGGGTCGATCCGTCCGTCGGATCGAGCCACGGTCTGCCCGCTTCGTTCAGCACATCGAGTTCCGGAACCCGGCGCTTGTAAACAAGCGGTTCGATTTTGCCGAACGTGAGGATGCGCCGGATGCCCGTCGGATCATGGAACAGCCGCTGCGCGCCGATCATGTCGCGATAGGCCCGGTTCCAGTCTTCCCGGCGGATGCCGCCGGCCAGATCCGGGTAGTACCGTGCGGCGATCCGTACGAAAGCGTCGACGACCGCGTCGGGCAGCGCGCCGCCCGCATCCAGTTCGCGCCATACCGGCGTGCGCCATGTCTCGATGCCGAGTTTCCGGCGGACGACGAGCGTGTCCATCATCACTTCGAACCGTTGATGGTCCCATTTGCGGAAGCCGGAACGGCTGAATACGTATGGGTGCATGTTCCGGTCCAGCGTATGATGCATCACGAACCCGAGCGCGTAGACGACAGCGTCGTCCGGATTGCCGCGTTCGGCGGACCTCCCGGACACGCCGTCCAGCAGTTCCATCAGGACGGGGCCGCAATGCCGGCTGTGCATGGCGCTCCCGAGCCGGTTCATCGCATCCCCGCGTTTCCAAGGCAAATAGTTGTGGTAGAACAGAAAATCCGGTCCCTGACACCCCATTTGAAACAGATTGCGCTTCCTCGTATCTTCGATCATGTTCCGTTCGCCGATCCGCTCCAGCACTTCCCGGCCGAACAGCAGATGCGTCCAGATGTTGGGCATGCCGTCCCTCCTTCGCTGCTGCCGATCTGCAGCACGTCCCTTCGTGATCCGTCCTCCGATCGTCCTTGTACGCATCGTACCATGAATCCGGTGCCGTGTGGAGACATATGCGGGCGCAGGGTCTTGCCTCGGCTGCCGCACATCGCGGAGCTTTTTGCCAATCGGGCGCGGTTGCAGTACACTGTTCGCAGGAGGCGACCGATATGCTGAAAGACAAAATTGTCTGGATTACCGGCGCGGGCAGCGGCATCGGCGCCGAGACGGCGAAGCAGCTCGCAAGCCGGGGCGCGGTGCCGATATTGACCGGCCGGAATGAAGAGCGGCTGCGCAGGACGGCCGCGGAGATCGGCGCGGGATGCGGCGTCTACCGGCTGGATGTGACGGACAACGGACAGGTGCAGGACGTGGCGCGGCGGATCCAGGCGGATTTCGGCCCCGTCGACGTGCTGGTCAACAACGCCGGATTCGGCATTTTCGAAATGTTCCGGGATGCGCTGCTCGATCATATTGAATCGATGATGGATACGAATTACATGGGCATGGTCCGCTGCACGAAGGCGGTGCTGCCGTCATTCCTCGCGCGGCGAGAGGGACATATCGTCAACATCGCGTCCATCGCGGGCAAATTCGCCACGCCGAAATCGGCCGGCTACACCGCCTCGAAACATGCGGTGCTCGGGTTCACGAACGCGCTCAGGCTGGAGCTCAGGGGGACCGGAATCGCCGTGTCGGCGGTCAACCCCGGTCCGATCGACACGCCGTTCTTCGAGATCGCCGATCCGGACGGCCATTATGTGCGCAATGTGCGCCGGTTCATGTTGAAGCCGGAGAAGGTGGCGGCGAAGATCGTGAAGGTGATCGAGACGCGCAAGGCGGAGGTCGATCTGCCGCTGGCTGCGGCGTTCGGGGTCAAACTGTACCACATGTTTCCGCGAATCGGCGACAAGATCGCCGGCACATGGCTGAACCGCAAATAGCAACGGAACGGAAATTGACGGGAGGAACATCATGGAGAAGGAATGGACATCGCTCGGCGTGAGGCCGTCGCTGGCCGGACGGCTTAAGGAAGCCGGACTGACCGAACCGGCGCCGGTGCAGGCGGCGGCAATTCCGGTCATGCTGGAAGGCCTCGACGTCTGCGTCCGGTCGCATACGGGCAGCGGCAAGACGCTGGCCTATCTGCTGCCGGCGCTGCAGCGGATCGAGACGGACAAGCCGGAACTGCAGGCGCTCGTCATGGCGCCGACGCAGGAACTGGCGATGCAGATCGTGCGCGAGGCCGAACGTTTCGGCGGCCCGGAAGGCGTGCGCGTGCAGCAGCTGATCGGCGGCGCGTCGGTGAGCCGCCAGATCGACGGACTGAAGCGCAAGCCGCATCTCGCCGTCGGGACGCCGGGCAGGCTGCATGAACTGCTCAAGATGCGCAAGCTCAAGCTGCACGGGACGAAGCTGGTCGTGCTGGATGAGGCGGACCAGATGTTCGCGCTCGGCTCGACGAAGGAACTGGAAGCGGTGCTGGACGCCGTGTCCGGGGACCGGCAGCTCGCGTTCTTCTCGGCCACGCTGCCGCCGGAGACGTCGGCGCTGGCGGAGCGGTTGATGCGGGAGCCCGTCCGGATCGATCCGGCTCCGGAGAGCCGCCTGCCCGGCTCGATCCGGCACTATGCGGTGCGTGCGGAACGGCGCGCCCAATTCGATACGGCGAAGCGGCTGCTGCATGCGCTGCGCCCGTCATCGGCGCTGATCTTCTTCGATCAGACGGACCAGATCGCGCATTGGGAGGCGCGGCTGCGGTATGAAGGGTTTGCGGCCGGCGCATTGTACGGCGACGCGGACAAGCTGACCCGGTCACAGACGCTCGACCGGCTGCGGGACGGCCGGCTGCGCATCGTGTTGACAACGGATGTCGCGGCCCGGGGCATTGACATCCCGGAGCTTGAGCTCGTCGTCAGCCTCGGCGTGCCGACGGATGCCGAGCGCTACATCCACCGCGCCGGGCGAACCGGCCGCATGGGCCGGGAAGGGACGGTCGTCTCGCTGGTCGATCCCCGCGATTGGCCCCGGGTCGGGAAGCTGATGCGCAAGCTCGGCATCGCGATCGGGGAGCGCGAGCTGTACGGCGGACAATTGATCGATCCGTCCGAGCGGAAGCGCGATGCGCATTCCCGACCGGCCGCGGGCAAACCCGCCGCGCGGCGGGCGGAGATGCAGCCGGTCAAGCCGGCCGAAGAGGCGGGAGAGAAGGGAGCGGGCGCAGAAGCGGCGAATGCGGCGGCCCGGCACCGTGCGGCGGTTTCCCGTCCGGAATCCCGCGCCGGCAAAGGCAATTCAAGCCGGCGCGAACGCGAACTCGACCGGAAGAACAAAGGGGCGCCGCGGTGGCTGAAGGCGAAATGGGAGAGCGAGCGGCAATCGACGAAATGACATGATTTTCGCCCTCCCCCCTGAAAAGCTCGAATGGTTCCGAATGTTGTACACGAACGACCCGGCGCGCTGGTCGGATGATACACACCATTCGATCAGGGAGGAGGATGCAGCAGCGATGCATAGCTCTGCATGGAGAAAAACCGTAATTTCGGCTCTGGCCGTCATGACATTATTCGGAGGTGCCGCTTCGGCTTTTGCGGACGGCAAAGGCAAGGGGCATGACAAAGACAACAAGGGACACAACGGCCATTCGCACGAAAAGAAGCCGTCGGATCGCAAAACTTCGAACGAGATCGTCATCCGGCTGCAGTTCAAAGACGAGCAGGAGATGAAATGGGCGCTGGTTCCGATCATGCGTCTGGCTTCGAAAGGCGTCTTCACCGGCTACGAAGACGGCACGTTCAAGCCGCATCAGACGGTCTCTCGCATCGAGGCGCTGACGGCCGCCGTCCGGATGATGGGGCTGCGCGAACAGGCCGAGTCTGAAGAAGAAATGCGCACGGAGCTGCATTTCAAGGACGCGAACAAGATCGTCAAGCAGTATCCGTGGGCTGTCGGATATGTGGCGGTCGCGGTGGAGAACGGGCTGTTCTCCGAAACGGAAGACAAGGTCCATCCCGACAAACCGGCCGACCGGCTGTGGGCGACCATGCTGCTGGTCAAGGCGCTCGGTCTGGAAGATGAAGCGCAGGCCAAGCATAATGCCTCGCTGCCGTTCCGCGATGCGAAGGACATTCCGGCAGGCGCAGTCGGCTATGTGGCCGTCGCCATTGAGAAAGGGTTGATCACCGGCTACCAGGACCGCACGTTCAAGCCGAACCGGCCGGTTACGCGGGCCGAACTCGCGGCGCTGCTTGACCGCACGGACAGCCAGATTCCGGATGAGCGGACGGTTTCCGGCGTGGTGAAGGCGGCGACGAACGGCGCCATCGTTGTCACCAAGTCGGACAATACCGATGTCGTGCTGCCGGTCGCTGCCAATGCGTTCATTTTCCGCGGCGGCGCGAAGGTTGATGCTTCCGCCCTGAGAGCGGGCGACAAGGTGTTTGTTCTCACTTACAACGGCGAGGCGGTGTTCATTGAAGTGACGCAGCCCGCTTCGCAATCGAACGCGTTCACGGATGCCGGTATCCTGAATTCGGTCACCTTGAACGCGGAAGGCCGGCTGTCGACGATTTCGCTGACGAAGAATACCGACAGCGGCACGCTTGCCGTCATTTACAACGTGGCGAAGGACGTCCAGATTGTCGGTGACGCTTCGCAGCTTACTGCCGGACGTTACATCGAAGTATCCGGCGCGGATTCGACGGTGACGAAGATTACAATCAAAGCTTGAGAAAGCTCTCGAGCTGATGGAGTGAACAAGGGGCTGCCCGTCTGCCGTCCGCCCGCCGCGGACGAAGAAGGTGCAGCCCCTTTTGCCGCGGATCATGCATGGCATGCGGAAGCTTGCGCTTCCATTTTTTGAACCGGATGAACCAAGTCCGGTATAATGTAGGAGACATGGCAGGTGATCATATGGAGCCGCTTGTCGAGGTTAAGGAGCTGTCGGGCGGTTACAGTCCTCGTCGGCCCGTGCTGCACGGTTTGACCTTCACGGTCGCGCCGGGTGAGATCGTCGGGCTGATCGGACTCAATGGCGCCGGCAAGAGCACGACGATCCGCCATCTGCTCGGGTTGATGGAGCCGTTCGAGGGGACGGTCCGGATCGGCGGCGTCACGCTGGAGGAAGATGCGGAACGGTATCGCCGGTCTTTCGCCTATGTGCCGGAGACGCCGCTGCTGTTCGACGAACTGACGGTGCAGGAACATTTGCGGCTGACGGCGATGGCCTATGACATCGATGAATCGACATATGTCGAACGGGCGGAGCGTCTGCTCGACGAGTTTCGCATGGCGGACAAGCGTTCCGCTTTTGCGGCGCATTTGTCCAAAGGCATGAAGCAGAAAGTGATGATCATGAATGCGCTGCTCGCCGCGCCGCCGCTCTATATCATTGACGAGCCGTTCCTCGGGCTCGATCCGCTCGCCATGCGGTCGCTGCTCGAACGGCTGAACGAGGAGAAACGCTCCGGCTCCGCCATCCTGATGAGCTCCCACATCCTGTCGACGCTCGAAGCGTACTGCGACCGCTATCTGCTGCTTCACGACGGGCGGCTGCTCGCTTCGGGCACGCTTGAAACCTTAAGGGAAATGGCCGGAATGCCCGGCGCGTCGCTCGAACGGTTGTTTTTCCGGTTCATCGCCCCGGAAAGGAATGCGTATGGAAGCTGATTTGGAGGCGCTGCGCCGCAAGCGGGCGGAAGCATGGCGCAAGGCCGTGACTCCCTATGTCCGCGACATGGCGCGGAGCGGGTTTCCCTCGGTCGCGGTGCTGGTTGCGCTTGCGGCCTTGAGCGGCTATACGGCGTTTCTGGAAAATGTCCCGCCGGGTTTCCCGATAGCCGCCGTCGGAGCGGCGCTCATGACGCTGCTGCTCGTCCGGTCGCCGCTGCGCACCCATCTGCGGCCGGCGGACGCCGTCTTCCTGATGCCGCGCGAGCATGAGATGGAGCGGTACATGAAGGCCGCCAGGCGGAGCGGGTACCTCTCCGGCAGCGTGCTGACGCTCGCCGTCTGGCTGCTCTACGCGCCGCTCTACGGTCAGAGCGGCGCACCGACGGGGGCGGCTGCGCTCGTCCCTGCGCTGCTCGTCCTGAAGGCGGCGAATGACGCCGGCGCCTGGCAGGAGCGCCGCATGGCCCGCGAGACTGCGCGGCGGCTGTGCCGGCTGCTTCGCACGGCGCTGACGCTGGCGGCGGTCTGCGCGCTGCTTACGAAGCCGCTCATTGCCGCGCTCGGCTTTGCGGCCGCGGCCGCCGCGCTTCAGGCTGCCGTCTGCCGTCTGCCGGCCAGGCACCGGTTCCCGTGGCAGCGGCTATTCGATGAAGAAGCGCGGACGCGGCGGCGATACGAGCGGTTTTTCCGCTCGTTCACCGATCTGCCGTCGGAGGCGGAAGCGCCGGCCCGGCGGCCGTATGCGGCCTGGATCGCCGGTTATATTCGGCACAGCCGGGTAAATACATACTTGATGCTTTATACGTTGACGCTAATCCGCACCGACATCGGCGGCATGTTGATCCGGCTGACCGCCGTCGGCGCGCTGGCCGGCGCGGTCACCGGCGCAAGCGGAGCCCTGGCGGGCTGGGCGGGGGCGCTTGTCTCCTGGCTGTTCGCGCTGGCGGCCGGGGTGCAGGCGGGAACGGTGCGCCATGCGCACCGGCATGCGGTGTGGCGGCACCTGTACCCGCTCCCCGAGGACGGGCGCAGGCGCGCCGCCGTGCGCGTCGCAGCGGCCGCGCACTTCGCCGGCGCCGTGCCGCTCGGCCTCGCCGCCGGGCTGTCTGCGGCGCTTGACGGCCGGTACGCGCCGGCCCTGGCGGCGCTGGCCGGCTGCCTGGCGCTCGTGCCGGCGACGGCGTTCCGCCTGCGCCGGAAAATGGAGCGGGAGGCGGCGGAGTAGACGCGCGGCCCGGCCCGTCCGGGGCCGGGTGCGGGCGGTTTTGGCGCCGCGCGCAAAGGAACGCGGTTCCGTTGGCGGGGTGCGCCGGCTTGCGCGGGTGGACGTTAACGGAACGTGGTTCCGCTATTCCCTGTCTCAGGATTCGCCGTGCAACTTCACGCTGTCTGCAACAGTACCGAGTTGACGATACCGGGCTTGGCGCGAAATACCGTTATTGGCTCCGGCGAAAGGGGAAGCAGGCCAAATAACGGCACGAAATGCCGTTAAACGCCGTCGCGGCAGGCCCGGACGGCTTCACCGCCGCAATTAACGGCATGAAATGCCGTTATCGGCCCCGGTGCAAGGGGAGACAGGCCAAATAACGGCACGAGATGCCGTTATCGGACCTGGCAAAGCGGGTAAACAGCAAAATAACGGCGCAAGATGCCGTTCATCACTGCGCCGGCCGGATCACCGTCAACGTACATATCCAGAAACATGGCAAGGAGGCGTTCACATGCGCGATCCGCGAGTGGAACAGTTGGCCAAGGTGCTCGTCGGCCATTCGATCAAGGCGAAGCCCGGCGAGAAGGTGCTGATCATCGGTGCCGCCGAGACGGCGCCGCTGATCAAGGAGACGTACCGCCAGGTGCTGCGGGCGGGGGCCCATCCGATTCTGCAGGTGGGCCTTGCGGAGCTGGACAAAATCTTCTTCGACGAAGCAAGCGAAGCGCAGCTTCAGGACATCGAAGTGATGGAATGGCTGTATCATCGGGCGGACGCCGTCATCCGCATTCTCGGCGGCGCCAACAACAAGGAGCTGACCGGCGTCGACCCGCAGAAACTGACCGCCCGCCGGCGCGCGACGGCGAAGCTGTCCGAATATTTGATGAAAGGCGGCGCGCGCTGGGTGTTGACGATGTTCCCGACGCAGGCGCAGGCGCAGGACGCCGAAATGTCGCTGGAGGAATACGAAGACTTCGTCTTCTCGGCGACCAACGTCGACTATGCGGAAATGGAGCGCTCGATGAAACAGGCGGCCGAGCGGTTCGACCGCGCGAGCAAAGTGCGGATCGTCGGCAAGGAGACGGATCTGACCGTCGACATCGCGGGCCGCAAAGGCATCGTCTGCGCCGGGGAGCACAATGTGCCGGACGGCGAAATCTTCTATTCGCCGAACCATCTGCTCACCGAAGGCCATATTTACTATGATTGGCCGACCGTCTACAACGGCCGCGAGATCAGCGGCATCCGGCTCGTGTTCGAGAAGGGCCGCGTGACCCGGGCGTCCGCCGAGAAAGGCGAGGACGCGCTGCTGGCTGCGCTCGACACGGACGAAGGGGCGCGCTACCTCGGCGAGCTCGGCATCGGCATGAACTTCGGGATTACGCGTCCGACGAAGGACATCCTGTTCGACGAGAAAATCGGCGGCTCCGTCCATCTCGCGCTCGGCCGCGCCTACGAGGAAGCGGGCGGCGGCAACCAATCCGCCATCCACTGGGACATGGTGAAAAACCTGAAAGACGGCGGCGAGATCTACCTCGACGGCGAATTGGTGCAGAAGGACGGCAAGTGGCTGTTCTGATCCCCCATCCGGCAAACATGAAACCCGCGGTGAGCGGAGCTTGCAACGAATGCAATGCGCCGTCCCGCGGGTTTTTGCGTTTACGTAATGAAGTTTCAAGCCCGGCCTTCCTTGACGTCGAGCACGGCCCGATGGATCGTGTCAAACAACTCCTCAATATGCTCTTCTTCGATGCACGAGAACGCGACGCGCAGATCCGTCTCGCCCAGCGCGATCGTGCCGACGCCATAGGCGTCGAGCAGCCGCTTCCGCACCTGCTCGGCGGAAACGCCGTTCAGCTTCAGGCACATGAAGTATCCGGAGTTGAACGGGTAATAGTCCCACGCGCCCGCGTACCGGCCGCTGTCGAGCAGCTCTTTCACGCGGTTTGCGCGCCCCTTCATGATGTTGTACTTCTCGAGCTTCTGCGTGTCGAACTCCGGCGACTGCAGCGCGCGCAGCACGAACGTCTGCGAAGGATGCGGACCGCTCGAAATCGTGGCGCGGATGATGCCGAGCGTCTTCTGCTCCAGGGCGTCGAGCAGCGCTTCGGACTCCGACGCGAACGTAATGAATCCGACACGGAAGCCCCAGACATATTCTTCCTTCGTGGCTCCGTCGACTTTCACGGGCAGGACGCGGGGGTGCAGACCGGCCAGCTTGCCGAACAGCGATTCGTGCAGCGAATCCTCGAAGAACAAGGCGAAATAGGCGTCGTCCGTCACGGCCACGACGTTTACGCCGGCTTCGGCCGCGTCCCGGATGGCGGCGACGATCTCGTCCCCCTCTTCGCGGGTCGGCGTGTATCCCGTCGGATTGTTCGGGAAGTTCAGGATGACGATCGCCTTGCCGCTGCGGTTCCTGCAGGACAGAAGCGCGTCGCGCAGCCCGGCGCTGTTGAACTTGTTCCGCTCGTCGTACAGCGGATAATTCACAATCTCGGCGCCGCGGCGGATGCCGAAGGTCAGCTCGTAGTTCTCCCAATTTTTATCGGGGATGATCACCGCGTCGCCCGGGCCGGCGAACAGGTCGGCGACGATGCTGAGGCCGTGCGTGAGCGCGTTCGTCGCGATCGGCAGGCCGAACGACTTGCCCGCGAGCGACGGATTGTCCTTCAGCATCTTCTCGCGCCATGCCTTGCGCAGGTCGGGTTTGCCGGCCGGCGGGGCATAGTCGTACAGATCCTTCGGTTCATATTCGGAGAGCGTCCGTTGGATGACGTCGAGGTGCATCGGCACCCCCTTCTCCAGCGCGATGCCGATCGTCGCGTTGAAGCGGTTCGCCTTCGCGCGCGCCTCTGCAGACTGGCTCAGAATCCCTACTTTCGGAAAATAGATCGCCCGTCCCAAATCCGACAACATGGCATAAACGTGGGCGTTCTCGCGTTCAATCGTCTCATTCAGTTGTCTGGCTTGCGGATTCATGGTCAATCGTTCCTCGCATCCTTTCCGTAGAAGCTGTCGTCCGGGCAGCCGGACAACGTCCGATGCCGAATATTATAACATCCCGGATGCCCGAAACGCCATGAATTTCCGAACAATGGCCCGCGGTTTTCCCCGGACCGGTTGTGTTGCGCGCCGTTTTGCGGCTGATGTATGATGGGTTCAGAACGATGCGGACATGAAATGAGGTGGTCACATGCTGAAACTGTCACCGAATTCGCTTGTGCTGCTGCCGGCGCTGGCCAAAATCAGCTGTGAGCCGAACTGGCGCTGGCAGAAACGGGAGAAGCCGATGCCCAATTACGATCTGTTCTACGTCTGGAGCGGCCAGGGATGGCTGGAACTGAACGACAAGACGTACGAGATCGGCAAGGGCAGCTGCTTCCTGTTCCGTCCGGGCGACCACCCGACCGCGACGCACAATCCGCAGAAGCCGCTCGTGCTGACCTATATCCATTTCGATGTAACGGAACCGGTCGAGATCATTCCGAAATCGTACCGGGTGCTTCAGGAGACGGTCGAGTTCGAACATCTGCTGTCCCGGTATGTACGCATGTTCCTCATCAAGACTTACGCTGCCGAGGAAGAAGCGCGGCTCATCCTCAAATTGCTGCTTATCCATCTGCTGCGCGAGGACTACGGCCAGCCGCCCGAGAAAAAAGCAAGCAATCATCTGACCGAGACGATTCACGAGATCGCGAACTACATCCGCCAGCATCCGGGCATGCAGCACCGCGTCGAGGATCTCGCGAGACGCGCCAACCTGTCGCCGCGCTATTTCGCGATCAAGTTCAAGGAGCTCACCGGCATGTCGGTGCAGCAGTTCCTGATCCGCTCCCGGATCGAACGCGCGCAGCATCTTCTGATGCACACCGGGATGAATGTGACGGAAGTGGCGGATGCGCTCGGGTATCGGGACATCTTTTTCTTCAGCAGGCAGTTCAAACAATATACGGGCAAGAGTCCGTCGGAAGTCCGGTAACGTAAGCCGTCCGCCGCAATCCCGCAGGCAGGCGGCTTTATTGTTGCGGTGCGCCCGGGCGGTACCGCTCCATCAGACCGGCTGTCTCCCGATCGAGCGGAAGTCCGCGCTCCAACAGTCCGGCGGTAACCGCCGAACGTTCCTTGTCCGACAAGTTCTGGCCGAATTTGAACTTGGCGGTGATGGAACTCGGCACGAGTTTCAGGACGGCGACGCTTTTCAGCCGCGGGGCGTAGCGCGGATCGTCCGGACGGATCGGTTCATAACCGCCTTCCGGCTGCAGTTTCTTCATCATCGCTTCGAGGGCCATGGCTTTCTCCGCAATGTCTTCGACGATTTCGATGCGGCCCGCGATCAGCACCGATTTGAAATAGGCCGACGCCGGACAGGCCATGACCGGATCGGTAAAATAGGACGGAATGATCGCATACTCCCTGGCGACGGCGAAGGCCGCGTGCGGATTGCTGCGGATCGCGTCCATTTTGTCTCCGGCCCGGCTTCCGTGGAAGTAGACCGCACCGTCCGCATACACGAAATTGAGCGGCGTGATGCTCGGCCGTCCGTCCGGGCGGACCGCCGACAGAAAGCCGAAGCTCGATTCCTCCAGAAACTGCTCGATTTCCCGTTGATCCGTCATTTCAAATTCTCGTCTTCTCATTCCGGAATCCCCCTTTCGTGTGAAATCGATCATAAACTGACGATTGACAGAACAAAAGTGCCATTTCATAGTGAGAAGAACAGGTCCATTTTCAAAGGGTGTCGGGGGGAAACGAAATGAGCGGTTTCGAGATCGCGGTCAAACCGCTGTATTTGAGGTTTTTGCGGGAAGGATACGGCAAACGCGATGCCCTCTACGAGGCGATCCGCGCCGCGATGCTGGCGGGGGCGGTGCCGGAAGGCGCGCGTCTGCCGGCCACCCGGCTGCTCGCCGCTTCGTTCGACGTTTCCCGGGGAGTGGCAGCGGCCGCTTACGACATGCTGCATGCGGAAGGCTATGTGCGGACCGCCGTCGGTTCGGGAACGTATGCGGCGTACCGCGCCCCGGTCGGCGGCCTGATCAAGGAGACGGCGGATCCGGTTCATCCGGCGGGCACGGAGAACGCGCGAACGGGTAAGGTGCAGCTGTCCTCGCTTGGCAGGCGGGTCGTTGCCGCGGGCAGGCGCATGGAGCTTTCCCTGAATGACCGGGTGCCGTATGATCTGCGGATCGGACAGCCGGTGATTGCGGATTTTCCGTATGATGATTGGAAGCGGGCTGTCTATGCGGAGATTCGCCGTTTTCCGGGAAGGCTGCAGGAAGACGCTTTTCGGGCCGAAGGCCATGAACCGCTGCGCAGCGCGATTGTCCGCCATCTGGTGACATCGAAGGGCATAAGGGCCAATCCGGAACAGGTCGTCGTGACGAACGGATCGATGCAGGCGCTCGCGCTGATCGCGATGCTGCTGCTCGATCCGGGGGATCCTGCCGTCGTCGAGGACCCGGGCTATCCGGGGACGTGGACGTCGGTCGAGACGGCCGGCGGGAGACTCATCGCGGCGAAGGTGGACCGGAGGGGCATTGTGCCGGAAGACTGGCCGGCGCGGCTGCTGTTCGTGACGCCGAGCCGGCAGTTCCCGACCGGCGGCGTATTGCCGATGGAACGGCGCGCCGCATTGCTGGATTGGGCGGCGCGGCGCAATGCCGTCATCGTCGAAGACGATTACGACAGCGAGTTCCGCTGGGGCGGGCGGCCGGTGGAACCGCTCAAGGCGATGGACCAGGGCGGCTGCGTGATTTATATCGGCACGTTCTCGCGGACGATGTTGAGGGATGTCCGAATCGGCTATGCGGTGTTGCCCGATGGGCTCGTCGAGCCGTTTCGCCGCGCGAAGGCATGGACCGAGCCGCATCCGACGGATCTGATCTGGCAGCGGGCGCTTGCACGCTTCATGGCCGCGGGCGCGTATGCCCGCCATTTGCGGCGCATGCAGCGCATTTGCGGGACGAGGATGCAGCGGTTCCGCGAACGGCTGGAGAAGCTGCCGGGAGAGCCCTTCGACTGGTATCCGTCCGTCAGCGGGATGCATGTTTACGGCGAATGGCGCAGGGACCCCGGCGAATACGACGCGTTCCGGGCGGCATGTCTGGAGCGGGGCGTCGTCTGGACGGACGGGGATCGGTATCGGCTCACACCGCCCGTAAGGCGCAGCGCGATGTTCGGCTTCGCCCATCTCGACGACCGGACGATGGACGCTGCCGCGGAACGGATGGCGGATGCGCTGCTGCGCCTGCGCGGCCGGCGGCGCTAGGCGTCGTACCGAAAGGGCGTCGGCGGCTTCGCAAGGATGGGATCGCGGCGCCCGGAGCGTTCAGGATTTGTTCTGCAGCAGGCGGCCGAGCGCCTCGCCCATGCGGACTTTGGCGCCGGGCGCCAGATCGCTCCGCGGTTCGAATGTTCCGTTCTCGGTGAGCAGGACGACAGTCGAGCCGAATTCGAACCAGGCCAGTTCGCCGCCGCGGCTGAGCCGGTCCGCCTTCGGATCGGCGTAGCGGATGCCGCTGACGTTGAGCGCGCCGACTTTCACGACCGCCGTCTCGCCCGTTTCATGGCGGATATATGTGACAAGGCGTTCGTTCCGGCTGAGCACCCGCGGCATGTGGGTGAGGCCGAAGTCGTTGACGGGATATACGCGTCCCGGCAGATGATGGCGTTCGACGACGACGCCGTCCACCGGCGAATGGATGCGGTGGTAGTCGGACGGACTCAGGTAGAGCACGATGCCGTATCCGTTCCGGTAGCTCTCCGCGCGCGGACTAAAGCCGAGCAACTCGTCGATCGTGTAGTCCTGGCCTTTCACGTTGAAGATCGTTCCCTGGCGGATCGGTCCCATGCCGGTGATCCGCGCGTCGACCGGACTGACCAGAACGCCGGGCGCATCATCGACCGGACGGGCTCCCGGTTTCAGCCGGCGGGTGAAAAACTCGTTCAGCGTCGCATAGTCCCCGATCGCTTTCTCCGCTTCTTCCACCGCGATGCCGTAGACGCGCGCGAATCGCGGTATGAGCAGCCTGCTGGCCGGCGAGTGCGCGAATCGGCCGGCGAGACGGGAGATCCATTTCCGCGAACCCAGTTCCGTGAGCGTTCTCAGCAGCCATTTGCTCAACTCCGCTTGCTCCTTCCGTGGGCTTTTGCCGCCTAGTGTGCCACAATGCCGGGGACAAATCAATAGACCGATGGACGCGGAAGATTCATAGATGCCGTACATTTCCGTACGCGGGAGCCGGGATCCGGTGCGCCGGATGCGCCGACCAATCGCCCGCCCATGGGGAGCCGCCGTGTCCGGCCGGACATTTGCCGTATATGTTGCTGGCAGGACTCATGCGAGAGGAGGTCGGGCCGATGGCGGTGCCCAGGGTGGCCTTCGTCACGCCCGGATCGTTCGCCATCCCTTCGCCCAAGGGAAGTTCGGTCGAACGCGTCATCGAATACCTCGCCCCGCGTCTGGACCGGCGGCGGTTCGAGCCCCGGATCTACGGCCGGACGGGACGCGGGCTTTCCCGCGTCGGTTCGCTCGGCGGCGTGCGGATCGAGCGTTTTCCGGCCGCCGACAAGAAGGCGTATGTGCGCGCGGTCGGCACGGCGATGCGGAAGTTCCGTCCAACCCTGATCCAGGTGGAGAACCGTCCGCTGTACGTGCTCCGGTTGAGGCGGCGTTTTCCCCGAACAAAAATTTGGCTCAGCCTCCAGTCGAAAACGTTCATCGGGAAGCGGTACATCAGCAGATCGGCGCTGAAACGGAGTCTGGCCGCGGCCGACCGCGTGCTTGTCAACAGCCATTGGCTGCGCCGGACGGTAGCGGAGATGGTGCCGGAAGCTGCGGACAAGCTGCGCGTCCTCCATTTGGGCGTCGACATCGACCGGTTCCGGCCGCCGGACGACCCGGGGAGCGGCGAGCGAAGGCGGCGGCTGCGCGAAGACCGCGGTTGGACGGACCGGACGGTCGTCCTGTTCATGGGCCGGCTCATCCCGCGCAAGGGCGTGCATCATCTGCTGGCCATCCTGCCGAAGCTGGCCGAGGCGCATCCCGACGTGCTGCTCGTCATCGTCGGTAGCCCGTTCTACGGTTCCCATCGGGATACGGCGTACTCGCTGCGGCTGAAGAGAATGGCGCGCGCGATGAAGCGGCACGTGCTGTTCGTTCCGTATGTGCCATACACGAAAGTGCCCGACTGGTTCCTCGCCGCCGATATCGCGGTCGTGCCGTCGAAGCCGGGCGAGGCGTTCGGCCTTGTCAACGTCGAGGCGATGGCGAGCGGGCTGCCGGTCGTCGCCTCCCGGGTGGGCGGCATCGTCGAGGTGGTCGAAGACGGCGAGACGGGGTATCTTGTTAACCCTGCGAACATGGAGGCGGAACTGCTGGACCGGATCGGCGCGCTCATCCGCGATCCGGAGTTGCGCAGCCGAATGGGCGCGGCCGGCCGGAAGCGCGTCGAGGAAAAGTTCACGTGGCAGCGCACCGCCGAAGCTTGGATGGAGCTGTACGAGCGCGGATAGGCGGCGCCGGGGGGGGTGCCGTGAGCGGCTGTAACGTGGATGGCACGTTACAGCGTCTGCGGGCGGTGCTCAAATGAATTCACAACTCCGGTTGACAGTTGCAGGAAACTCCCGTATAGTCTAAGGCGAATCCACTAGGGGCGCCCTTGCGGGCTGAGATAAGGCGAATCCGCCTTGGTCCCTTTGAACCTGATCTGGGTAATGCCAGCGTAGGAAAGTGGGAAGGCTTCGGAATTCGGAATACGATGCAGCGTGCACCCGGCGTGCCAACGGACCGCCGTATGTCCGGCGTGTGCCCGCCGTGCCCGTCGTGTGCGAATGAGCCGCTTCCCCGTGAAGCGGCTTTTTGCATATGCGGGATGTTGCAGGCGGGATTGGCCTTGGCATGCTGCTGTGTGCAGGTGCATTGTGAAAGCATGCTGACGGCGATGCTGCAACCGGAGTGACTCCATGCGCGGAGATCGTTTTGCGGCGATCGCTGCACCGCGCATGGAAGCCGCGAGGCAGCAGCACTCGTCAGGCAGGTTTGTCTTGCCGCATGCATCACACCGCCGAATGTCATGATCCGGAGCCGCCGGCGCTGGCCTCCTATTGGATTCACATCATCCAAACGGGAGGTTTTTTTCATGTCCATTCACCTCTCCACATCCCCGATTCCCGGCAGCCGCAAAGTGTATCTCACCGGCAGCCGCCCCGATCTGCGCGTGCCGATGCGGGAAGTCGCGCTCGCCCCGAGCCGGACGCCGCAGGGCGAGACGCCGAATGATCCGGTCCTGCTGTACGACACCAGCGGACCGTACACCGACCCGGAGGCCGGCATCGACATCCGCCGGGGCCTGAATCCGCTGCGGGGCGTCTGGATCGCCGAGCGCGGCGACACCGAAGCGTACGAAGGCCGCGCCGAGCGGCCGGAAGACAACGGCTGGCGCACGCCGGAACAGGCGGAGCGGGCGGGCATCGAACGGTTCCCCGGCCCGCCGAGGCGGCCGCTGCGCGCGAAACCCGGCCGCGCCGTCACCCAGATGCATTACGCCAGGAAAGGCATCATCACGCCGGAGATGGAATTCGTCGCGATCCGCGAAGGGATGGATCCGGAAGTCGTCCGCGCCGAAGTGGCGGCCGGCCGCGCGGTCATCCCGGCGAACATCAACCACCCCGAGAGCGAGCCGATGATCATCGGCCGGAAATTCCATGTCAAGATCAACGCGAACATCGGCAATTCCGCCGTCGCGTCCTCGATTGAAGAAGAAGTCGAGAAAATGGTCTGGGCCACCCGCTGGGGCGCCGACACGATCATGGATCTGTCCACCGGACGCAACATCCATGCGACCCGCGAATGGATCATCCGCAACTCGCCCGTTCCCGTCGGCACCGTGCCGATCTATCAGGCGCTCGAGAAAGCGGGCGGCAATCCCGCCGATCTGACGTGGGAGATCTACCGCGACACGCTGATCGAGCAGGCGGAGCAGGGCGTGGACTACATGACGATCCATGCGGGCGTGCTGCTCCGGTACATCCCGCTTACGGCGAAACGGGTGACGGGCATCGTCTCGCGCGGCGGCTCGATCATGGCGTCCTGGTGTCTCGCGCATCACGAGGAGAACTTCCTGTACACCCGGTTCCGCGAAATCTGTGAAATCTTGCGTGCCTACGACATCACCGTCTCCCTCGGCGACGGCCTCCGTCCCGGTTCGATCGCCGACGCGAACGACGAGGCGCAGTTCGCCGAACTCGAGACGCTGGGCGAGCTGACGAAGATCGCCTGGGAGCACGATGTGCAGGTGATGATCGAAGGTCCGGGCCACGTCCCGATGCACATGATCAAGGAGAATGTCGACCGGCAGGCGGAAATCTGCCAGGACGCGCCGTTCTACACGCTCGGTCCGCTGACGACGGACATCGCGCCCGGCTACGACCACATCACGTCGGCCATCGGCGCCGCGATGATCGGCTGGTTCGGCACGGCGATGCTCTGCTACGTGACGCCGAAGGAGCATCTCGGCCTGCCGAACAAGGACGATGTCAAGGAGGGCGTCATCGCCTACAAGATTGCCGCCCATGCCGCCGATCTCGCCAAGGGTCATCCCCGGGCGCGTGCATGGGACGACGCGCTGTCCAAGGCGCGCTTCGAGTTCCGCTGGCGCGACCAGTTCCATCTGGCGCTCGATCCGGAGCGGGCGATGGCGTACCACGACGAGACGCTGCCGGCCGAGGGGGCGAAGACGGCCCATTTCTGCTCGATGTGCGGACCGAAGTTCTGCAGCATGAAGATGTCGCAGGAGCTGCGGGACTATGCGGCGAGCCGCGGCATGAGCCTTGAAGAAGCAGTGGAAGCGGGGCTCAAGGAGCGCGCCGGCGCGTTCCGCGATGCGGGAGGAAGCCTGTATGGCTGACGATCCGGCAAAAGAATGCGGCATGGCGGAACATATCGCGGGGCTGACGAACGGTTCGGAACAGACGGCTGCCGGTCGGCAGAAGGAAACGGCGGAACCCGGACGTTCGGCGGATCGGACGGACATGGAGCGGTACAGCCGGCAGATCCGGTTCGCGCCGATCGGTCCCGAAGGACAGCGCCGGCTGCTTGAAGCTTCGGTGCTGATCGTCGGAGCCGGCGCGCTCGGCGCATCGCTCGCCCAGCATATGGCGAGGGCCGGCGTCGGCCGCATCCGGATCGTTGACCGGGATTTCGTCGAGCCGAGCAATCTGCAGCGGCAGACGCTGTTCGACGAGGAGGACGCCCGGCTGGCGCTGCCGAAAGCGGCGGCCGCCGCGGCGAAGCTGAGGCGGATCAACAGCGGCATCGCGATCGAGGAGCATGTGGCGGACGTCACTTCGGCGAACGCGGCGGCGCTTGCCGAAGGGGTGCAGCTCGTTCTGGACGGCACGGACAATGCCGCAACGCGGCTGCTCATGAGCGACGTCTGCTTCGCGCTCGGCATTCCGT
The DNA here is from genome assembly GCF_000227705.2 of Thermobacillus composti KWC4. GTDB lineage: Bacteria > Bacillota > Bacilli > Paenibacillales > Paenibacillaceae > Thermobacillus > Thermobacillus xylanilyticus. The sequence continues at coordinate 1,187,425 of NC_019897.1, forward strand.
TTCTGTACGGCGGAGCGGTCGGCGCGTCGGGCATGAGCGCGGCGCTCGTCCCGGGCGAGACGGCCTGCCTGCGCTGCCTGATCGGCGGGGAGCAGGAGGCGGCGGACGCGGGCACATGCGAGACGGAAGGCGTCATCTCGCCGGTCGTCGAACTGGTCGCCGCCCTGCAGGCGGCCGAAGCGCTCAAATGGCTGACCGGCCGCCGCGAGGCGCTGCGCCGGACGTGGATTTCGGCGTCGCTCTGGCCGTCTGAATGGCGAGAGTGGCGGCTGCCGGGCCCTTCGCGGGATTGCGCGGTATGCGGGCGGGCGAAGCCCCCGGCGGAATCCGGCTTGCCGATGGAACGGGCTGAGGCCGGGCCGAAGCGGCTTGCCGTCCGGGAAGAAGCGTCGGCGGCCCCGTCACCGCGTCCGGCCGCCGGCCCGATCCGCGCCGCGGTCCTGTGCGGCCGGGATACGGTGCAGTTGACGCTGGACCATCCGCTGCCGCTCGAGCGGATCGAGGAGCGGCTCCGTGCGGACGGCTGCATCATCACGCGCAATCCGTGGCTCATCCGCGCGGAGACGGGGGACGGCAGGCGGTTTGTTGTGTTCCGCGGAGAAGGGCGCGTGCTGGTGCAGGGCGTCTCGGATGCGGAAGAAGCGGTTCGCGGACTGACGGAGCTTTTGCATCAACCGAATGAAGAAGGAGTGACGCTTTGATGAGCCGTGCGGCGTTTGATTTCCGGCTGTATGCCATTACGGCCGAGTCCTGCCACCCCGGCCGGGATCTGATCGAAGTCATGGAAGCGGCGATCCGCGGCGGCGCGGACATCGTGCAGCTGCGGGACAAGGAGACGCCGCCGGAACGGCTGCTCGGGCAAGCCCGCGCGCTCCGGGAGCTTACGCGGCGCTACGGCGTGCCGTTCATCGTGAACGACTATCCGGAGCTGGCGCTTGAGGTGGAGGCGGACGGCGTCCATCTCGGCCAGGAAGACATGCCGATCGCGGAGGCGCGCAGGCTGCTCGGCGGGGACAAGATCATCGGCATCTCGACCCATTCGATCGAGCAGGCGCGGGAAGCGGTCCGGGCGGGCGCCGACTACATCGGCGTCGGGCCGGTCTATCCGACGCCGACGAAGCCGGGCCGGCCGGCGGCCGGACTCGAATACGTCCGGCAGGCTGCGGCGGAGATCGCCATCCCGTGGGTCGCGATTGGCGGTATAACGCTTGACAACGCGGACGAAGTGCTGGATGCCGGGGCGCGCCGGCTGTGCGCGGTGTCCGCCATTGTCGGCAGCCCGGACCCCGAAGCGGTCAGCCGGGAGCTGAAGGCCCGGATCACCGCCCGGGAAGCGGGGCATGCGGCAGATGCGGCCCCTCCGGCGGAAGGTCCGATTCGGCTTCGCCTCAACGGGCGCGATACAGAGACGACGGCGCGAACGCTCGGCGAACTGATCGAGCGGCACGGCCTCAAGGACCGGCGGATCGTCGCCGAGGTGGACGGCGAGATCGTCGCGCGTTCCGAATGGAGCCGGACGCCGCTTAAGGCCGGCGCCGCCGTGGAGCTGGTCCATTTCAGGGGAGGGGGTTGATCGGATGAATGAGGCGTTTTATCGCGTTCCGCCGCTCGTCATCGGCGGCCGGACGCTGCGGTCGCGGCTGTTCCTCGGCACGGGGCGGTTCCCGAGTCCGGCGGTCATGCTCCAGGCGCTGGAGGCGAGCGGGGCGGAAGTCGTCACCTTCGCCGTCCGCAGGGTCAATCTGGACGAAACCGCCGACGACTCGGTGCTGCAGCATCTGGAAGGACGGGATCTCATTTATCTGCCGAACACGTCGGGCGCATCGAGCGCCGCCGAAGCGGTGCGCATCGCGAAGCTGGCCCGCGCCGCCGGGCTCGGCGACTGGGTCAAGGTCGAGATCAGCGCCGATCCGCGCACGCTGCTGCCGGATCCGGTCGAGACGCTGAAAGCAACCGCGATGCTGGCGGAAGCGGGATTTACCGTGCTGCCCTATACGTCCGACGATCCGGTGCTGTGCCGGCGCCTCGCGGAGGCCGGTGCGGCCGCCGTCATGCCCGGCGGATCGCCGATCGGCACCGGGCTCGGCATTCTGAATCCGTACAATCTGCGTCTGATCGCGGAAGAGGCGAACGTGCCGGTCATCGTCGACGCCGGCCTCGGCTCGGCTGCTGACGCCGCGCAGGCGATCGAGCTCGGCGCCTCCGGCATCCTCGTGAACACGCCGGTCGCGAAGGCGCTCGACCCGGTCGCGATGGCCCGCGCGATGGCGCTCGCCGCCTACGCCGGCGCGCTCTCCCGCGCGGCCGGACGCATTCCGAAACGGCTCTATGCGACGGCGAGCAGCGATCCGGACGGCGTGCTCGAGCCGCTGTCGGACCGCGCGGCCGAACCGGCCGCGGCCGGCCGGCGGGTGACCGGCGGATGAGCGGGCGGGTCGTCATCCTCGGCGGCGGCATCATCGGCCTGTCGGCAGCGTTCGCGGCGGCCGCAAAGGGCTTCGGCGTCACCGTCGTCGAAGCCGGAAGACCCGGCGGACAGGCGTCCGGCGCGGCCGCCGGCATGCTGGCGCCATATACCGAAAATCCCGACGGGCCGGACCCGTTCTTCGCGCTCTGCCTCAAGAGTCTGCGGATGTATCCCGACTGGGCGGCCGCGATCGAAGAAGCGTCCGGGCGGAAGATCGAGCTGCGGCGCAGCGGCAGCCTCGCCGTCGCGTTGGGCGAAGCGGACGTGCTGCCGCTGACCGCGCGGATGGCGTGGCAGAATCGGTACGGCGCCCGCGCCGAACTCGTCGGTTCGTCCGAATTGCGGCAGCTTGAGCCGCAGCTCGCGCCGGACATCGAGACGGCGCTCTACATCCCGGAGGAGGGCCATGTGTACGCGCCGGCGCTCGTCGAGGCGCTCGAGAGCGCCTGCCGCCGCCGGGGCGTTGCGATCGCCGCGGAGGCCGGCCGGACCGTGCGGCTGAACCTGGGCGCGGACGGGGTCGAAATCGGGACGGAGCGGGCCGGAACGTTCACGGGAGACGTGCTCGTCGTCTGCACGGGCGCCTGGACCGGGCTGTTCGAACGGGAGCTCGGCCTGCCGCTGCCCGTCCATCCGATCCGCGGGCAAATCTGCGCCTATCCGATGCCGGCCGGGCTCATCCGGCGCATCGTCGTCTCGCCGCAGGCGTACTGGACGGCCAAAAACAACGGCACGCTCGTCTGCGGCGCATCGGAAGATGTCGCCGGATTCGACACTTCCGTCACGGAACGCGGCATTGCCCGGCTCGTCCGCTGGGGGCCGAAGGTGTTCCCGATCCTGAAGGATCTTGAGCCGGTGCACCGGTGGGCGGGCCTGCGCCCGGGCACGCTGGACGGCCGGCCGCTGATCGGCCGTCTGGGACATGCGCCGCGCGTGGTGATCGCGGCCGGCCATTACCGCAACGGCATTCTGCTGGCGCCCGCGACGGGCGCGGCCGTCACCGCGCTGCTCACGGGCGAAGTGCCGCCCGTGCCGCTGGACGCGTTCGATCCGCTCCGGTTTACGGCGGTGCGGCAGATCGAGTTCGAAGGGATGAGGGCATGATGCAGAACGTGAAGCGGCATTCCCTGCCGCGCGCGCTGACGATCGCCGGCTCCGATTCCGGCGGCGGCGCGGGCATTCAGGCCGATCTGAAGACGATGCAGGAGATCGGCGTATTCGGCATGAGCGCCGTAACGGCCGTTACGGCGCAGAACAGCCTCGGCGTGCAGGCGGTCTGCCCGCTGCCGCCGGAGGTCGCGGCGGCGCAGATCGATTCGGTGCTCGGTGACATCGGCGCCGACGCGGTCAAGACCGGCATGCTGCACGATGCGGCCGTCATCGAGGCGGTGGCGGACGCCCTGGAGCGCCGTCCGGTTCCGAGTCTGATCGTCGACCCGGTCATGATCGCGAAGAGCGGAGACCGGCTGCTCAAGGCGGACGCGGTTGACGCCCTCAAGCGGAGGCTGATGCCGATGGCCGAGCTCATCACGCCCAACATTCCCGAAGCTTGCGCGCTGCTCGGCATCGGGGAGGGCGAGATCCGCACGGAACGGGACATGATCGAAACGGCGCGGGAACTGCTCGCGCTCGGCATCCGCAACGTGCTGCTGAAAGGCGGCCATCTGCCCGCCGCCGGCGGCACGTGCGTCGACGTGCTCTGCGGCGCGGACGCAGCCGAGCCGGTCGTCATCCGCGCGCCGCGCGTCGAGACGCGACATACGCACGGCACCGGCTGCACGCTGTCGGCCGCGATCGCGGCCTTCCGGGCGCGGGGCACGCCGCTCGTCCACGCGGTCCGATCCGCGCGGCGCTTCCTCGGCGAGGCCATCGCGCATGCCGTCCCGACCGGCGGCGGCATCGGTTCCCTGTGGCATGCGGCGCATCGGCTGAAGCCCCCCCGTTGCGGCTGAACGGTGACATCGGCGGCTGGAAGGCGCTTTTGTTCCGACCGGTCTTTTTTCCTCCCGCAACCGTTGAACCTGCCCATAGACGTCTGCATATGATGCAGATGACTCTATGGTGGCAAAGAAGGAGTGGGCCATGGCGAAAAAACGGAGGGGAAGACCGGTCAGAGCGCGCAGACCGCTCTTTTATGTCGATGATCCGAATCGTTCCGAACTGACCTGGCTCGACGAACAGCCGGCGGAACGGCCGAAGGCGCCGGAAGTCAAGCAGGCCGAGGTGCTCGGAACCGTCGTGAAAGAGGCGGAGACGGCGTCCGTTCAGGCCGTCGAGGAGGCGATCCGGGAAGCGGAGCAGGAAACGGTCCGCGAGACGGAAGCGGTTGAAGCGCTCGCGAAGGCCGAGGCGGAAAGGGAAGCGAAGCTGGAAAGCATTGAGGAGAAACGTTCGCCGATCAAGCCCGAGCCGATCATTTTTACGGACGATCTGGCGGACGAGTCGGTGACGGGCGAGAAGCTTGCCCCCGGCGCGGTCGACACCGTCCGGATCCAGCCGGGCGCGGTCGTGACGCATACGATCGGCGACTACGCGGTGGAGAGCATCAAAATTGCGGACGGGGCCGTCACGTCGGCCAAACTGGCGCCCGAGTCGGTGACCGGCGAGCATCTGGCGCCGAATTCGGTCTCCGGGGACAAACTGCTCGACCGGTCGATCGGCGGGGAGAAGCTGCGCGACGGGAGCATAACGCCGGACAAACTGGCGGACCGCTCGATCAGCGGCGACAAGATTGCGGCCGGTTCGATCGAAGCGAAGCATTTGCAGCCGAACATTCTGACGAGCGAGATGATCGCCGACCATGCCATCGCGACGGATAAACTGCGCAGCGGCGCCGTTACCCGCGACAAGCTGGCGAATGAGGCGGTCGACACATCCAAACTCGCCGAAGCGTCCGTCACGACCTCGAAGCTGCGGGACGGCGCGGTGACCGGCCCCAAAATCAAGGAAGGTGCGATCGAGGGCGCCCATCTGAAAGAAGGGATCCTGCTTGCGCATCACGTGTCGCTGGGGGCCATCCAGGGAAAGCATCTCGCTCCGGGCGCCGTCGAAGCCGTCCATCTCGCCGAATCGGCGGTCGCAAGCCGCGCGCTCGCGCCGGAAAGCGTAAAGACGGAACACTTGGCGTCCGGAGCGGTCCAGTCCGAACAAATCGCCGCAGCAGCGGTCCGCGGCGAACACGTCGCCCGCGGTGAGATCGGCACGGAACAGTTGGCGGACCAGTCGGTGACGGCCGCCAAGCTGGCCGACGGATCGGTCGGCACGATCAAGCTGGTCGACCACGCCGTCACCGCATCCAAACTGGCCGACCAGAGTGTCAATGCGACGAAGCTGGCGGACGAATCGGTTCATCTGCGCCATATGGCGCGCCATTCCGTCAATGCGGACAAATTGGCCGACCGTTCGGTTCACTCACGCCATCTGACAGATCTCAGCATCGAGGCGCGGCACGTGCAGCAGAACGCGATCGGCACCGCGCATCTGCAGGATGAAGCGGTGACAAGCGACAAGCTGGCGGCGTTCGCCGTGCAGGAAGACCATATCGGCCCGGGCGCCGTCGGCATGACGCAGCTGGCGGACGGCGCGGTCGGGAACACGAAGCTGGCCGAGGGCAGCGTCCGTTCGGCGAACATCGCGTCCGGCGCCGTCAGGACGGAGCATCTGGCGGACGACGCGGTGACATTCGACAAGCTGGCGCCGGGGGCGCTGCGCACGTTCCATTTCACCGAAGGGGCCGTGACGGAAGAGGCGATCGCGCCGGGAGCCGTCACGTCCGAGCGAATCCGGGCGAAGGGGATCGGCGCGGCGCATCTGCAGGAAGGAGCGGTCGAGACCCGGCACCTGGCGGAAGACGGCGTAACCTCGGAGAAACTGGCTTCCGGCGCCGTGCATGACCGCCATATCCGGCCGGGGGCGGTGAAGCCGCACCATCTGGAGGACCATGCGGTCACTTCGTTGAAACTGTCGCCGGAGAGCGTGTCGACTGACAAGCTGGCGGATCAGGCCGTGACGGCCGTGAAGCTGGCGGACGGCGCGGTGACGCGGGAAAAGCTGGCTCCGGGATCCGTCGGTCCGGATCAGCTGGCCGGACGGATCATTGCGGCGGAGCATCTCGCGCCCGGATCCGTCGGAAGCGATCATCTGCAGCCGGGAGCCGTCGGCGGCGCGCATATCGCGCAGGGTGCCATTACCACCGAGCATCTGGCCGTGCGGTCAATCGGCGGCAGGCTGCTGGCCGACGGGGCGGTCGGATCGAAGCATCTGGCCGGCGAGGCGATCCGGAGCCGGCATCTGGCGGACGGCGCGGTGCTGGGCATTCACATCGCCGGCGAAGCGGTGCGGGAGCTGCATCTGGCGGACGGCGCGGTCACGTCCGGCAAAATCGCCGCCGGCGCCGTGACATCCGGCCATCTGGCGCCCGGTTCGGTCGGCCCGGAGCAGCTGCAGCCGGGGACGGTGGACGGCGCGCACATCCGGCCGGGAGCGGTGGCGCAGCATCATCTGACGCCGGGATCGGTGGCGCAGCATCATCTGACGCCGGGATCGGTCGGAAGCCGGGAGCTGCAGGAATCCGCCGTCGGGTCCGAGCATCTGGCGCCCGGTTCGGTCGGCCCGGAGCATCTGGCGGAGTCCGCCGTGACGTCGGCTGCGCTCGCCCAGGGCGCGGTCCGGACGGAGCACCTGGCGTTGGAATCGGTCGGCAGCAAGCAGCTGAAAGCGGAAGCGATCCAGGGATACCACATCCGCCGCGGCTCGATCACGCTGGCGCATGTGGCCGAGAATCTGCTGCAGCCGGATCGTCTGGAAGACGGCTCGGTGTCCGGGCGGAAGCTCGCGCCCGGCTCGGTGACCGGGGACCGGCTGGCGCCGGGAAGCGTCGGCGGCGCCGCCATCGCCGACGGCGGCGTATTCGCGGCGCATCTGGCGGACGGCGCGGTGACGGCGGAGAAAATCGCATCCGGCGCCGTCGCAAGCATTCATCTCGCGCCGCGGTCGATCGGGTCGGAGCATCTCGGCGAAGCGGCCGTAACCGGTGAAAAAATCGCGCGCGGTTCGGTCACATTCGACCATCTGTCCGCGGGTTCGGTGGGCGGCCGGCAGCTTCAGGCCGGCGCGGTGGGCAGCGAGCATCTGTTGAACGGCGCGGTGACGACGGAGAAGCTCGCGCCCGGCGCCGTTGCGGGCGGTCATCTTGCGCCGGGGTCGGTCGGATCGGAGCATCTCGGCGAAGCCTCCGTTACCGGGAAAAAGATCGCGCGCGGGGCGGTTGCTTTTGACCATCTGTCCGCGGGCTCGGTAGGCAGCAGGCAGCTTAAGGCCGGCGCGGTCGGCGTCGAGCATCTGGCGGACGGCGCGGTGACAGCGGAGAAAATCGCTCTCGGCGCCGTCGATGGCGATCGTCTCGCGCCGCAGTCGGTCGGCACGGAGCATCTCATCGACGCGTCCGTGACGGGAAGCAAAATCGCCGGCGGATCGGTGACGGCCGACCATCTGGCGGCCGACGCCGTGGGGAGCGGGCAGCTTCAGGCCGGCGCGGTGGGCAGCGTGCACCTGGCGGCGGATGCGGTGGGCGCCAAGCAGCTCCAGGCCGGCGCCGTCGGCAACGAGCATCTGGCGGACGGCGCGGTGACGGCGGAGAAAATCGCGCCCGGTTCCGTCGCGGGCATTCATCTTGCGCCGCTGTCCATCGGTTCGGAGCATCTCGGCGAAGCGTCCGTCACGGGCGGCAAAATCGCGCGCGGTGAGGTGGGCGCCGCGCATCTGGCGCCGGACGCGGTGGGGGGCGAGCAGATACAGGCCGGCGCGGTGGGCAGCGAGCATCTGGCGCCGGACGCGGTGGGCGCCAAGCAGCTCCAGGCCGGCGCCGTGGGCGGCAGGCACCTGCAGGCCGGCGCGGTGGGCGCCGACCATCTGGCGGCGGATGCCGTGGGCAGCAGGCATCTGCAGGCCGGCGCGGTGCGGGCCGGGCATCTCGCGGCCGGTTCGGTGGGCGGTGCGCAGCTGCAAGCCGGCGCCGTCAGCGCCGTCCATCTGGCGGACGGCGCGGTTACGGCCGCGAAGCTGGCGAGCGGCGTCATCGAAGCGCTGGCGGAAGCCGCGCGCGCGGCGGCCGCGCTGGCTCCGGGCGGCGGGTCGGCGGCATCCGCCGACGGCGCAACGGGATTGCCGAGGGCGCGGTGGACGGCCGGCACATCGCGGTTGAAGCGATCAGCGACCGCCATGTCCGGGACTACAGCCTGCCGGCGTCGAAAATGGCGTTCAATCCGGTCGCGGCGCCGGAAGGCGGAGGCGCGGTGCTGCAGCAGTTCGGACTGACGCCGTTCGCGTTCACCGGGCAGGAGGAGCAGATCGAAGTCGCCCTGCCGTTCGACGAGACGTACGCCGACGATCAGTATGCGCTCACAGTGACGGCGGATCAGCCGGGCGTCATCGCATCGATCAAGGAAAAATTCGCCGAGTACGCGGTGGTTGCGGTGAGCCGGCTGCGGATCGGACCGGCGCCGAACGGGATGTTGAACTGGATTGCGGTTGGGTATCGGTTTTGACGAGCATTTTGGCGGCATTTCTACGGTATTCACTGGAACAGTGATATGGGGGATGCCGCTTTTTTTTTCTATTTACAGCCCGAGTTCGACAGTAAATCGGCAATTTTAGGCACATGAAAAATAAAGAATCGCATAACAGCAAGGTTTTTGGGGACTGAAGATAGAAAAAAACGCAAAGTTTCATAGGCACACGTTTTGTTGATGTTTTCTTGTATTTATTGATGATATATGGTATTATATAGGCATGTATATACGACGCGTTTCTCGAAAAAACAAAAATGGATCCACCACCGCTTACCTTCAGCTTGCGCACAACGAGTGGGATCCCGTCGCGAAGCATGCCAAGGCGAAGGTCATCTACTCGTTCGGCCGCGAGGACGAAATCGATCGTTCCGTTCTGGAACGGTTGGTGCAGAGCATTGCCCGTTACCTGACTCCGGAAGCGGCGCTGCAGGCGCAAAACGCAATTGGCGAAACGGCGGAATTCTTGTTCCGGTCCAGCAAGCGCTTGGGCGGAGCCTGGCTCCTCCATCAGCTGTGGCAAAAGATCGGGTTGGACGCCATCCTCGAAAAATTGTTCAAGGATCGTAAATATCAATCGTCCATTGAGCGTCTGATCTTCGCTATGGTGGCCAACCGCGCCCTTAATCCTTCGAGCAAGCTGGCGATGGAAGATTGGGTGAAGGACGAGGTGTATATTCCAGGCCTAAGCGAAGTCGGCAGCCAGCAATTGTACCGAGCGATGGACGAGTTGTTGGAAGTTCAATCGGAGCTGGCGCATCAGATCTATTGTGCTGTTTCCGATTTGCTGAATCTGGAGGTCGATCTGCTTTACTTCGACACCACCTCTTCTTACTTCGAAGTCGATCCGTTCGATGTGCCGGAGGATGACGACTTGCGCAAGCAGGGATTTTCGAAGGACAAGCGTCCGGATCTGGTTCAGGTCGTCATCGGGCTCGCCGTCACGCGTCAAGGGATTCCGATCCGCTCTTGGGTCTGGCCGGGCAATACGTCGGATATGTCGGTCGTCAATCAAGTCAAGCGCGACTTGGTCGGCTGGAAGCTCGGCCGGGTGATCAGTGTGATGGATCGCGGCTTCACCTCCGAAGAAAATTTGCGGACGTTGCAGCGGGCCGGCGGTCATTATATCGCCGGGGAGAAGATGCGATCCGGCAAAGAGACGACGGATGCTGCCATGAGCCGCAAAGGCCGGTACCACCACGTGCGCGAGAACTTGCAGGTCAAGGATATCGTCGTCGGCGACGGCGAAGCGAGAAAACGCTACGTTCTCGTGCATAATCCCAAAGAAGCCGAACGGGATCGTCTGCGCCGGAAAGAGCTAATCGAACGTTTGGAAGCGGAACTGGAGGGTCTCAAGCAGTTAAGCAACCAGGCGCACACGAAAGCCGCATGCCGATTGCGCACGCATCCGACCTACGGAAAGTACTTGCGTCAACTGAAAGACGGGACACTCAAGCTGGATAAGCAAGCGATCCGTGACGCAGAGAAATATGACGGCAAGTATCTCATCCGGACATCGGATGACACGCTTTCTGCAGAGGACGTTGCCCTCGGCTACAAGCAGCTGGTTGATGTGGAAGACGCATTCCGAACACTAAAGACCACGTTGGAGCTTCGTCCGATGTATCATCGGCTGGAAAACCGCATTCGCGCCCACATCCTGCTTTGTTGGCTTGCTTTACTGCTGGTTCGCATCATCGAAGAAGAAACCGGCGAGACCTGGACGGCATTACGCAAGGAACTCGATCGCATTCATCTTGGACATTTTTCATCAAATAACGGAGACGTCTACCAGAGCACGGAATTGACACCCAAACAACGAAAAACCTTTGATACGCTTGGGATTGAGGCTCCACCAAAGTTCCTAAAGATACAACCCAAGGCATAGATACACGCATTTCTTAAGAAAAATGCCCGTCAACCCAGACAGCGCAAGGGATAGCGGGTATTTCATTTACCTAGTAACTGTCGAACTCGGGTACAGCTGTAGCTTTTCAAAGGCAGATGGGATAGTTGCAAAGGTTTGGATACCGAATCACTAATCATAAACATCACTGTACTTTCGCGCTGGTATGCAGATGGGGACTTGTTTGCTATCAAATTAGATGCTCCGTAATTCCTACGGAAATTAGGATTTCAAACGATCCTGAAGTATGTTGTCAAGTGAGATGCGAAACCGGTGTAACAAATTTTTATACTTCACAGAAAATCTCCCCTCAAAAGTAGTCCTGATCATTGTTTCAGGTGTCTACTATGAGGGGAGTTTACAAGTGTGTTTTACTTTAGAATAGATTAATCATTGCGACTTAGATAGACTTTATGACCCAACTGTCCAAGTGAAGTAATCTCCAGTTACGCTGAATGTAAAGGATGCCCAACCAAGGTTTATTGTTACCCTGTCCATAAATGAAGGCAGCCAGGAATGTGCGTATGCAGAGCCGAATACTTCAGTTTGTCCATATCTCGATTTCGGAATTCTTACTTCTTTCTCAAATTGTTCTAATAGCCTTTTTAGACAAAATCAATATACATACTATATTTAGGTAATTTATACATTGTTATTAATACGTGTGTCAAGCGGTGATAAGTTAAAATGACAAAAAAAATATCCATTTCATTATTTGCATTTTTATTCCTCATTTTACTAGCATCCGCTTTTCTTGTGAAAGGTTTTCTCTTGAAAGAGTCTGAAGTTACTGCTGAACTGGCTGAAGTAATAAACATTGATCGAGATCAATCAACGATTGTGATTAGAAATGTAAGTGGGCAAGAGACATTGGTGAAAGTCAAAGTAAAGGACATTGATCATTTTCAGTTAAATTCTTTTTATTGGATTGAATATAAATCTTTTTTGAGAGGCATGCCCAAATTGATCTCCTATAAACTTATAAAGTTCGATGGTTAATGCAATTCCTGTTCCCCTATTCGTTTGTCCTCACAACCAGTTGAGGCATGCACAGTTTAGAGTTTTATGGCAACTGATGTTCAGCAAAACGGTCGCGATTGATAATCAACCTTATCCCCATACGCCGCTGCGTCATGCCGATCGTCATGCCGGAAATGTCGGTCGAATGGACAATAGGCGGCGTTTTTGCTTTCTCTCCTTTATCCTGCCTCGCGGTAAAATTTTCTTTCAGCTAGCGACTCAATTTTTCTGATCGTATGAATTTATGAAATCTGCACCACATTTATCGAGTACATTTTTGTGTTATTTTGTCGTGTCGTTATACGGGTGCGGGTGTCCCGCCCACGAGTCATTTGCCGTTGCGCGCTCGTCTCCGGTACATACAATGGGATGGAAAAGTTCGGCCAATGCCGATCTTCCGGGGGTGATGGCTGTGCGGACATCCAGGAGGGCGCGGCGGACCGGGGGCCGGCGGCGGGCAGCATCCCGCAGGCCGCGGTCAGGCCGAAGCGCGGCGCCGCTCAGGCCGCCGTACGGACGGGCGGCGGGAAGCCGAAGCCGCACCGGCGGCAAGCGGCGGGGCATCCCCGCTCGGCGGGGCGCCGTGCGCATCGAAGCGGGACAAGCGCCCACGGCGGCCGCCGATCCGATGGCATTCCGGATGGAAGACAGCACTGCTGCTGCCGGGACTGCCGCAGACGCCAGGCCGCTCGTGTCGGTGATCATTCCCGTCATGAACGAAGTCCGCACGATTGCGGCGGCCGTGCGGGAAGCGCGCGACGTCCATCCCCGCACCGAGGTGATTGCCGTCGTGAACGGCTCGACGGACGGGTCCGCGGCCGCCGCCGGACAGGCCGGCGCCCGGGTGATCGCGTTCCCCGAGCCGCTGGGCCACGACGTCGGACGCGCGGTCGGCGCGCGCGCCGCGCGCGGCGACATCCTCCTCTTCATCGACGGCGACATGGTCATTCGAAGGGACGTGCTTGCGGCGTTCGTCGCGGCGGTCGAGGCGGGCGCGGACGTCGCGCTGAACGATTATCACGGGCCGACCGGCAAGAGCCGCGTCCACGGGGTCGTGCTGGCGAAGCACACGCTGAACGCAGCGCTCGGGCGCGCCGATCTCGGCGGAGCGTCGATGACGGCCGTGCCCCATGCGATCAGCCGCCGGGCGCTGGAGGCCATCGGCGCGGACGCGCTGGCGGTGCCGCCGCTCGCCCAGGCGAAGGCCGCCGCCGCCGGCCTGAACATCCGCCTCGCCCGCCGCGTGCCGGTCGGGCGGCTCAATCCGCCCCGCCGGGCGCGGGAGCGGAGCCGGTCGCTCGAGCCGCTGATCGTGGGCGACCATCTCGAAGCGATCGCCTGGCTGTCCGAGCGGATGGATCCGCGGGGCGGATTCAGCGACGGGGATCGCAGGCGGAGCAAAGTGAGGTGAGAGCCGTTGAGAAGCAGGCGCAAGGCAGGAACGAAGCAACGCGCGCATGCGGCGCGCAGGCGGCGGACGCTGGCGCCGCGCCGCCGCGCGGGGCGGCCCGGCTCCGTACGGCGCCGGAGCGTGCGGCGCGGCAAGGCGGTCCGCCGGCAGCTGCGCCGGCACGCCGCTCGGCCGCCCGAAGCCGGCGCGGGCCGGCTGGCCGTCATCATAACGGCCTGCAACGAAGCCGCGACGATCGGCGGCGTCATCCGCGAGGCGCAGGCGCTGCATCCGGATGAGCTGATCGTCGTGCTGAACGGCTGCACGGACGGCAGCCTGGCCGTCGTCCGCGCGATTCCCGGCGTGACGATTCTCCATTATCCGGAGCCCCTCGGTCACGATGTCGGCCGGGCGGCCGGCGCCGCCGCGGCGGACGCGGACGTCCTGCTCTTCCTGGACGGGGACCTTGCGATTCCCGCGCGGCAGCTCAGGCCTTTCGTCGACGCCGTCCGGCGCGGGGCGGACGTGGCGCTGAACGGGCTGGGCCGGCAGCTCGGCCCGTTCAGCCGGTGGGACGATGTGACGCGGCTGAAGGCTTTCCTGAACCGCGCGCTCGGCCGGCCGGATCTGGGCGCGGCTTCGATGACCGCGGTGCCGCATGCGCTGAGCCGCCGCGCCGTCGAGCGGCTCGGTCCGGCGGTGCTCGCCGTGCCGCCGAAGGCGCAGGCGCTCGCGCTCGCCTCCGGCCTGAACGTGCGGATCGGCGGCTCCGTCGATGTCATCACCCGCAACCGGCTTCGCGAAGCGAACACGGGCAAGGCCAATCCGGTGTCGCGCATGATCATCGGCGACCACATCGAGGCGCTGCGGGCGGTCATGGACAAGACCGGGTCCCGCCTTGCGCATCCCGACGCTTCGCGGCGCCGCGATGCGGCGAAGGGGGAATCGCTGTGCGATACAGCCTGACCAGCATTGTGATTCCGAGCGTGAACGGTCTGATGCTGCTGCGCCGCTGCGTCGCGTCGATCCGGCGCCATACGGATCCGGAGAAGACGCCTTACGAGATCATCGTCGTCGATGACGGGTCGGCCGACGCCACGGCGGAATGGTGCGCGGACGAGCGGCTGCCGTTCGTCCGGCTGCCGGTGAACGCCGGTTTCCCGCGGGCGTGCAACAAGGGGTTGCGCATGGCGTCCGGCGATCAGCTGCTGCTGTTCAACAACGACGCGATGGCGACGCCCCGCTGGCTCGAAAATCTGCTCGACGCGCTCCACAGTTCGGACGAGATCGGCGCGGTCGGGCCGGTCTCCAATTACGTCGGCGGCCGCCAGCGGGTCGACCTTGCGTTCGACGGTCCGGACGAGTTCATGCGGATCGCCGAACGGATGAACGTGCCGGACCCGGCGAAATGGGAGCCGGCGCTCCGGCTCGTGGGTTTCTGTCTGCTGTTCAAGCGGGCGGTGTACGAGCGGGTCGGCGGTTTGGACGAACGATTTTCGCCCGGACACTATGAGGACGACGATTACTGCTTCCGGATCCGCATGCTCGGATACGGGCTGCGCATCTGCCGGGACACGCTCGTCTATCACGAAGGAAGCGCCAGCTTCCGGCTTGGCGGAGAAGCGGCGCAGCAGGCGCTCATCGCCCGCAACCGGGCGTTGTTTCTGGACAAATGGCAGGCGGACCCGGCATGGTTCCACTGACCGCAAAGCTCGAGGGGGGAACGGCATGAAGGCAGTGCTGTTGGCCGGGGGCACCGGAACGCGTCTCCGGCCGCTGACGAATCTGTACAACAAACATATGCTGCCCGTCGGCGACCGGCCGATGATCGGCCACGCGATCGCCAAGGTGAAGGAAGCCGGCATTACGGATGTCGTCCTGGTGACGGGCAGGGAGGCCGCCGGCTCGTTCATCGCCTATCTGGGCAGCGGGCGCGAAGAGGGACTGTCGATCACGTACCGGATCCAGGAGGAAGCGGGCGGCATCGCGGAGGCGCTGGCGCAGGCCGAATCCGCCGTGGATCCGGACGACAAGATCGTCGTGCTGCTCGGCGACAATCTGTTCGAGGAATCGCTGAAGCCCCATGCCGAGGCGTTCGCCGCCCAGCCGGACGGCGCGATGGTGCTGCTCAAGCGGGTGAGCGATCCGAGGCGGTACGGCGTGCCGGTCTTTGACGAGTCGGGCCGCATCGTCCGGATCGAGGAGAAGCCGGAGCAGGCGGCGACGAATCAGTGCGTGACGGGGATTTATTTCTATCATGCGGACGTGTTCGGGATCATCCGGCAGCTCAAACCGTCCCGGCGCGGCGAGCTGGAGATTACGGACGTGAACAACGTGTATGCCGCCGCGGGCAAATTGACCCACCGGACGCTCAAGGGCTGGTGGACGGATGCGGGCACGTTCGATTCTTTGTATGAAGCGGCAAACCGGGTACGGAGGGGTCGGCGATGAACGGAGTGGTGTTGCCGGAAGCGCCTGCGGTGCCGGAAGCCCGCCCGGTGCGCCGGGTTCGCGGCCCGCGGCGGAAAGCGCGGGGAACGGGCGTCGTCCGCGTCCGGAGGCGGAAGCGGACGGCCGGCGCGCTCCGCAGGCGCGGTGCGGCGGCCGGAGCGGCGGTTGGCAGGCGGAAGGGCGGACGCCGGCGCTACCGAATCGGCGGGAAGCGGCCGGCCGTCCTGCAGCGGCGCCGGCTTCCGGCGGGGACCGAAGGGACGGAAGCCGGCCGGGAGCGCACGGAAGCGGGCCGGTCCGCCGCCTCGATCGAGGAAGCGCTGGAACGGGGCCGCTACGAAGGCGGCGAGCTGCTGTTGGAGCAGGCGGTGCCCGCGGGCTTCACGCTCGGCGATCTGACGCTGCAGGACGTGATCGCGGCGGGCGTCGACGCCCTGCGGCCGCGTCTGCTGCCGCTGATTGATGCGGCCGGGGTCTTCCATGAATTCGAAGCCGCGCTCGCGGAGGGGCGGACGCTCTCGGTCGTCCGGCTCGGCGACGGGGAGCTGCTGGCGCTCTCGCACGACAGGGTCTATGAAGCGGCGGTGGTCCGGGGCGAAGCCCCGTTCCTCGCCGGCGCGGGGATGGCCGTGCCCGATCACGCGGCGCGGGACCGGCTGGCGGCCGCGGTGCGGCAGGCGTCGATCGTCGGCGTGCCGCTGTCGCGCCGGCGCCACTACGGCCCGCTGCTCGGCCCGGCGCTGGCCGGAAACGGAATCGACATCCGGTCGCTCCGGCTGACGGAGTCGACGATCAATTACAGTCTGTATCAGACCGGGCTGCTCGCGCGGCTCATGCAGGGCAGGCGCCTGTTGGTCATCGGCAACGCGGCGCCGGGGATGGCGGCTCGGCTGGCGGCCGCGGGCTATGCGGTGACGGGCGTCATTTCGCCGGTCCGCGGATTCGCGGACATCGACCGGGTGATCGGCGAAGCGGCCGCCGCGCGGGACAGCTATGATCTGGCGCTTGTCGCCGCGGGCATTCCGGCCGTCGTCATCGCCGCCGCGCTGGCGGCGGAGTTCGGCAAGGCGGCGCTCGATTTCGGCCACCTCGCGGATCATATCGCCGCCCGGCCGCCCGGTGAAATCTAGCGGCCCGCCCGCTTGAGGCGGCGCGTGCGGCTGGTCCGCGATAACCGGAAGGGGTGAGAACATGAGAGCACTCGGTGTAGCGGCACGGATGCGCGGGCGCCGCCGCCGGCCGGGCAAGGCGCGTCCCGGGCGTGCCGGGAAGGCGGCCGGACCGGCCCGGAGGTTCGGAAGGGCAGGCGCAGGTGCAAGCGCGGTCCGCGGTGCCGGCGCGAGCCGGCGGGCCGAAGCGATCCGGCCGCGCCCGCTGCGCGGAGAAGAACGGAGCGCCTACGAGGCGGGCCGGGAAGCCGGATACCGCGAAGGCTTCGAAACCGGACTGCACGGTTTCGGCCGCCTGTTCGAAGGGACCAGCATCATCATTCCGACGCTGAATCAGCTGGAATATCTGCGGATGTGCGTGGACAGCATTTTCCGGCATACGGATCTTCCCTATGAAGTCATTGTGGTGGACAACGGTTCCACGGACGGGACGGCGGATTATCTCGAGGCGATGCGCGGCCGTGTCCGGTACCGGCTGCTCGATCGCAATTACGGGTTCGCGGGCGCGGTGAACCGCGGACTCATGATGGCGAAAGGGCAGACGATCGTGGTGCTCAACAACGACACGCTGGTGACCGAGCGGTGGCTTGACAATCTGCTCGCCTGCCTCGCGAGCGACGACCGGATCGGGCTGGTCGGACCGGTGACGAACTATATCGGCGGTGAGCAGCGAATCGAGGTGCCGTATCGCAATCTGACGGAAATGCAGGCGTTCGCGGCGGCGCACAACCGCTCCAACCCGGCGCTGTGGCAGGACGTCGAGCGGATCACCGGGTTCTGTCTCGCGTTCCGGCGGGAGTTGTGGGAGCGGACCGGTTATTTTGATGAAGGATACACGGTCGGCAATTACGAGGACGACGACTACAACATCCGTGTCAAGCTGCTGGGCTTCCGCCTGGTGGTCGCCCGCGACACGTTCATTCACCATTTCGGCAGCGTCAGCATCAAGGCGCTCGGACCGGCGCTCGATGCCGTGAACGAGCACAACGCGGCATATTACGGCGAGAAATGGGGACACGATCCGCACGGATTGGTCGGAAGGGTGCGCGACTGGGTCCGGGCGCGGCAACCGGGAGGCGTGGAGAACGGATTCCCCGCCGCTTTCAGCGAAGCGGATTTCTATCCGCGCCATGTGGCGGTGCGGGCCTTAAGCGGCACGGTTTACTGGCTCGCTCAGGGCGAGCGCCGGCCGGTGGAAGGGGAACTCCATATTCCCGTGGTCCGGCTGACGATGGTCGATCTGATGCGCTGGCCGATCGGCCCGCCGATCGCCGCCGCTGATGCGGAGCGGCTCTGGCACGGCGGCATGTCCGGCGAAGGTCAGGCGGGCGCGATGCTCATCCGCATGCCGGACGGTTCGCTGCAGCATCTGGAGGAAGGCGTCCGCCGTCCGATTGCGTCGCGGCTGGCCGCGGAAAGCTGGGGACTTGCGGCGAAACCGGCCGTTCCGCTGACGGAAGCGCTGGCGGCGGCGCCGGAAGGGCTGCCGATCATCGCGCCGGTGCGCACGGAGCAGCGGTTGTGACTGCAAGTGGCAGCGGGCTGATTTTCGCATATGCTGTAACGGATACGGCGGGACACAGGGAGGCTGAGCGGTGTCATGCAGCATTTGCTGGACGAACTGATCCACCATCTGTCCGAGGCGCACCGCCAGGCGGCGCGCGTACTGGAAGCCGAGCGGCATGTCGCGGTGCGGATGGCGCAGATCATCCATGCGATGCCGGACCAGCATCCGGATCTCGGCGCGTTCGACGGGCTGATGGAGCATTCCCAGGCGATCGGCAAAAATATCGTCGCTTATCTGAACAACATCGCCGACCTGCAGGAATCGATGGCCGAGCATCTCGCCGCCGTCATGAAAGAGCTGGACGGAGCTTCCGAAGAATGAGCGGGAGGATGGACGCAAGGTGAGCCGGGAACAAGCGTATATGCGCATGTTGAATGCCGCCGCGAACATCGAATGGAACGTCGCCATGATTCTCGAAGCCAAAGCCGTCGAAGCGGAAAAAATGCGGAACTGGCTGATCAACCACGTCACGTCCGACGCTTTCGCCGATCATGAGAGCCAGGTCAAGCAGCCGATTGGCGTGCATGAGCATGTGCTGGAGACGATAAAAGGGCTGACGAAGCTGAACCGCGGCCTGACGGGCGTCCTCAAGGCGGTGCTCGGCGGGAACGAGGACGATGGCGGCAATTTCGGCGGGTTATTCGACGGCAAATTTGATTTCGAGGATCGATAGCGATGCCGCGGCTGAACCGGGAGCGTGAAGCGAAGCTGGCGCTCCTCGAAGCGCTGGCGTCGAGCCAGCGGGCCGTCGCGCGCATGCTGGACAGCACGGCTGACCTGAACGCGCGCTTTCCGGGCGGGAAGCCGGAAGATGTCGCGGCGATGCTGGCGCGGCTGGCCGGACTCCAGCTGCGCATGTGCGAATCGCTGCTTGGCGTGAAGCTGCGGCGCGTCATGCAGGGCCGGCCGGCCGGTCCGTGGCTTTCGGACGAGCGGCTTCGGATGGATGGCGGGCAAGGCGAGGCGCCGGGCGGCGCGCCGGCGCGCACGGCTTGCCTGCAGGTGAATGCGCCTGCCGGCAAAGCCCGTTCAAGGGAGATGCGGCGGGGCGGCGGGCACGTCGGTCAGGCGTCGGAATAAGCGGCATCTGGATGCGAACAGCAGGTTGAACGGACGGGAGGGAGCCGGTATGATCAGGCGAAGAAGCAGGCGGCGGCGCTCCGGGACGGGCCGCCGGCGCGTACGGACCGGAGGAGCGGCTCGGCGGCGGCTGCGCCGCAAGGCGGGAGCGGCCGGCAGACCGAACCGGACGGTGCGGCGCAGGCGCGCGGTCCGGCGCATCCGTGGCCGGCAGGCGGGCCGGGTTTCCCGGCGCCTTCGCAGGCGGACGGGCAGCGGCACGGCGGCATACCGCAGAGGCTACAACGATGCGTACAACGAAGGATACAACGCCGGGTTCGCGCAAGGTTTCGAGGACGGGCATCAGCTGGCATACGAGAGCCAGCCGTAGCGGATCCGGAGAGCCCCATCCATGGCTATGGATGGGGCTTGTTTTTTCGGGTATCCGGGACAGGCAAAAGCCTGTTTTTGCGGCGGGCGGACAAGTGACCATGTGCATGTGGCCGGCCCGGCATATATTACCCAGGACGGCACAAGAAGGCGCAAGCCGCACAAGGCCGGCGCCTTCCGCTTCATTTGCAGCCGAATCTGCGGAGAAGGCGGTGAGCCGCATGCAACAACGGGCATTGAGCCGCAAACGCAGCACGCCGCGCGTCCGAACGGCCCGGCGCAGCGCGTATCAGGCGGGAAGGCGGGACGGCTGGCGGGAAGGGTGGTCGATCGGCTGGCGGGAAGGCGCCGCGGCGGCGGCGGCCGCTGTCTTCCCGCCCGCATCGCCCGAGCGTCTGCCGATCCGGGTGCTCTATGTGCCGCAAGGGTTCGAGTCGATCGACGACGGCATGATCGGCGCGCTGCAGCTTCATGCGGCGGAGCTGCATGTCGCCGATCCGACCCGGATGGCGGAGATGGCGGCGCTCATCCGGCCCGATCTGGTGCTCGTGCTAAACGGCTTGCACGTGTTCCCGGACGACCATCTGGAGCAGGTGGACCGGATTCGGGAAATGGGCATCCGGACGGCCGTCTGGTTCGCGGACGATCCCTATGTGACGGAGCAGACGGTGGCGATCGCGCCGCACTATGACGTCGTCGTGACGCATGAGCGGTCGACGGTGGAACTGTACCGGTCGCTCGGCTGCCCCGAAGTCCATCATCTGGCGTTCGCCGCCGATATCGAACGGTTCCGTCCGGTGACGCCGCCCGCCGCCTACCGGTGCGACGTCTGCTTCATCGGCCAGGCGTTCTGGAACCGGGTCGAGACGTTCGACGCGATCGCGGAGGAGCTGGCGGACCTCAATGTGTTCATCGCCGGCGGCCTGTGGGAGCGGCTCAAGTCTTACGGGCTGCTGAAACGCGCGATTCGGCCGGGCTGGCTGCCGGTTGACGAGTCGGTGCTCTATTACAACGGGGCGAAAATCGTCATCAACCTGCACCGCACGGCGGAGCCCGGCTCCGACAACGCGAATGCGAGCGGACTGCCCGGGCTGTCGGTCAACCCGCGCACGTTCGAGATTGCCGCCTGCGGCGCCTTCCAGCTCACGGACCGGCGCGAAGATCTCGAGGCGTATTACCGGCCCGGGCTTGAGCTCGAGACGTTCGACAGCCCCGCCGAATTGGCCGCGAAGATCCGGCACTATCTGAAACACGACGACGAGCGGCGCCGGATCGCCGTGCGCGGGCTCGCCCGGACGCTGCGCGAGCATACGTACACGGCCCGCGCGGGCAGCCTGCTGCGGCTGCTCGGTTACGGCGGATGATCGTGCGGCGGATGATCGTGCAGCTGAAGATCTTGCGGCAAGGACGCGAAATCTGCGAGAGGACAAAGGGGTGATGCGCGTGACCGCCGCTGCAAGAAAACGTTCCGTCCGGAACAGGGCGTACGCCGGCCGCTATGCCGCCGGCAGGCGCGACGGCTGGCGCGACGGCTGGCGGGACGGGTATTGGATGGGACTGTGCGAGCGGACCGTCCGCGCCGCCGAGGCGCCGCTGCCGGTGCGGGACGTTCATGTCATGTATGTGTCGACGGGCAAAGGGTTTCCCTATTCGCCGATCGACGAGGCGATCGCGGGAAGCCTGGAGCAGCTGGTGACGCGGCTGACCGTCGTCGAGCGGAAGGAAGAGGCGCCTTCCGCGGCCGCGGCCGTCCGTCCGGATGCGGTGCTGTTCCTTGACGGCCTGCATGTCCCGCCGGACATCCCGGACCGGATCCGGGAGCTCGGCATCCGGACGGTCATCTGGTTCACGGATGATCCGTACTATACCGACATTACCGCTTCGCTGGCGCTTCATTACGACGACGTGTTCACGCTGGAGGCGAACTGCGTCGAATTCTACCGCGCCGCCGGGTGTCAGCGCGTCTGGCATTTGCCGCTGGGCTTTTATCCCGGTCATTTCCGACCGCAGAATGCGCCGGCCGGCGTCCGATGCGACATCGCGTTCGTCGGATCGGGGTACTGGAACCGGGTGGCGTTCTTCGACCAGCTGCTGCCGTACCTCAAGGGCCGGGATCTCAGGATCATCGGCTACTGGTGGGAGCGGCTGCGCGACTACCGGCAGTTCGCTTCGCGTATTGAGGGGCGCTGGATGACGCCGCAGGAGACGGCGCTGGTTTACGGCGGGGCAAAAATCGTCATCAACATGCACCGGGAGCCCGACGACGGCACGTTCAACAGCAACAGCGTCGGACTGGGCGCGGTGTCGCCGAATCCGCGCACGTTCGAGATCGCGGCCTGCGCGTCGCTGCAGCTGACGGACGTCCGCAGCGAGTTGGCCGCTTATTACGTGCCCGGGCGGGAGATCGAGACGTACGCCTCGCCGGAAGAGCTGGCGGCGAAGATCGACCATTATCTCGTGCATGAGGATGAACGGCGGGCGATTGCGCTGAACGGATTGTACCGGACGATGCGCGATCATTCGTACGCCCGCAGGCTGGATGCGATGCTTGGGGCATTGTTCGGATGACCATCGGACGGCGCGCAAGATGTGCATCCGGCGCCGGGCCAAATGCCGGGCCGTGTTGTCCGCCTTCCCCATATGGTGTAGTACACGCAAAGGAGGTGCCGGGCTTTCAGGCGCCCGAACGATGTGATGAATGCATGGCGCAAACCGCGGCTCGTTGTATTCGCCCATCTGTGCAACCCCGACTTCGTCACCGGAGCGGAGAAACTGACCGCCTTCATGCTGCGTGAACTGGCGGCTTACTACGACTGCATCCTGGCGGTGCCGGGTGAAGGACGGATCGCGGCGGATGCGCGCGCGGCCGGCTTCCGGACCGTCGTGCTGCCGCTTCCCCTCGCCGTTTCCTTCTATCTCGGCCTGCCCCATTGGCAACAGGAAGTGCTGGGCGGGATGGCCGGCGAACCGTTCCGGCAGCTCGTGCGCTGGCTGGCGACGGAAGAGCCGGCGGCCGTCGTCACGGCCACCTGCGTCCATCCGCTGCCGGCCATAGCCGCCCGCGCGCTCGGTATTCCGGTCGTCTGGGCCGTAATGGAGACGATGCAGGAGACGGCGCACACGGCGCACATTGCCGCCTTCATGGGCGCGCATGCCGACCGGATCATCGGGATCTCCGAATCGGTGCTCGCGCCGTTCAAGCTGGCGGACACCCAGGCGAAGTCGGCGCTGCTGCCGCCGTCGTGGGATGAGCGGGAACTTCGGCCGGAGGAGTGGCCGCTGAACCGCGAAAGCATGCGCCGGATGCTCGGCGTAGGCGACGGGCAGCCGCTCGTCGGATTCATCGCCTCGTCCATCTATGCGAACAAAGGCTTCCATCATTTCATGGAAGCGGCGCTGGCTGCGGCCGCCCGCCATCCGGAGGCCCGGTTCCTGATCGTCGGCAATCCGGTCGACCAGCCGTATTTCGATGCCGGGCTCGGGATGGCGCGGGAGGCCGGCGTGATCGACCGCTACCGGTGGATCCGGTACGAGTCGCGGATCGAGCGGATTTACCCGGCGCTCGACGCGCTCGTGGTGCCGAGCGTGGCGGCCGAAGGGTTCGGCCTGACCGCCCTCGAGGGGATGATGTTCGGCAAACCCGTCATTTCGTACGCCTCCGGCGGGCTGGCGGAGATCCACGCCGCCACGGGCAATACGGAGCGGGCGGTGCCGCCCGGCGATGCGGGCGCGCTGGCTGCCGCGCTGATCGGGCTGCTCGATCATCCCGACCAGATGGCCGGGATCGGGGCGCGCAGCCGCGAGGCGGCGATCGCCGCCTACGGCATCGACGCGTACCGGGCGAGGCTGCAGGCGTTCCTCGCCGCGTTCCGTCCCGAGTCGATGCCGCGCGCCGTCTTGATCCGCGGCAGCGGGCCCGCGATCTATCTGCGCCAGGGGATCGCGCTGCGCCGGTTCGCGTCGAGGGCGGCATTCCTCGCCGCCGGGCACCGGTTCGAGGAAGTCCGGCAGGTGCCGGACGAGGTGATCGCGGCGCTGCCGCACGGTCCGGCCATCGGGGACGGCGCGTCCCGCGGCGGAAGGCGCCGCCGCCGGCGCGTGCGGCGGACACGAGGAGGCCGGCGCGCGGGGCGCGGGAGGAGACGGCTGCGGAGCCGCAGGGCGAGGCGGCTTGCGCGCCGCGGCAGGCGCGCCGCCGTGCGCAGGAGGGCCTCGCGGCGCATCGCCGGGGCAAGGCGCGGACGTCATCGGCGTGCGACAGGCGGCAGAGGGCGGACGGCCAGGAGGACCCGCAGCCTCGCTCGGCGCCACTAACGGCATGGTGTGCCGTTAATCAGCCAGATCGTGCCATGCGGGCGGGCAATAACGGCATCGGATGCCGTTAAACGGCGGAATTGCGCAGATCCTGCATTCGCTGGGGACAAACAACGGCATGACGTGCCGTTAATCAGCAAGTTCGTGCCGTGTAGACGGGCAATAACGGCACCGGATGCCGTTAATAGGAAAACGGCTTGCGTATTCTGCGTACTTCGCAGCATTTCGGAACCTGAACACCCTTGTTCGGCAGCTTCGGTTGATCCTTGAAGGAAGGCAGGTGGGCGAATTGCGCGTCGCGACGATTCTCGGCACGCGGCCGGAGATCATCCGGCTCAGCCTGATCATCGAGAAGCTGGACCGGCTGGCGGATCGGCATGTGCTCGTGCATACGGGACAAAATTTCGATCCGCGGCTGAGCGATATTTTCTTCACGGAACTCGGGGTGCGGAAGCCGGACTACGCGCTGCCCGCGGCGGCGAATGACTATTCCGTCGGCGGGCAGCTCGGCAAGATGTTCCGCGAGACGGGCCGCATTCTGGCGCAGGAGAAGCCGGATGTCGTCCTCGTGCTCGGCGATACGAACAGCGCGCTGTGCGCGGTGCTGGCCGAGCGGATGGGCATTCCGGTCGTGCACATGGAGGCGGGCAATCGCTGCTACGATCTGAAGGTGCCCGAGGAGAAAAACAGGCGGGTCATCGACGCGGTGTCGACGATCAACATGCCGTACACGCCGTACAGCAAGCAGAATCTGCTGCGCGAGGGATTCCCGAGCGAACGGATCGTCATCTCGGGCAACCCGATCCGCGAAGTCATTCTCCATCAGGGAGACCGCATCCGGGCGAGCGATGTGCTCGACCGGCTGGCCCTCACGCCCGGCGAATACATCATCGTGACGGCGCACCGGGCGGAAAACGTCGACGTGCCCGAGCGGCTCGCCTCGATCGTGGAAGGGCTGAACCGGACGGCGGAACGGACGGGCAAGCGGCTCATCTGCAGCGTGCACCCGCGCACCCGCCACCGGATCGAGTCCGGCGGGGCGGCGATTCAGCGCCATCCGCTGGTCGAGTTCCATGAGCCGTTCGGGTTCTTCGACTTCGCGAGGCTCGAGCAGTCGGCGTTCTGCGCGATCACGGACAGCGGCACGGTGCAGGAGGAATGCTGCCTGTTCCATGTGCCGACAGTGACGATCCGGGACACGACGGAGCGGCCGGAGACGGTGGACTGCGGCAGCAATGTCGTGTGCGGCGTGGCGGCGGAACGGATTGCGGAAGCCGTCACGGCGATGACGTCGCTGCCGGCCCGCTGGAAGGTGCCGGAAGGATACGATGCGGACAATGTGTCGGATATCGTGGTCAAATTTTTGCTGGGAGGGAAATGGGGTGTTCACTAATGCACGCATCCTCGTGACGGGCGGCACCGGTTCGTGGGGACACGAGCTGGTGCGCCAGCTGCTTCCCCAGGACCCGGCGGAAATCATCGTCTTCTCCCGCAGCGAAGCGGCGCAGGTGGCGATGAGCCGCGAGTTTGAGGACCGGCGCCTGACGTTCCGCATCGGTGATATCCGGGATCGGGAAGCGCTGGTTGCCGCCTGCGCCGGCGTCGATTACGTGTTCCACCTGGCCGCGCTGAAGCATGTACCGGTCTGCGAGGAGCAGCCGTACGAGGCGCTCAAGACGAACGTGCTCGGCACGCAGCATGTCATCGAGGCGGCGATCGCGAACAAGGTGAGGCGGGTCATCTACATTTCCACCGACAAGGCGGCGAATCCGTCGAATTTCTACGGCATGACGAAGGCGATCGGCGAAAAGCTGATCGTGTACGCGAATCTGCTGCGCAGCGGCACGACGTTCGTCTGTGTCCGGGGCGGCAACGTGCTCGGCACGAACGGCAGCGTCATTCATCTGTTCCGGCAGCAGATCATGGAGAAGCAGGAGGTCCGGATTACGGATCGGCGCATGACGCGGTTCTTCCTGACGCTGGAGGATGCGATCCGGCTGCTGTTCAAGGCGTCGGCGGAAAGCGTCGGGGGCGAGATTTTCGTCATGATGATGCCGACCTGCCGGATCGTCGATCTGGCGGAAGTGATGATGGAGTCGCTCGGTCGGCGGGTGCCGATCGTGGAGACGGGCATCCGTCCGGGCGAGAAAATTCACGAGATTCTGCTCACCGAATTCGAGAGCCAGAGCACGGTCGTCTACGACAAGGAGTATCTGGTCATCATGCCGTCGCTCCCGATTCCCGGACTGGCGGAGCGGTATGCGGGTTACCCGCGGGTGGCCTTCCAAAGTTTCAGTTCTGCCGATTCGCTCATGACGAAGGACGAGATTCGCGCGATGCTGATCCGGGGAGGGTTCCTCTCATGAAAGTGCTTGTCATCGGCGGCAACGGCATGGCCGGGCACATGATGGTCCGGTATTTCCGGAAGACGGGCGCTGATGTGTGGTACACGGTGCGGAGGCTTTCCGGAGGAATCGGGGAGCTAAAGCTCGATGCGACGGACCTCGACGCCGCCGCGGAGACGATCGGGCGGGTCGGTCCCGATCTTGTGATCAATTGCGTCGGGGTGCTCAATCAGGATGCGGAGCGCCGGCCGAAAGAAGCGTATCTCGTGAACGGGCTGCTGCCGCACTGGCTGGCGCGGGCGGCGGAGGCGGCGGGCGGCCGGCTCATCCACATCAGTTCGGATTGCGTTTTCCTCGGCGATCGGGGCGGGTACCGGGAGTCCGACCGGCCGGACGGGGTGTCGGCGTACGCGCGGACGAAGGCGCTCGGCGAGGTGCACGATCCGCGGCATCTGACGATCCGCACGTCGATCATCGGGCCGGAGATCCGCCCGGATGGGATCGGACTGCTGCGCTGGTTCCTGCAGCAGAAAGGGACGGTGAACGGCTATGCCCGGGTGCTGTGGAACGGTGTCACGACGCTTGAACTGGCGCGGGCGGTGGAATATGCCGCCGGCCGTCCGGAGATCGGCGGGCTCGTGCATCTGACGGCGCCGCGCATCGTCAGCAAGCTGGAACTGCTCGGCATGTTCCGCGAGGCGTTCGGCCGGGACGATGTGACGATCCGGCCTTCGGATGAGCCGCGCATCGACCGGACGCTGGTTCGGGAGCGGACGGACTTCGATTATATGCCGCCCGATTATCCGGAGATGCTGGCGGAGCTGGCCGACTGG
This sequence comes from Thermobacillus composti KWC4, assembly GCF_000227705.2. Taxonomy (GTDB): domain Bacteria; phylum Bacillota; class Bacilli; order Paenibacillales; family Paenibacillaceae; genus Thermobacillus; species Thermobacillus xylanilyticus. Next base: position 1,214,902 of record NC_019897.1, read on the forward strand.
ATGCGGGAAGGGTGACCGGCATGGTCGGCATCCGGCTGCTCGTGACGGGAGCGGGCGGCTTCTGCGGCCTGCACGCCTGCCGGTATTTCGCCAGGCAGGGGTTCGATGTGGTCGGCGTGCTTCGGACGACGGACGATCCGCGTGCGGCGGTGCTGCGGCACGTGGGAGCCGCGGCGGAAGGGTGCGAGCTGACGGACCGGCATGAGGTTGAGCGCTTGATCGCCCGGGTCCGGCCGGACTGGATTCTGCACCTGGCGGGCCTCAGTTCCGCCGGACCGTCCTGGCGCGAGCCGGCAAGGTATATGGAAGCCAACGTGATGGCGGCCGTCTATCTGCTCGAGGCGGCGCGGCGTGAGAAGGGCGGGGACTTTCGGTTCGCGGCCGCCGGCTCGATGCTGCGCTTCGATTGGCCTGCGGATGGCGGGGCGCCCCGGCTGCCCCACCCGTACAGTCTGAGCAAGACGCTGCTGACCGCGGTCGTCCGCAGCTGGCATCATCTGTACGGGACGGCGGCGATCGTCGCCGAGCCGGCCAATCTGATCGGCCCCGGACCGTCCATGGGGCTGCCGGCGCTGATCGCCGCGCATATCCGCGCGCTGCGGCGGGCCCGTCTGGTCGGCGCGCCGGACCCGGCGCCCTTCCGGCTCAGCAGCCTCGTGGAACGGCGCGATTACGTCGATGTCCGGGACGCGGTAAAGGCGTATGCGCTGCTGCTCGAGCGCGGCGAGCCCGGCGGCGTCTATCCGATCGCGTCGGGCCGGCAGCGGACGCTCGGCGAAGTGGCGGCGGCGTATGAGCGGGCGGCGGGTTTCCGCGTCGAATGGTTGATCGGCGATTCGGATGCGCCGTCGCCGCCGCCTGCGGATGCGTCGGCTTTGCGCGCGCTCGGCTGGCGGCCGGAGATTCCGTTCGCGCTGTCGGTGGCCGATACGCTGGACGATGACGCGGGCAGCGTCGCCTGGTTTATGCGGTCCGACGGCGGTTGAATGGGTTGACGGCGTGAAGGTCTTCGGTCGAGCGGACTGCCGGTGCGAGGAGGATTGAGTATGGCGGATGCAACGATCGTGATTCCTTTTTACAATGATCCGTATGTGGCGGAGGCGGTGGAGAGCGCGCTGGCGCAGACGCATCCGTCGGTCGAGGTCATCGTCGTCGACGACGGGTCGGTGTCGTGTGCCGAGCTGCTCGCACCTTACCTGGACCGCGTCCACTACATCGGCAAGGCGAACGGCGGCACGGCCAGCGCGCTCAACGCGGGCTTCCGGCTCGCCTCCGGCCGGTACGTCGCGTGGCTCAGCTCGGACGACCGGTTCCGGCCGGAGAAAATCGCCCGCCAGATGGCGGCGATGGAGGCGGCCGGCGCGTGGATCGGCCATACGGCGTTCGCGGTCATCGACGGCGAAGGCCGCGTGACGAATCCGCATGTGCTGCTGGGGGGAGACCGGCCGGATCTGTTTTACCGGGCTTTCGTGGACGGCAATCCGGTGAACGGCTGCACGGTCATGATGCGCAAGGAGTTGTTCGAGCGACTGGGCGGTTTCGATGAAGGGCTGCCGTTCACGCATGATCTCGATTTCTGGTATCGGGCGATGCTGGCGGGGTTTCCTTTCCACTATCTCGGGGAGCCGCTGACGGAGTACCGCATGCACGACGCCATGGGCACGGTGCGCCACCGGGAGGCGATCCGCGCGGAGGTGGAGGCGACGTTCGCGCGGTATGCGGGGCGGTGGAGCACGTTTCTGCGGCAGCTGGGGATTGCGGTGTAGGCTGCGGCGGGGCCGCGGTGACGGGTTGGGTAGGTGTGCGTTTGCTTGCGTTACAGGTTAGGGGATACAGGAGCCGTTTGGCTCAATTTTTTTTTTTTTTGAACTTCCGGTTGGCTGCGCATGATGGATGCTGCGCGTCGGGTCGGAGGCGTTTTTTGGCAACGGGGAATGGTGCGGCGCAGGCTTGGCGGTGAGATGTGACAGGGCGAGGCTGGGAGAGAACACACTGAAGCCTCCGGCCTGACTCCCGCCCGAAAGCGAAAGCATCCGGAGGCTTCTTGCATGCCGTGCGGCCATCAGCCCATCTTCCGCCCCCTTACCCCGGTATCGCGTTCACGCGATGCTGGAGCAGATGGCGGTAGCGGTTCTGCACCATTTGCACCTCGGCCTGGATGGCGGGGTAGTGGCGCATCGTGCCCATGCCGGCGTGGCGGCGGTAGATCGTGAGCGGTTCGTTGATGAAGTGAAAGTCGATGCCGGAGAGCAGCGCGCGGATCCACAGGTCATAGTCGTGGGTGTAGGGCAGCGATTCGTCGAACCAGCCGAGCTCGGCGACAAGCGATTTCGTCATCATGACCGTGCAGCCGTTGACGGGGCAGAAGGTCAGGAATGCGGCGGCGAACTGCTTGGCCGTCGGGAAGACGACGGCTCCGTTGTGCTGGACGATCGCGCCGCTCTCGTTCATGACGTGGAAGTTGGTATGGCAAATGCGCGCGCCGGTCTGGTGCATATGCATGACCTGACGCTCGATCTTCGTCGGCGCGAACCGGTCGTCGGAGCTGAGCCAGGCGACGTACTGGCCGGACGCCATCCGGATGCCGTGGTTGAGCGCGCTGGCGGTACCGCCGTTCGCTTTGCCCAGGTAGTGGATGTGGCGCCGGTACGGGTCGAGCAGATGCTGACAGGCGGTCGAGCCGTCGTCGACGACGATCACTTCGGTGTACGGGTATGTCTGGCTCAAGGCGCTCTCGACCGCCTGCGCGATATACGGGTCGTTATGAAAAGGAATGATGATCGATACGGTCGGTCCCATGCGCTTCATTCTCGCCTCGATTCCATGGTGATCTCTCCTACACGATACGGCGCCGTCACCCGGCCGGTCACGACACCTGTCTTCGTACGGGAGCGGTTCCCCGCAGGTTCAGCCGGCTGCCGCTTGTCAGCCCGGAGGCCGGATGCCGAGCGCGACGAGCACATTGTGAAAATCGGAGGCGTACCGCGCGGCGGAGAAGTTCTCCTGTACGTAGTTCTCGCCCTGCAGCCGGATGGCGGTGCGCAAGGCGCTGTCCTCGATGAGCGAGATCGCCTCCTGCACGCCGCTGTTTAAGTCAGGCGGGATCAATTTGCCCGTGATGTTGTGCATGATCGTGTTGCGCACGCCGTCGGAGTCGGTCGAGAGCACCGGACAGCGGCAGGCGGCCGCTTCGGCGACGGCGTACCCGAATCCCTCGACATGCGAGGTCGAGACGAGCAGACCGCCGGAGTCGCCGATGGCCGAGTAGTAATACGGCATATGATCATGCGGGATGTTGGGGAAAAGCCGCAGTCTGTCCTGCAGTCCGAGCGTATGGACGGTCGCTTCGAAGGCGGCCCGCTGCCACGGTTCGCTGATGTTCGGATCTTCGAACATCCACAGTTGCAGGAGCGGATAACGCTGCGCCAGCGCCGCGCCGAGTTCCAGGAAAAGCTGCCAGTTCTTGTTCGGCTCGATGCGTCCGACCCAGGCGAGAATCGGCGCGTTCGTCGGATTAAGCCACGGGGCGGGCCGGTAATGGAAAAGGGTTTTGTCGACGATGTTCTGCAGGAAGAACCGCGGAAAGTCCGGGAACACGCCGTTGATCAGCTCCAGCATGTGCGAGGACGGCTGGGCGAGGACGGCGTTGCCGTACATCCGGACGAAGAAGGAAGCGGCATGCAGGGTGCCGACGGCGGCTTCGCGGCTGCCGTAGCCCTGGGCGTCGTACAGGATCGGGCCGCCGTAGCCAAGGCCGCGCAGCCGCTGCAGCATGAGATGGTCGCAGACGGTGACGATGGCGTCGTAGCGATAGGTGTTCAGAATGTTGACGATGTCGACGTCGTAATTCGTGATGAAGAGCGGAATGTCGCGGATGTTCTGCCGCCCGGCGCCGTCGTGCAGGTAGAGCAGATGCCCTTCGATGCCGATCTGGCGAAGCGCGATGCAGCGCGTCCGGTTCAGCGTCTCGACGCCTCCGCTCGGAACGAAGTAGGTGAAAAGAATTCTCATGGCATGCAGTCAGCCCGCTTTCGCATAGGGTGTTGAACCGTTCGGTTCATCCTATGCGGACAGGAACCGCCCCGCAAGGGACGAGTGTTTAGCGGGCGGGGAATTGGACTGCGTGCATCGAACTGGCGTTGCGCGGCGTTACGTCAATGTCCACTTGAGCAAAAGCCCCGCCTGCGTCAGCCCGCCGCCGAAGCCATGCAGGAGCAGCGTGTCGCCGCGCGTGAGCCGGCCGTCCCGGACCGCGAGATCGAGGGCGAGCGGGATGGTGGCGGCCGACGTGTTGCCGAACCGTTCGGCGCTCGTCAGCGTCCGCTCGTACGGAATGCCGATCCGCTCGCAGATGGCGGCGATCATCCGCAGATTCGCGCTGTGCGGCACGAACCAGTCGATCTGCTCCGGTGACATGCCGCAGGTGTCGAGCGTCGTCCGCACCGCCTCCGGGACATGCTCGACGGCCCAGCGGTAAACTTCGGGTCCGTTCTGGATCAGCTTGCCGTTTCGGGTGATCGGCGTACCGCGAAGTTCGGAAGCAAGGGACGACAGGTACACGTGATGGCCGATGCGGCCGTCCGTCGATGAGCCGCCGGCCAGGAATGCCGGAGGTTCGCCATCAGGCTGCGCTTCGACGAGGACGGCGCCCGCGCCGTCGCCGAACAGGATGCAGGTCGTGCGGTCGGTGTAATCCGTCACCTTGGACAACGTGTCGGCGGCGATGACGAGCACTTTGCGGTACAGGCCGGACAGAATCAGGCCGTTCGCCATCTGCAGCCCGGTGACGAAACCGGCGCAGGCGGCTTGCAGATCGACGGCCGCGGCCGTCCGGATGCCCAGTTCGGCCTGCACGAGGGCGGAGACGCTCGGGAAAACGGCGTCGGATGTCGAAGTGGCGGTCAGGATGCAATCGACGTCGTCGATCGGTTTATTCCAGCGGGCGGCGAGATTCCGGACGGCTGCCGCTGCGAGATGGCTTGCATATTGGCTTTCCGAGGCGATGCGCCGTTCGCGGATGCCGGTGCGTCTTGTAATCCACTCGTCGCTCGTATCCACCATTTGCTCCAGATCGGCGTTCGTCAACACCCGTTCGGGCACGTAGGTTCCAATGGCGGTGATGGCGGCGTTAGAACGAATGCGGGAAGCATGGTACATGGCCGACACTTCCTTTCGTATCTTTTTTAGGGAGTTTATGGAATAGAGACTGTCATCTGATATTAGTATCTGGTACTAATACTAGGCACAATATTCTGGAGTGTCAAGCGAGACCCAATAGCAAAAAAGAAGGAATAATATGGTTTGATTGGCTTTTTGGTGTTATGATCTTGGTTGTATCAAGCAGGGGAGGGCAAGCCGCCGGTGCGCATCGATTAGCGGCTTGGAGAGGTGATTGCCGTCCGCCATGACGCCCGGTATCCCGGCTCATTTTTTGGTATAATGGCAGCGAATGGAGCGTGAAGCATGATGCCGTATGCATTGAAGAACAAGGAAACCTCCGAATTGTTCTCCTGCGCGCTGGAGAACATCCACGGGATCCCTTACCATGGCGTGAAGCTCTGGGAAGACCGGGAGGCCGCCGAAGCGGACGCCCCTTCCTTCCTCGTGGAGAGGGGCGTTGACGACCCGTGGCGGTGGGAAGTCGTGAGCCTGGACGAGCACCAGGCGAAGCTCTGCAACGTGAAGCTGAACAACAATCCGAACCGGCGCGTTTTTCTGACGGAGGAAGGAAGGATCGACGCGCAATAGGATTCGGCTGATGCTGTCGCCACGCATCGGTTGAGCGGTACTGCAACCATAGCCTAGTCCAACATTAATCGCATCTCATATTCGCTCCACCATTCGCCGTTCGAAGCTTGGCATACCTTATCGTTTCTGGCCCAGATCCGAAATCCGAGCTTCTCATAGCATTTGATGGCGGGCAGGTTGAAGTCGAAGACCCGAAGGATCAGCTGCCGCAATTGAAACTCCCGGACGGCCTTGTCGATCAAATTCCGAAGCGCCGCGGTACCCACGCCTTTGTGCCGCAAATGCTCCTGAATCCAAAAACGTCCCACGACGGCTGTTCCCGCTGTCCGGTCGATGCGGCCGAGCTGAATCATGCCTGCCGCTTCGCCGGTCGATTCATCCATGATCTTGTAGACGAATGTTCTTGATCGCTCATGGTTTATCCCTTCACTGTAGTGATCCAATAATTGCTCGACGGTCAGGGGATAGGTAAACGTCGGTCCGGCCCATTGAAGCAGCATGTCCGGTTTCTCCCGGCCGAACCATTCGACAACCATGCTGAACTCGTCTTCGGACAGACATTCCAATCGGACCATAGGCTCTACCTCCGGCAAGATTCACTTATGAACTCGGCCAGGCTGTCGCCGGCGCCGAAACAAATGCGCCAGCGGTTTCACGTCCCGCGGTTCAGCCAATCTCATGCCCATGTTCATTCTTCTTCCGAGCGGCTCTTGCTCCTTGATAATCTTCCGGCGGGACGCGTCCTTCGTACCCCTGCAGCTTCCCGGTGCCGCTCTCCAGAAATTCCCTCAAGATGCCCATCATCACATCCGGCTGTTCCTGGTACAGATTGTGTCCCGCCTCGGGCAGGTACACCAATTTGCTGTTGGGAAAAACACGCCGGTAATCTTCCGCGGATTCCCATGACAAATAATCTCAGCCGCCTTTCGCGATCAGTACGGGCAAGGTGAAGTGCTTTTCCGATAGCAGCGGCCTGAGATCGTAATGGTTGCCTGCTGCCAGGGATTGCGGCGTCTGGTTGGCGTAGAAACCGAGACCGCTCAGCCCGGAGTGCCCCTGGTCCCCGGAACAATACAGGGCTGGCACCGTCGCGGCGTAAACCGCTTCGAAACGACGCCGGTCCATTTCGTCGTCGGAAGCAAACGATCGGGCGGCGTCCGGGTGAAACTGCAGCAAACCGTAGACAAACAGCGCTCTCGGATGCAGAAGATGGCGGTACAGCTTCCATTTCTGCGACGAATCGAGGCGTTGGGTCAAAGTCGCATCGCTGTGGTCTTGGGGATCCATGGCGCCCGGCGACAGGAACGCGGCCCGGTCGACATGCTCCCCGTAATCAACCATATATCTCGCGATCACTTCCGAACCGTAGGAATGTCCGATCAGAATCATCTTGTCGGCCCCGATCTGTTTGCGTATTTCCTCCAGGTCTCGCGCATCCCGTTCCACGCCGTACCCCGCCGGATTCTCCAGCCGCGTCGAAAACCCGGAGCCCAGCTGCGAATAGACATAGACGTCGTACCCGTCCTGCGCAAGCTGACCGAAATAGCGGGAATCTCCCGGAAAGTCCGGTATGCCCGGCCCTCCGTGCAGGAAGATGACGGGGGGTGATTTTCTCCCGGCGGCTGATGCTTCAGCCTCAATGTGAATGTAGGAAAGGACAGAACCCGTCGGCAGCGACCAATATTTAAGGGTGTCCGGCGCGGCCTGCCGCTCGCGGCCGCCGGGGATGAGCATGGCCGCGGACAACAGCCCGAATACGGCGAATCCGGCAATCGCTTTGATGAATGCGGAGCCCTCCCTTTCGGGACGGTCGTACCAAGCGGAGGACGCCGGCATAGAGCAGCAGATACAATACGATGAACGCGAGAAAAAAGAACGATTCGAAATGCTGGCGCGGGGCCGCCCATATTGCCGCGCCGACCGCGATGACATAAGACAAGAGCGCATACCCCTTATAGGCGAGTGCCGCCAGAACATCCTTCAGCGTTTTCACTGAGTGCAATCCTCGCAATCGTGCGGTGTTATGGGTGCAGCAATCTCTTCTGGAATAAACTGCATCCATATTACCACAATCGGGGAACGCATTTCCTCCTGTTGCCGCACACCTTTACGAGTGAGCGAGTTTCCGCGCCCTGGCGATGCGCAGCGACATCAGGGCGGCGAAGAGGCAGACAAACCCTGCAACGACGAACGGGACGCTGTAAGTGCCGAACCAATCCCGCGCGGCGCCGGCCGCATAAGCCGCCGCTGCGGCGCCGACTTGATGCGCGACGACGACCCAGCCGAAAATCATGTTCCCCCGTTCCTTTCCGAAGTCCTGGATCGACAGTTTCACCGTGGGAGGCACCGTGGCCAGCCAATCGAGGCCGTAAAATACCGAGAACACCATCATCGTTGCCGGACCGGCGCTGAGCGCATGGGGCAGGAAGATGAGCGACAGCCCTCTCAGGCCGTAGTACCAGAACAACAGCTTGCGGCTGTCGAACCGGTCGGACAGCCAACCGGACAATGTGGTGCCGGTCAGGTCGAAAATCCCCATGAACGCGAGCAGGCCTGCCGCCACCACTTCCGTGATGCCGAAATCGCCGCATGCCGGGATCAGATGCGTGCTGATCAAACCGTTGGTGGAAACGCCGCAGAAGAAGAACGTGCCTGATAGCAGCCAAAAGGTGGAGTTCCGCGAAGCGTCTTTCAGCACCAGCAGCGGGGTAAGGAAAATCCGGCCCTTGAACTCTTCAGGTCTGGACACTTGATCCGAACCGTAGGGCGCCGCGCCGATATCGTACGGGTGATTCCGCACCCCGACCGCCACGATGATCAGGACGAGCAGAACGGCTGCCGCGGCGGCATAGATGGCATAGCGCCAACCCGCTTCCGAGATGATCTTCGCCAGCAGGGGAAGAAAGATCAGTTGTCCGCTCGCCGCGCTGGCGGTCAGGATGCCGACGAAGAGCCCCCTGCGCTCGGTGAACCAATTGCCCGCGACCGTGACGCCGAGCACGTTCGCCATCATTCCGGTCGCCAGACCGGACAGAAGTCCCCACAACAGCTGGAATTGCCACAGCGTCTGCATGAGCGGCGTCAGAACAAGGCTGGCTGCGAGCAGGGACAATGAAATGACGGTGACGCGCCGGATGCCGTATTTCTGCAGCAGAGAAGCGGCGAACGGTCCCATCATGCCGTACAGAAAAATCCCGACGGACATTACGCTGGAAATCGCGCTCCGGCTCCAATCGAATTCATCCGCGAGAGGCAGCATCAGGATGCCCGGCATGGAGCGAACTCCGGCAGATACCACCAGCGTTGCAAAAGTTATCGCCACCACAACCCATCCGTAATGCCACTTGAGCTTTCCGGCTGCATGCACAGCAGGCTCCTCCCACCCATTAGTTGTACATACAAAATAAAAAGCAACGATCGTGCCTAATTCTGTTCCAGACGTTTGCTTGTCTTCAGGACGGCTTCCGTGATGGCCGCCGTGGTTTCTTTGCCCAGAATGGCATCGAGGCGGGCGTGAAGATTGTGCGATGCGCGGAGGAGGGCTTCTTCCATCGCGATCGCCTTTTCTGTCGGAAACACCTGCACGGTCTTCCCGGACACCCGGCGTTTCACCAATTTCTTCGCTTCCAGCTTGTCAACGAAGCGGGTCAGCGTGGAGGAAGCGATGGACAGCTTCTCGGCCAATTCTTTCTGTGAGATGCCGGGCTTCCCGATCGCCAGCCGGATCAAATAGCCGTACATCGGGGTAAGCCCCGTCTCCGCGAATTCTTCTTCCGCGATTTTCGTAATGATCCGGCCCAAGCGGTTCGCCGTGAAGAATAAGCAATGTTCCAGGAAGCGATCGTCTGCCATGGGAATCACCGTTTTTATTTTGTATGTGCAACTAATATATGCGGAGAAAGCTTGATCGTCAACCTTTTTTTTACGGTAGCCGTCCGCGTGCCCGGCGAATGTTACGGCGTTCGGTTCCAGCCGCCTGAAGGCGGCTGGAACCGAACCGTCAGGGAGGCATGAACCGCCGGCGTGCGACTTTGCTCCGTTCCTGAAGGAGTAGCGTTTGTACCGGCACGCCGCGGGAACGATATAGCAAGACCGCAAAACAGGAGGCAGCGGCCGACCGTCGCCGGATCGGCGCTGCCCTTCTTACGTCAATAGAGCCGGATCAGCTGCCACTTCTGGGCGCCGGTGCCGTTGTCCGTCCAGATCTGGACGTTCGTGCCGTCAGCCGTGCCGGCCGAGGCGACATCGAGCGCCTTGCCGCTGTTCGGGTTGATCAATTTGTACGTGCCGTCCGGGTTCTTGATGATGTTCCACTTCTGGGCGGCGTGTCCCGTGTCTGTCGCCACCTGCACGTTCGTGCCGTCCGCGGTTCCGGCTCCCGCAACGTCAAGGGCGAGCGCGCTGTTGGTGTTGATCAATTTGTATGTGCCGTCCGCGTTGCGATAGATCGTCCAGCGCTGCGCGCCGGTGCCGTTGTCCGTCCAGATTTGCACGTTCGTGCCGGGCGTGGTGCCGGCTCCCGCGACATCAAGCGCCTTGCCGCTGTTCACGTTGATCAGCTTGTAAGTGCCGCCGGAGACAATGTCGTCCGAGGGATTCGAGCCGCCGACATCCTGATAGACGCGGACGTAATCGACGTACATCTTCGCCGGGAACGGCGTCGACGCGTCTGGCGATCCCGGCCAGTTGCCGCCCACCGCCATGTTCAGCAGGAGGAAATGCGGCTTGTGGAACTCCTCCGTCGAGTTGATGTTGTTCTGGATGTTGGCTTCCCAGAACTGGACGCCGTCCACGAACCATTTGATGTAGCTCGGCGTCCACTCGATGGAGTAAACGTGATACTGCGTCACGTCGAACGCAAAGCTGGAGCCGCCGTAGGAGGCGTGTCCGCCCGCATCCCAGTGCATGTAGCCGTGCGTCACGTCTTCGTTATTGACGTGCTCCATGATGTCGATCTCGCCGCTTCTCGGCCAGCCGACCGTCGTAATGTCTTCGCCCAATGTCCAGAACGCCGGCCACAGCCCCTGCCCTTTCGGCAGTTTGATCCGAGCTTCGATCCGGCCGTATTTGAAGTTGACTTTGCCCTGTGTCTTGAGCCGCGCCGAGGTATAGTTCATGCCGCCGTACGATTCCCGGCGGGCTTCGATGACCAGGTTGCCGTTCTCGATCCGTGCGTTCTCCGGCCGGCTGGTATAGTATTGCAACTCGTTGTTGCCCCAGCCGTTGCTGCCGGTGCCGATCTCGAAGGTCCAGTAATTGGTGTTGATCGAAGGTCCGTTGAATTCGTCGCTCCAGACGAGCTGGTAGGCCGCTTCCGCTTTCGGGACGGGAAGCAGCATCGCCATGAGCGCCGTCATCAAGAGCAGCACAAGCCATTTTTCCCGCTGCCTTGCGAGAATCATCATCGTCAATGACCTCCTTTTTGATCAAGAATGTGGATCCGTGGAGTTTCGACCTTTGCATGCCTCCTTCAACGCCGTTGCTTGAGAAAAAGCCAACCCGACACGACAACTTTGCTCCCGGACCGGAACCGACATCACCTCCTTCGCCATATTCGAAGACAGTATCAACCGGAGGATAATACAGAAAAAAACGGAAAATTCTGTATTCTACTTTAATTTTGGAAACTACCAACCTTAAAATAAAGGCACAAAATTATGGATCGATGGACAAGATTATGGATTTTCGCAAGTCGGCGAGACCCATGGAAGCCCCGATCGTCCGCAAAGCCGCGGCGGAAGACGAACCGTTCCTGCGGGAAATGCTGTATCACTCCCTGTTCGTTCCGGAAGGCGAAAAACCGTTCAGCCGCACGATTCTGCAGGATCCGGCCGTCTCGAAATATATAGAGGGATGGGGGCGAACCGGGGATATCGGCTATATCGCGCTGATCCGTGATGTGCCGGTCGGTTCGGCGACGGCCAGATTTTTCAGCAGGAAGAATCCGGGGTACGGCTTCATTGACGAGTCGATTCCCGAACTTGGGATGGCCGTCTTGCCGGAGTATCGCGGGCGGGGAATCGGAACCTTGCTGCTGAGGACGTTGATGCAATCGCTAAGCGATCGGGGGATCGGCGCCGTATCGCTCAGTGTGGACGTCCGAAATCCTGCCGAAAGACTCTATGAGCGGTTCGGTTTTTATGAAGTCGGCACAACGGGCCGCTCCATGACGATGCGGGCCGATCTGACAGACGAGGGTGCAAATCATGAATAATCTGCGGAAATAGCGGCCACAATGGAATAATGAGGCATTGACGTGCGGCCCCCTCTGGCTGCGGCTGGCGCTGCTGGAACGCCACACCAGGAAATGTTGTCAATTTTGTTACAAAAAAATTTTCGATTTGACACTTCTTTTGACTTAGTTTAAATAAATAAATAGACTAAAAAACTACTCTCAAGAAACAGGAGGAGAGAGACCTATGCCATTGGTTGGTAGCAAAGTGCTGCCGTTCAAGGCGCAAGCCTATCAGAACGGCAAGTTTCTCGAAGTGACGGATGCGGATTTTCAAGGCAAATGGAGCGTTGTCTGCTTCTATCCGGCGGACTTCACGTTCGTATGCCCGACTGAGCTGGAGGACCTGCAAAACCATTACGCCGAGCTGAAGAAGCTGGGCGTGGAAGTTTATTCCGTCTCCACGGATACGCATTTCGTGCACAAAGCATGGCATGACACCTCGGAAGCCATTGGCAAGGTCGAATACATCATGATCGGCGACCCGTCCCATGAAATCTCCCGCAACTTCCAGGTGCTGGACGAAACGACGGGTCTGGCGCAGCGCGGCACGTTCATCATCGACCCGGACGGCGTCATTCAGGCTGTCGAGATCAACGCCGACGGCATCGGCCGCGACGCCAGCACGCTGGTTCGCAAGATCAAGGCGGCGCAATATGTCCGGAACCATCCGGGTGAAGTCTGCCCGGCGAAGTGGGAAGAAGGCGGCCAGACGTTGAAGCCGAGCCTCGACCTGGTAGGCAAAATCTGAGGAGACGCCATAGATCATGAAACTGGACGCAGACATTCGAGCACAACTGCAGCAGTATCTTCAGCTTCTTGAAGGCGACGTTGTGATCAAGGTCAGCGCCGGTTCGGATAGCGTATCGAGAGACATGCTGGACTTGCTGGACGAGCTGACCGGCATGTCTTCTCGTATTACGGTCGAACGGGCGGAGCTGGCCCGCACGCCGAGCTTCAGCGTCAATCGTCCGGGCGAGGATACCGGCATCGTATTCGCCGGCGTTCCGCTCGGCCATGAATTCACTTCGCTCGTCCTGGCGCTCCTGCAAGTGAGCGGGCGCCCGCCGAAAGTTGACGATGAAGTGATCGAACGGATCAAGTCCATCAAGGGCGAGTACCGTTTCGAGACGTATGTCAGCCTGTCCTGCCACAATTGTCCGGACGTCGTGCAGGCGCTCAACGTCATGAGCGTGCTGAATCCCGGCATTTCCCATACGATGATCGACGGAGCTGCCTACAAGGAAGAAGTCGAGCGCAAGGAAGTCATGGCCGTGCCGACCGTCTACCTGAACGGCGAGTTCTTCGAGAGCGGCCGAATGACGCTCGACGATATTCTGAACAAGCTCGGCGTATCCGCCGACGCGGCGGCGTTCGCGAACAAGGAGCCCTTCGACGTCCTGGTCATCGGGGGCGGTCCGGCGGGTTCGAGCGCCGCGATCTACGCCGCGCGCAAAGGGATCCGCACCGGCATCGTCGCCGACCGTTTCGGCGGCCAGGTGAACGACACGCTGGGCATCGAAAATCTGATCAGCGTGAAGCACACGGAAGGCCCGCAGCTCGCCGTTGCGCTTGAAGAGCATGTGAAGGAATACCCGGTTGACATCATGAAGTCGGTTCGGGCGGAGAAGCTCGAGAAGAAAGACCTCATCGAGGTCACCCTGAACAACGGCGCCGTGCTGAAGAGCAAGACGGTCATCATCGCGACGGGCGCGCGCTGGCGCAACCTGAACGTGCCGGGCGAAGAAGAGTTCAAGAACAAGGGCGTGGCGTATTGCCCGCACTGCGACGGTCCGCTGTTCGCCGGCAAGCAGGTGGCGGTCGTCGGCGGCGGCAACTCCGGCGTCGAGGCAGCCATCGATCTGGCCGGCATTGCGGCGCATGTGACGCTGTTCGAGTTCATGCCCGAACTGAAGGCGGACCAGGTGCTGCAGGATCGGCTGTACAGCCTGCCGAACGTGACGGTGCACAAGAACGCGCAGGTCAAGGAAATCACCGGCAGCAGCAAGATGGAAGGCATAACGTACATCGACCGCGCCACCGGCGAAGAGCATCACCTCGCGATGGACGGGGTGTTCGTCCAGATCGGACTCGTGCCAAACACCGAGTGGCTGGAAGGCGTGCTCGAGCGCACGCGGATGGGCGAGATCGTCGTCGACAGCCGCGGCGCGACGGCCATCCCCGGCGTATTCGCCGCGGGGGACTGCACGAACAGCGCTTACAAACAAATCATCATCTCCATGGGATCGGGCGCAACTGCGGCGCTCAGCGCCTTCGACTACTTGATCCGCAACTGACCGCTCCGGCGGCTTGCCAACCCGAAGGTCCGGCATTCCGAATGCCGGGCCCTTTTGTTTACGAAAACCCCCCAGTTCGACCGGGGGTTCAAGAAAGCTTAGAGCTATTTATAAGTCTGATGGAATCCATCGGCTAAGCTGGTGGTTAATGCTTTTTCACATGAAACAGATCTGGACCCCGCCCACGAAGGAATCGCCCAAACCGATTGTGTATTTCGGCTTGTCGATGTATTTGGTGGGGACGACGGCGGTTTTGGCTGCATACGGGCTCGCAATGGCCCGTTCGCGGTGGCGCAGGCCTTTTTCGCTCAGAGGCAGCTTCATCACTTCTGAGATCTGTTCCCGGGTTCCGTACGAGCCGTACATCGCTTTGGCGGTGGCCATCAAGTTTCCGTAGATCAGTCCGCTCTCGATATCGGCACCCGGTTCGTCGCCAGCATACATCGAATAATCCTTCGTATGCACGATGATGCCGTTTTTGACGTTGAAGAGGTTCTTGAGGAAGAAGACGCCCTCGACGCAGGAGAGGATGTCCCCGATGTCGACCGGGCGGTTGTACATGCCCAGCGTGAGGGCCAGCTCTTCTTCGTTCATGCAGACGATGTCCACTTCGGGGTATAGCGTTTCGATGCACAGTTTCCGGATATCGAGGCTGTGGTAATGGGCATCCTCGAAAAATATGACGCCGGCCGGGTTGTTTTTCTTGTACGCCCTGACGTGCCGTTTGACCGCGTCGAGCCGTTCCCGCAGCACCCGTTCGTCCTTGATGCAATTGAAGCTGGACAACACGTTGCTGCTGATGGATTTGGCGTGCCTTTCAATGTAGTCAAAATAAGGTTGCGAGAAGGGCACGAATTCGTTGACGGTGACCTTGGTAACGATCAACCGGTTGGACGCCGGGATTTCGATGGTCTGGTTGCGGGAACGAATGACGTCTCCTTTTTTGAACTGGATGATATAGTGGATCTCCTGCTCCCATCGCTGCTTCACCTGGTCCGTATGGATCAGTTCCCCGGCCGGCGACACGGTATGGATGTACGGCGAACGGAGGATGTCGCACACTTCCCGGGAATCGTCGGTCAGATGGATGACGGAGGGACAGCCCACCGCGGCAAGTGCCATGGCGGCTTGCGCCGACGTTCCTCCTATGCCGGGTTTCGTGTCGAACAGGTCTTCAATGATGGCGAAGTCCTCGATGTCCACTTCTCCGCCGATGCCGTTTCTGCAAAAGTGAACGACGGTGGAAATGAAATCTTCCACTGTTTTGATGAACTTCACCGCCTGCAGTGCGTTCAAATCTACGTCCGGCATGTGCGTCTCCAGCAGGCGGTTCAACACGTCGATCCTGAAGTCGCACAAAATGTCCAGGTTGCTTGTATAGCCCATCGCGGGGTAAATGCCGGCCGATTTGCGCGATTCGATCGTTTGCTCCATTTTTTCGAACAGGTCGATGTATTTGCTTTGGATAGTCATGTTGATCCCTCTGTCGCATTTTGACATGTGCTTGCGGAAATGCGGCTCAATGTTTGACGGCGCCGGAGGTCATGCCGGCGACGAAGTACCGCTGGAAGAACAGGAACAGGACGAGAATCGGCAATGACCCGAGCACGCTCATGGCCATCATTTGGTTCCATTCGTACGCGTGTTGTCCCATCAGCAAGCTGATGCCGACGGGAACGGTGCGGACGTCGTTCGTTTTCGTCAGCGCCAGGGCAAAAAGGTATTCGTTCCAAGAAAGCATGAAGGTGTACATGCCGACCGCCAATAATCCCGGCGTGGCCAAGGGAACGAGAATTTGCCACAGCGCCCGGAACCGCGACCCGCCGTCGATCATGACGGCTTCGTCCAATTCCTTCGGCAGCGTGTTGAAATAACCCGTCAGCATGATGATGGCGTAGGACAGCGTCAGCAGCATGTACGTCAGGATCAGCGCGCCGTACGTGTTGTGCAACTTGAATGTGACGATCAGGCTTAAATACGGAATGAGCAGGACGATCGGCGGCACTGCCTGAACGCTGACGATCAGAGTGTTGACGATCTTTTTGCCCGGATAGTCAAACCGGCTGAAGCTGTACGCGGCCAGGATGCTGACGATGATGGTCAGGACGACCACGACAAAGGCGATGAAGTAGCTGTTGATGAAGTAACGGACCTTTTCCGGATCTTTGAAGATCTCCACATAGGCGTTAAGCGTAAAGCTCTCGGAAATCCAAACAGGCGGCCAGGCAAAAATTTGGGCGTTCGGTTTGAACGAATTCAGGAACATCCACAGGATGGGAAAGCCTGCGTATAAGATTCCGAAGATCAACACAACAATGGCCAACGCCTTGAGATACCACTTTTTTTCTCCGACCATATCATTCCTGCCCTCTCTGGTGACGTACATAAAAGATCGCGACGATGGTGCATACAACCAACAAGATGACGGCGCTTGCGGACGCCTGAGCATATTCGTACTTGCTGAATCCGAGTTTATAAATAAATGTGCTCATCATCTCTGTGGCATTGATCGGTCCTCCGCCCGTGGTCATCCAGATCAATGCGAACTGCTGGATTGTCCAGACGAAATCCAACATAACCAAGCTGATAATGATGGGTTTCAGTTGGGGAAGGGTGATGCGAAAAAACCGTTGGCTGATGTTGGCGCCGTCGATCGCGGCGGCTTCGTAGAGATCGTTCGGGATCCCTTGCAGCCCGGCGAGCAGGCTGACCATGTAGAACGGATATCCGGCCCAAATATTAATGAACGTAATGGAGAACAACGCGAAATCCCGGGAAGCCAGCCATTCGATGTGGCTGCTGCTGAGGTTCGTCACGCTCAGCAGGTAGTTGATGATGCCGTTGGGATTCATCATCATTTTCCAAAGGATGGCGATGACGGAGGCGGTAAACATCCAGGGCAACGCAAGCAAAACCCGGGAAACGGCTTTCGTTCTCCTGTGCAAGTATTTCGTGTTCAGGACCACCGCGAAGGCGAGTCCGAAAATCATGTGAAAAACGATGCTGCCGCCGACAAAAACGATTGTATTTTTGACGGCTACGACGAACGTTGAATTCTCAAAAATGAGCTTGAAATTTTCAAGTCCGACAAAAACGGGGTTTTTGTTGATAATGACGTTGTCATAAAACGAATAACGGATGACCATGATGATCGGAATGATCAAGAGCACGCACATCAGCAAAAGGGTCGGGAGAAGATACAGATACGGTTCGGTCTTTTTCCGCAACGAGGGCGCATCCTGTTTGTAGATGTTGATCGAGTTGGCTTTCACCCGCCGCAACCACCTTTCCAAAGGAGGGGATGTATGTCAAACATACATCCCCTGCCATGCATTCTAGTTGTGCAAACCGGTTGTGTCATGTCATTTGAATGCCTTGACCCAGATCTCCTGCGTTTTTTCGAGCATTTCCGCTGCCGTTTTGGTGTCTCCGTCCAGGTAAAGTTGCAGTTGTTCGTCGAATTGGCGCATCAACTCTTCCGAGGTCGGCAGGCCGGTGAATTCGTTGATGGCATAGCCGGCTTGATAGATTTCGTAGGCTTTCAGAAACAGAGTATTGTCTGCGGGATAGTCAGGCTGCGCATGGATGTTGCCGGGGAAGGCGTTGGCCAGCACGGCAAGTTTGGCGTTGACTTCCGGGCTCATCATATATTCGATGAATTTCATGGCTTCGGCTTTGTATTTGCTGTTTTCGGCGATGCCGATGCCCCAGTTGGCCACATCCATGCCGCTTTTGCCGGTGTAGCCGTCTTTGACCGGAATCGGGATGAAATCGATATTCAGGTCCGGCGCTTCGCTCTTGATGGTGGTCAGATGCGCCAGGGAGTCGGTCATGAACGCCACGCGTCCGTTCGTGAACTCTTCGACCATGTCTGCTTCTTTCATCGCATATGCGCCTTGAGCGACGACGCCGTTGTCAAACAGTTGCTTTACGAATTCCAAGGTGGCGATCAGGTCGTCGTTGCCCGCCAGGTTCGGTTTGCCATCTTTCAGCATCGAGCCGCCGGAAGCCCACAGCCAGCTCATGAAGTTGTTTTGAATGCCGCTGGGGGATTCGGTGGACAGCGGAATCGCCCATCCGGCTTTACCCGTTTTTTCCTTGATCGTCTTGGTGACATTGACGAATTCGGTCCAATTGGTCGGGATGCTGACTCCCGCTTCGTTTACCAGATCCAGGTTCACATACATCGGATACGCGAAGTTGACGACCGGGATCATGAAAGTGTTGCCGTCAACCCGGATTTGATCGGACAGTTGACTGTCGTCATAGCCGTCGGCTTCCATCAACGCGGTCAGGTTGGCGATGGCGCCCTGTTTCGCGAAGTCGTAAACCCAGGAGCCGTCAAGACCGACGACGTCAGCCATCGTGCCCGCGGCGGCGCCGGCTGCGATTTGCGTTCTCGTGTCCGCGTACGGGTTGCTCAGCAGCTTGATCTTGATACCCGTTTGGGCGGTGAAGCCGTCGACGATTTCCTGCAGCGCACCGTCCGGAAGTTCAACGCCCCACCATTGCTGAAATTCCAGGGTGATGTCCGAACCGCCGCTATTTCCGGAGCTGCCGGTGTCCGATTGGGAACCAGATGAACCGGACGTGTTGGACGGCGAGGAGTTGTTGTTTCCGCAAGCCGTCAGCGTAAGCAACAGAGCAATCAACAGAACGGCAAAAGATGTTTTGTGAAACGCTTTCAATTTAAGCATTGTCGCAGACCCTCCTGAATTTCTCAAAGCTGTGAGGGATGATATAGATCAGCTTTTCCCGCCGAACCGAACAAATGCATCTTGTGCGAGATGATCGCCTTGGCCGCTTCCGTCGAGCTTGGGAAAAGCGCATCCGGTTCATACTCATTCGGGTTGTCGTTCAAGGTTTTGCGCAGTTCGTTGAAAAATGCCCGTTTCATTTCACTGGAGAGGTTGATCTTGGCGATTCCGTGCTTCGTTGTTTCTCGGATTTCTTCTTCAGAATTGTCGGATCCACCGTGCAACACGAGAGGAAGATTGACCTTGGCATTTATTTGGATGAGCCGATCAATCTGGAGCTTTGGTTTCATCGACTTTGGGTAAAACCCGTGGGAGGTGCCGATGGCAACGGCAAGGGTGTCCACCTGGGTGCGTTCCACGAAGTCGTTCGCCTGGTCGGGATCCGTGTACAAAATCTCGTCGGCCCCGCCTTCCGAACCTGACCCCGTGTTTCCGATGGTTCCCAGCTCTCCTTCAACTGAAATGTTTTGCGCGTGGGCGATTTCCACCGCGGCTTTGGTCAGCGCCACATTCTCCTCATAGGGCAAATGCGAGCCGTCAATCATGACGGACGTGAATCCGTATCGGATCGCCCGGACGACGTCATTAATATGGCGGCCGTGATCCAGGTGAATGACGACCGGGACTTTGGCCCGATTGGCTGCCTGGACACAATACGCGGCAAAGTCATCTCCCATCAGATCGATTTCATTCGGATGAATTTGCAGGATGACAGGGGAATTTTCTTTTTCCGCCACTTGTATAACCGCTTTCAGGAATTCGCTGTTTGCGATGTTGAAGGCTCCCACCGCAAATCTCTCTCGGTAAGCCACACGAAGGAGTTTGGTCATCGTTGTCAACATGTTCTTATCAAGTCCTTGTCCGTTGTTTAATTTCAAGCTGTCGTTACGTTGCGGCTGTATTTGGTTGTGTCCGTTCCTCAACCGTATTTTATTGCCGATTCAACTGATCTCCATAGACCACCCCCCCGCAATAATCGTGTTCGTTCTAATTCAAAGATTAAACAGATAGTGTTTGTTTGTCAACAATAAAACAAACAAAATAAACATAAAATTATTATAAATTGTTTTAATTACTGATTGATTTGTTCGATTTGCTTGATTTATTCAGACAGGTGCTGTATAAGTAATATTGTTAAGAAAGTTATCGGGGAGATGGAACGATGTCTTCTGAAGCAAGGCTCAAGAAGCTTTCTGAACTGATCATGAAAAAGGGGAGCTTGTCCGTGCAAGATTTGGCGGATGAGTTTCAAGTATCGGACATGACCATTCGAAGAGATTTGAAGAAATTGGAGCAGAGCGGCTTGTTCCAGAGGTACCACGGGGGGATCCGCTATGTGCGCGAAGAACTGCCCGTCCAGCGTGAATCGCAGTCCATGGAGGAGAAGAAACGGATCGCGGAATTTTGCCTGACGCTCATTTCCTCCAACGATTCCATCTTCCTGGATTCGGGGACGACGGCGCATTGTCTCGCGGTGGCATTGGCCGAATCATCACTTCAGAACGTCACCGTCATTACCAATTCTCTCACTACGGCCTACGCCCTGCGCTACGCGCGAAATGTTTCGCTGTACATGGCCGGCGGCGAGTTCCGGATCAACTCCCAAGCGTTTCTGGGCAGCAAGTCGAGGATGTTCCTCGAAGGCCTGTACGTCAACAAGGCGTTCGTCGGGACGTCTGGCGTGATCGAAAGCGGATTCAGCACCTTCAGTTTCTCCGATGCCGAAACTAAACAGTTGATGATTCAATCCAGCGAATTGTCGTGCATCATGGCAGACTCATCCAAGTTCGGCAAACGCTCGATGAATTTGTTCGCTACCATCGACAGCGTGGATATGGTCGTGGCGGACAACGGATTGTCAGATTACTGGGCTAAGATTTTCAAAGACAAGGGGGTGGATTTGCGACTCGTTTAAGTTCACCTTCGCAATCCAGGCGTCCATTCCGGTTTCGGCTGATCGGCATCGAAGACATAAACCATGAAAGTAACTTCAAGCGTAAGAGGAGAGAAACAGACATGTTGGTCACGATGACAGAGCTTCTTTCCGTCGCATATGAAAACAAATTTGCAGTCGGCGCATTCAACATTGGTAACAGCGAGTTTTTGCGGGCCATCCTGGAGACGGCGGAAGAGCACAAATCCCCCGTCATTCTTGCAATTCATCCATCGGAACTCGAGTTTTTGACCGACAATTTTGTCGCTTACTGTCGGGAGGCCGCCAACAAGACGAAAGTACCCGTCGTCATTCATCTTGACCATGGCGGCAGCAGTGCGGACATCATTCGGGCCATCCGTTGCGGTTTTACTTCCGTCATGATCGATGCGTCGAAATACAATTTCGAGGAAAACGTCCGGATTACGCGCGAAGCGACCGAGCTTGCGCACAAGGCAGGGGTTTCCGTCGAAGCTGAGCTGGGAAATGTCGGCCAGGCTGAAGGAAGCATGGAAGAAGGCGCTGACGAATGCCTGTACACCGACCCTGCGGAAGCGAAGAAATTCGTTGAGCTGACCGGGATCGATACGCTGGCGGTGGCCATTGGCACGGCCCACGGCATTTATCCGAAAGACCGGAAGCCTAAGCTGCAAATTGACCGTCTGAAACAAATCCAATCGGTCGTGTCGATTCCGCTCGTTCTGCACGGCGGCTCCGACAACACCGATGAAGAAGTTGCGGAATCAATCCAATACGGCATCAGCAAAGTGAACATTTCCAGTGAGATGAAACGGGTGTTCTTTAACCAATTGCGCGAAAATCTCGAACAAAGCCCGAATGGGTTCGAACCGACCCAGCTTTTCCCGTCTGCCATTGATGCAACGAAACAACTCATCCTCAAGAAGATGCAATTGTTCGGTTCTATAGGCAAAAGCGACCTTTACAAATAAATCAAGGGGAGAATGGCCTTGATCAGTGAACAGCAACGAGAGCAAGCCCGCGCGCGAACCGTCGAATATTTGAAAAAGGCCGGCGTGGTGCTGACGGAAGAAGAGATCCGGAACATCGAAATCGCCGATTTTGGTCTGGGGGATCTGGAACGAACCGGCTTACAACTGTTTACGTACGTCAATTGCCCGAGGTATTGCGCGAAGGACCTTGTCCTGTTCCCCGGACAAACCTGCGCGGAGCATCGGCATCCGCCGATCGACGACAGCAACCCCGGCAAGCAGGAAACGTTCCGCTGCCGCTATGGCGTCGTTTACCTGTACGTGGAAGGCGAACCAACCGAAAACCGGAAATGTTCGCCACCGCAAGGGGACGAAGCCTACTACACCGTGTTTCATGAGATCGTTCTTCATCCCGGCGATCAGTACACGATTCCGCCCAACGTCAAACATTGGTTTCAGGCAGGAGACGAGGGCGCAGTGGTAAGCGAATTTTCCTCGCTCAGCCTGGACGAGAAAGATATTTTCACGGATCCGCGCATTGTTCGCGTGCCGCAATGATTGCAGCCGATCGCAGGTCACACGCATTCTGAGCCGGCTTCCGATGATTCGGAGCTGGTTTCGCTCCACAATATAGACAGTATAGGCTATCCGGGAAAAGCAGACTTTCTTTTCGGATATCGGCCTGCTCACCCGAAGGTCCGGCATTCCGCATGCCGGGCCTTCATCCATGTTCATGACAGTTTTTGGCTATTCCTTGATCGATCGAATCAGGTATGATAGAGATGCGCATGAACGGAATCGTATAGGGACAAGGGGAGAGATGATGAGATTGTCGCTGCTGCCGAGACTCGACAATATCCGCCTGCGCAACAAGATGCTGATCGTGTACATTTTCTGCGTGCTGCTGCCGATCGTGCTGACCAACGTCGTCTTCTACCAGGTGACGACGAACAATGTGAAGAACCAGCGCATGCGGGACATCTCGCGTGCCCTCGAACAGGTGCGGAACGAGTTCCGGGGGGAAATCGACGTCGCGGTCCGGGTGTCCGACGTGTTCATCACGGACTACCTGCTGAACGAGATTCTGGAGACGGAGTATGCGAGTCCGCTGGACTACATCGCCGCGTACGATTCGTATTTCCGCAAGATTTTGAACAGCTACACGCCGCTCTACACGTCCATGCAGAACATCAAGATCTATCTTGACAATCCGACGCTGCTCCATTCCGGGGGAGTCGGCAACCTCACGTATCAGGTCCGGAATTCCGACTGGTACCGGGCGCTGGAGAAAGTGAAAGGTTCAACGCCCGTCCTGATCCGGACGGCGCGCGAGAACCGGATCCAACCTGCAGCGAACGTCCGCGACACCTTCGTCATCGTGCGCCGGATGAACAATCTGGCCTATTTCGGAACGAGCAAGTGGGAGAAAATTTTGAAGATCGAACTGCGCCCCCAGGCGATCGAACAGGTATTCTCCAACCTCAACCTGAACGGCCACATCTACCTGCTCAACGAGTCGGGCCAGGTGGAGTACGCGACGGATCCGAATGTCAACTGGCAGACGGAGACGATTTTCTTCCACGAACTCGCGCTTCCGGATGATGCGATCGAATTCGCGACCGCTTACAACGGGGTTGAATATCTGGACAGCTGGAAGCTCGTCGGCGTGATCCAGGAGGAGGAAGTGTTCCGCGAGGTGCAGAAGCCGCGGGAATTCATCGTCTGGCTGGCGCTGATCAACCTGCTCGTCTCGACGGCGATCATCTTCTGGGTCTCCCGGTCGATGAACGTCCGGCTGATTAACATTCTTCGCCACATGAAGAAGGTGAAGAACCAGCAGTTCGTGCCCATCGAGCACCGGGAAACGCTGGATGAGATCGGTCAGCTGCAGAACGAATTCAACCGCATGACGATGCAGATCAAGAGTCTGATTCACGACGTGTACATCGCCGACATACGCAGGAAAAGTCTGGAGATCGAGCATCGCAAGGCCCAGTTCAATGCGCTGCAGAGCCAGATCAATCCGCATTTCCTGTTCAATTCGCTGGAAACGATCCGGATGCGCAGCCTGATCAAGAACGAGACGGAGACGGCCCAGATCATCCACAAAATGGCCAAGCTGCTGCGTTCATCCCTGACATGGAACAAGGACCGGATCAAGGTCGAGGAGGAGCTCGAGTTCATCCACTGCTTCCTCGAGATCCAGAAATACCGCTTCGGTGACCGGCTTACCTACCGGCTGGACGTCGATCCGGAAGCCCGGAGCGTGATCATCCCGAAAATGGTGTTCCTGCCGTTCGTCGAGAACGCGAGCATCCACGGCATCGAACCGATGAAGCACGGCGGCGAGATCGATATCACCATCCGGCGCAGCTCCCACGATCTGGAGTTCTCGATTCGGGACAACGGCGCCGGCATGAATCCGGAGCAGGTGGAGCGCTTTTACGGCTATCTGGAGAACGAGGCGGAGGAACTGGGCGAACGGATCGGCGTGCAGAACGTGATCTACCGGCTCAGGATGCTGTATGGCGACAGGATCCGGCTGTTCATCGACAGCGCACCGGGCCAGGGGACGTGTATCCGGATCACCCTGCCCGCGCAGGATGAGGCGGACGGGTCCGCGGCCCTCCTACCGCGGACATAAACAGACATTAAATTTTTTAAGCATGACCTTTAGTTTGGTGGGTAAACAAAGCGCGGGACGGGGCATTATACTGAAAGTGCTTACAATCCATCCTGAATTGAAAGGGGTTCAGAAAAAAGTGTCGAAAAAGAGATGGCTTGCTTCGACGTTGTCCCTCATCATGGTGCTGGCCCTCGTCCTGACGGCCTGCTCGGGCAAGAAGGAAGCGGGCAACTCGAACTCGGGAGCTTCGGGTTCCTCGCCAACCTCGAATTCCTCCGATTCCGGAGGCGACAGCGGCGGCGCGGCGCAGGACAAGGTCACCTTCACAATGTTCGTCGCCGTCCAGGGTGAGAAAGACGTCAACACCAACGAGACGGTCATCGGCAAGAAGCTTGAAGAACAGACCGGCGTCAACTTCAAGATCGAGCATCTCGTCGGCGACCTGCAGACGAAGATCGGCACGATGATCGCGTCCAACGATTATCCGGACGTGCTCGTTCCGGACGACGGAATCGAGAACGTCATTGAAGCGGGCGGCTTCATCGACCTGACCCCGTATATCGACAACGACAAGTATCCGAACATCAAGAAGGTGTACGGTCCTTACAAGAACCTGATGAAATGGGATGACGGCAAGATCTACATCTTCCCGTTCTCCACGGTGGTCGGGGAGTACAATCCCGATCCGAACATCAACCAGGGCGCGTTCTGGGTGCAGCGGCGCGTGCTGGAGTGGGGCGGCTATCCGAAGATCAAGACGGTCGAGCAATATTTCAAGCTCATTGAAGATTTCGTGAACGCGCATCCTGACGAAGACCTGATCGGTTTCGTAACGCTGACCGATGACTGGCGCTTCTTCGCCACCACGAATGTGCCGAACCATCTGGCCGGCTACCCGAACGACGGCGAAGTCATGGTCGACATGCAGACGCACGAGGCCAAGATCTACGCCGGCACGGATTGGGAGTACCGCTGGTACAAGAAGCTGAACGAGATCAACGCGAAAGGCCTGTTCGACAAGCAGTCCTTCGTGGACAACTACGACCAATACATCGCGAAGCTGACGTCGCACAAGGTGCTGGGCTTCTTCGACTACGGCTGGCAGGTCGGCACCGCGAACAATGCGCTGCGCGACGCCGCGCTTGCGGACCCGTCGCTGGACGGTTACCGGTACTTCCCGCTGCCGGTCGTGTTCGATGAAAACATCAAGGACCAATACCTCGACCCGCCGGGATACGTCGCCAACCGCGGCTTCGGCATCACGTCGAGCGCGAAGGATCCGGAACGGATCATCGCCTTCATCGACACGTTGCTTTCGGAAGAGAACCAGATTCTCGTCAAGTGGGGCATCGAAGGCGAGACGTATCTGCGCGACGAGAACGGCCGCATGTACCGGACCAAGGAAATGGTCGACAAGATGACGCAGAAGTTCAACGAAGACTACGGATTTACCGTATTCGACTGGGATTGGCCGCACTACGGCACGAACTCGACGCTGTCGGACGGCAACGCCGCATCGCCGGGGCTGCAGCCGGAAGTGTTCCAGATGACGCTCACCGACGCGGACAAGAAGATTCTGTCGGCCTACGGCGTGCAGACTTACGCCGAAATGTTCGCCGATCCGGACGAGCGTCCGTGGTACCCGGCATGGGGCTTCGCGAAAGACGAACCGCGGCAGCTGTTCGAACAGCAGAAATCCGACCTTCAGCGGAACCACATCCCGAAACTCGTGCTTTCGAAACCCGAGGAATTCGACAAGGCCTGGGATGAGTACACGAAAGCCCTGGGCAAACTCGACGTCCAGGGATACGAACAGTGGTTTACGCAGAAAGTCAAGGAAGTTGTCGCCAACGCGCAAAAATAATCAGGCTTGCCTGACAAATCGAGCAAAGGCCGGCTTAACTGCAAAAACGCCGCTAAGTCCGGCCTTTCTCTCGTTATTTTCAAGTATCGCGATCCCCGACCGGCGGACCGGTGTGTAAGGAGAGAAAGACGATGGACAACAACCATGTGCTCACGGGCGTGTCCGTGGCCGCAGAGAAAAAACCGAGGGGATTGAAACGATTTTTCAAGCTGCTCTATCAGCAACGCGCGCTCGTCCTGATGTCCGTGCCTTTCGTCATCTGGCTGTTCATCTTCCGATACTTGCCGATCTGGGGATGGACGATCGGGTTTCAGAACTTCAAGCCGGCCAAAAGTTTCTGGGAGCAGGAGTGGGTCGGTTTCTATCATTTCGAGTTCCTGTTCGGCGATGAGCGTTTTCTTCGTGTGTTGCGCAATACGCTTGTCATGAGCACGATCAATCTGGTGCTCGGTTTTGTTACGGCGATCACCCTCGCCCTGTTGCTTAATGAAGTGCGCCACCTCGTGTTCAAAAGAGTGGTGCAGACCGTCAGCTATCTGCCGCACTTCCTGTCCTGGGTCGTCGCGGCGGGCATCATTCGTGTCACCCTTGCGCCGGACGGCATCATCAATGAACTCTTGATGCGCCTCCATCTGATCGATGAAGAACTGCTGTTCCTCGGGATCGGCGAATGGTTCTGGGGCATTTACGGCGCCAGCATCGTCTGGAAAGACGTCGGATGGAACACGATCGTCTACCTTGCCGCGATCACGATGATCGATCCGACGCTCTACGAAGCCGCCGAGATCGACGGCGCGGGGAGATTCCGGAAGATCTGGCATATCACGCTGCCCGGCATCCGGCCGGTCATCACCGTGCTCCTCATCATGAACATCGGATATTTGCTGGAGTCCGGATTCGAACCGCAATACCTGCTCGGCAACGGCATGAACATGGACTATTCGGAAAACCTTGACATATTCGTGCTGAAATACGGCATCAACCAGTTCAACTACTCGCTCTCTGTGGCGGCCAGCATCTTCAAGACGGTGGTCAGCTTCATCCTGCTGTTCGCCGCCAACAACCTGGCGAAACGCATGGGCGAGACGAGACTGTACTGAGGGGAGGCGTCACACATGGCCGAAATGACAATCGAGAAACCGAGACGGCGGCGTGTCCGGATGTCCCTCGGCGACCGCATCTTCGACGCGGTGAACTACACGCTGCTCTGCCTGCTGATGGTCGTGACGCTCTATCCGTTCCTGAACACGCTGGCCGTGTCGTTCAACGACGCGACCGACTCGCTCCGCGGCGGCATCTACCTCTGGCCGCGAAAATGGACGCTGGAAAACTACAAGTTCGTGTTCGAGGAAGCGACGATCTTCCAGGCCACGCTGACTTCCGTGCTGCGCACCGTGATCGGCACCGTGCTGACCGTGTTCTGCTCCGCCATGGTGGCCTACACGATCAGCCGGCCGGAATACGTGCTGCGCAAGTTCGTCACCATCGCGTTCATTCTGACGATGTACATCAACGGCGGGCTCATTCCGACGTACCTGCTCATCCGCGATCTCGGGCTGATCGGCAGCTTCTGGGTGTACATCTGGCCGGGGCTGATCGGCGTGTTCAACCTGATCATCATCCGTTCGTTCATCGAGAACCTGCCGGACAACATCCTGGAATCGGCGAAGATCGACGGCGCCGGCGAGTTCCGCACCTTCTTCTCCATCGTGCTGCCGCTGTGCACGCCGGTGCTGGCGACCGTGGCGCTGTTCACGGGCGTCTGGCAATGGAACTCCTGGTTCGACGTGTTTCTGTACAACTCGTCGTATGAGCATTTGAGCACGCTACAGTATGAATTGCAGAAGATTCTGCAGTTCTCGAACGCCAGCACCCGTTCCGTCGACTTCACCGCCGCCGGGGCGCAGCAGGGCCTCAGCCAGGTGACCCCGTATGCGATCCGCGCGACGATGACAATCGTGGCGTCCGTGCCGATCATCATGGTTTATCCGTTCCTGCAGAAATATTTCGTGAAAGGCATGATGGTGGGCGGCGTGAAGGAATGACGGGCCGCGGCAATTTCGTGCTTCTGCTCGCCCGGGTTTGAAGGTATAATTTTATAGAAGACATGGGGCCGGCCTCTTGGGTTCTGAGCGATCTGAGGGCCGGTTCTCGTTTTCAGAAAATGATGCAGGGGTGCCGGATGAAGCGTGTCATTCTGATCGGGGCGTTGCTGCTCGTCGCGGCGGCAGCGGTTGGTCTCGCGTATTGGTTTTATCCCAGAACGGTCGATTTTGAGGCCCAGGGGATGAAGTATCGGCTGGGCACAGAGGCAGCGGTGGAGGAGAGGCCGCTCAAGGTAAGCATTCAGGGAAAAATCTACCGCAATTTCAAAGGCGAACGGACGTTCAAAGGCACCATCGGGCTGGAAGGCGAGGACATCCCGGTACCCGAGGATCAGCGGACGGTGGAGCTCAAAAGATACCGCAGCTTTAATGCCTATGCGTTAACTTACCCGTTTATCGAAAACGGAAAGCCGCGCATCTATTCGCAGGGAACGCTGTTCGTCAATGACGACTTCAGTAAAATCGCGATCGCGTTGTTTGAACATGAAGGCGACGAGGGACATTGGGGCGCCGATGACGGGCTGGTGATCGCGGCGCCCGCGTCGAACCGGGCAGAGGCCGTCGCGCTGTCCAACGAGGTGATGCGGGAATTTCTGCAGGGCCTTGTGCTGAAGTGATCCGGACTTTCGCCGGCCATGCATTGCATGTATAATGATGGGAAACGCCGGGCGAAGGAGCCGGCCGGTTTCTGGTCGAGACGATGCTCTCCATCGCCGGGCGGGAACACAAGCTGCGCGAACTCAGGCTCGTCTGCCACAACACGAACACGCTGGCGCTCCGGCTCTATTGGCGCACGGGGTTTGTGCCGTATGATCTGGAGGAGACGGTGGACGGCAGCGGACGGAAACTGATGCGAATCTTGATGAGGAGAGCGCTGAGCGATGCTTGATCGATTGCGCGGCATCCGATGGATGGCCGAAAGCGAAATGACCGTAAGATTGGCAGAAGCCGGGGATTCGGACATCGTTCCGCTGGCTCCGGGGCTGGAAGCCGAAGTCGCCCTGATCCGGCTGGAAAACGCCGAATGCGTCCTGAAGATCTGGAATCGCCATTCGAAGCCGGATATCGGGTTCCAATACCGGCTGCTCCGGTCCCTGCGCGACCGGGGGATGCCGGTCTCAAGGCCGCTGGGCTGGGGAGTGGACGCGTCCGGCAACCAGGTGCTGCTGACTTCCTTCGACGGCACGGCCATTCATGAGTCGGATGCGGACAAGCTGCGTCGCATCGCCGGCCTGCTGCTGGATGTCCATCGCTGCCGCATCAACGATGTGGAGATGCCGCGGTTTGATTTTGTCTCTTACTTCTTTCCGGACATTGAAGGGCACCCGGATCTCAAGTCCGAGCTTGCGCGTCTGGTCGAGCTGGTCAAGCCGCGGCAAGACACCGTCATTCACGGGGATTACAATTTCAACAACATCTTGGAGGCGGAAGACGGCAGGCTGACGATCATCGACTGGACGAACGGCCAGCTGGGCGATGCGCGGTACGATATCGCCTGGTCCGTCTTCCTCGCCGATCTGTACACGGACGATGAGCCGGCCGCCATTTACCGGTCGGCGTTTCTGTCCGGCGGAGGATACCGGGCGGAGGAGCTGGAGCCGTTCGAAGCGATCGCCCTGCTCCGGTGGATGCTGCTGGACCGGCTGGTCGGCATGCCGCGCACGGAGAAGACGGACGGACGGCTCAGGCGCATCTTGGAAACCAATCGATACATCAACCGTATGGCATGGCGCTGAACCGGAGGGTCCGCATGGGAACGGTTCACGGAGAAAGGATGCAGGCATGGAACTTCCGCAACAACTGAGATTGGCCATCGAGCGGCATATTCAAGGAATGAATCATGCGAAACTGAAACGGGATCTGCAGTCGCTGAGCGAGCGCTATCGGACCGCCGGCGGCAGAGGCCGGAGGCTGCTCACCGAAGATGCCGAAGCGGCATCGTACGCGATCGCGCGCATGCCGGCGACATACGGCGCCGTCGCGGCGGCGCTGAACTATGTGCTGGAACGGACGCCGGAGCGGCCGGAGACGCTGCTGGACTGCGGCGCGGGGACGGGGGCCGCCTCCTGGGCGGCCGACGCGCTGCTGGGTCTGCGCGCCGTCACCTGCCTGGAGCGGGAGCCGGCCATGATCCGGCTCGGGCGCAGCCTGGCGGCCGATGCATCGCCCGCATTGCGGAACGCGGACTGGGTCCGCCGCGACCTCGCGAAGGACGACATTCCGGAGCGGGCGGAGCTCGTCCTCGCCTCCTATGTGCTGAACGAAATGAACGAAGCGGACCGGGCGGCGGCGGTCGTGAAGCTGTGGAACGCGGCGGAGCGCATGCTGCTGATCGTGGAGCCGGGCACGCCGGCCGCGTATCGCGGGCTGATGGCGGTGCGCGAGCAATTGCTCCGGCTCGGCGCCCATCTCGCCGCGCCGTGTCCGCATGCGTCGGCGTGTCCGATGGAGGGCGAAGACTGGTGCCATTTCCGCTGCCGCATTCCGAGAAGCCGGCTGCACAAGCAGCTGAAGGACGGGGCGGCGCCCTACGAGGACGAGAAATTTTCGTATCTGGCCGTGACGCGCGAGCCCTGCGGGAGGGCGGAGGCGCGGATCATCCGCCGCCCGCGGATCGACAAGGGGCGGATCGGCCTCGAGCTGTGCACGCCGGACGGCCTGCGCAGCGTGGACGTGCACAAGAAAGACGGAGAGCTCTTCAAGCGGGCGCGTAAAGCCGAATGCGGCGATGCGTTCAGCGCGCCGGGTGCCGGCGGGACCAGAAGCTGATCCTGCGCATTGCAGGACCGGGCGGAAGGAAGGGAAGCCAATGGGTTACATTATGGAATTGCGCCGGTTCGTCGGCAGCCGCCCGCTCATCATGGCGGGAGCCGCCGTCATGGTGCGGGACGGCGAAGGCCGGCTGCTGCTCCAGCGGCGGGCGGACACGGGCGATTGGGGCACGATCGGCGGCGCCATGGAGCCGGGCGAGTCGTTCGAGGAGACGGCGGCGCGGGAGCTGTACGAAGAAGCCGGGCTTCGCGCGGCATCGTTCAAATTTGTGGCGCTGCTCTCCGGGAGGGACATGTACTACCGCTATCCGAACGGCGACGAAGTATACAACGCGCTTGTGGTGTTCGAGGCCGAAGGCGTGACCGGCGAGCCGGCCGTGAGCGACCACGAAGGACTGGAACTGGCCTGGTTTCACCCGGGCCGCCCGATTCCGGAGCTCAATCCGATGGCCGAACGAATCTTGCGCAAGGCGGGTTATGTAACAGAACGTTCATAGATTCGCGATCCGGTTGTGACATTTGTCACACAGACGCTCCCCTTCTGCATCTACAATGGGATCAGTTCCGAGAAACGATGACAGGGGAGTGCGGAGAATGAAAAAATGGTTGAAGATGTTGTGTCTGGCCGTGGGCGTGTCCATGATCATTTCGGCCTGCGGCGGCGGCAATTCGGATAACGCAGGCAGCAGCAACAGCGGCTCCGGCAACAGCAGCTCCGGTTCCGAACAGTCCGCATCGTCGGGCGAGACGAAGTCGTTCGAGATCAAAGCGAAGAACTGGGCATTCGAACCGACGGAGATCCGCGTGAACAAGGGCGACACCGTCGAGATCAAGCTGGTCAATGAAGAAGGCTTCCACGAAGTGGAGATCAAAGGCTACGGCAAGAAGATCAAAGCCGACGAGTCGATCACGTTCACGGCCGACCAAACGGGCGAGTTCGATTTCATCTGTTCCGTCTTCTGCGGCACCGGCCATGACGACATGATCGGCAAGCTGATCGTCGAATAACAGGCTTTATTCAAGGCATCATCCCTCAAGAGGCGGATGCATTCCGACGGAATGTGTCCGCTTTTGTTGTTATCCGAATATTTCGACGATTTGTAACAAAAACGACGAAAATGGCCGATGCTATTGTGATTTATCTCACAATGACCGGGAATACGGGCCATTACACTTACGGTAAAAAACGAGGAAAGGGTGAACCGTATGTCCCGGGACCGAAGCGATAAAGAGAAGGACACGCTGAAAGGCACGTTCACGTCCGTCATGCTGCTCGGCGGCTTCATTGCCCTGTCGTGGCTGGGGGTTTTCATTCTTTTCATCAACAGGTAGGGGGTAGCGCATCATGCATATTCATCGTCTGGAGAAAATCTGGCTGGCCATCGGCATTGCGATGCTGTTCGTCTTCCTGGGCGTGATCGGCGTCGGCGCGTTTGCCATGGGGATGCAGCCGCCGACCGGCCACCATACGATCGATCCGGAGAAAGTAAGCGAGACATACCCGTTCAACAACCCCGGCCTCGAGCAGGTCGGCGAGAACGAGTACAACGCCTACATGATCGCTTACGCGTTCGGTTTCAATCCGGCGAAGATGGAAGTGCCGCTCGGGGCGACGGTGCATTTTCAGGTGACCAGCCCGGATGTCGTGCACGGTTTCCAGATTACGGGCACGACGGTCAACCTGATGGCCGTGCCGGGTGAGGTCAACCACTACACGTACAGGTTCGACAAGCCGGGCGAGTACCTGGTGCTGTGCAACGAATACTGCGGCGCGGGCCATGAATTCATGGCGACGACCATCATCGTGAAATGAGACCGACAATACCGAAACGGAGAGGATGATCGAGCGTGACTGCTACTGTGATGCAAGCGTCCGCTGCCGACAATAAACGGCCGTTCGACGGCAAAGATGCGAAGCTTGTGCTGGCGCATCTCCTGGTGGCCTTCACGGCGCTTCTGCTCGGCGGCGTCGCGGGCGTGCTGCAAGGGCTCGTCCGCGGCGGCATGATCGAGCTGCCGTCGGAGCTCGGCTACTATCAAATTCTTACCGCGCACGGCGTCCTGATGGCGCTGATCTTCACGACGTTCTTCATCATCGGATTCCTGTATGCCGGCGTCAGCAAGACGATGGGCGGCAAGCTGCTCGGCGTCGTGAGCCGGATGGGCTGGGCCGGTTATGTCCTGATGACCATCGGCACGATCCTCGGCACCATCATGATTCTGGCGAATGAAGCGACGGTACTGTATACGTTCTACGCGCCGCTGAAAGCCAATCCGTTCTTCTACATCGCGCTGGTGTTCGTCGTCGTGGGCAGCTGGATCAGCGGGTACGGCATTTTCGCTCAATACCGGTACTGGCGCAGGACGCACAAGGGCAACGTCAGCCCGCTGTTCGGCTTCATGGCCGTCGCCACGATGCTGGTCTGGCAGATCGCCACGATCGGCGTCGCGATCACGGTGCTGTTCCAGTTCATTCCGTGGTCGTTCGGCTGGGTGGAGAAGATCAACATTATGATCAGCCGGACGCTGTTCTGGTACTTCGGCCATCCGCTCGTCTACTTCTGGCTGATGCCGGCGTACATGTGCTGGTACATCTGCATACCGAAGATCATCGGGGGCAAAATATTCAGCGACTCAATGGCGCGGCTGTCGTTCGTCCTGTTCATTCTGTTCTCCATTCCGGTCGGATTCCACCATCAATTGATGGAACCGGGCATCGCACCGATCTGGAAGTACATTCAGGTCGTCCTGACGTTCATGGTCGTCATTCCTTCCCTCATGACCGCGTTCGCGATGTTCGCGACGTTCGAGCAGACCGGCCGGGCCAAGGGCGCGCGCGGGCTGTTCGGCTGGCTGAAAACTTTGCCGTGGGGTGACGTCCGTTTCTTCGCGCCGTTCATGGGCATGCTCGTGTTCATTCCGGCCGGCGCGGGCGGCATCATCAACGCGAGCAACCAGATGAACGCGATGGTGCATAACACGCTGTGGGTGACGGGGCACTTCCACCTGACCGTCGCCACGACGGTCGCCCTGACGTTCTTCGGCGTCGCCTACTGGCTCATTCCGCACGTGCTGGGCAAACAGCTCACGCCGCGGATGAACCGGCTCGGCATCATCCAGACGGTCATCTGGCTGATCGGGATGTTCTTCATGTCGGGATCCATGCATACGGTCGGCCTGTTCGGCTCGCCGCGCCGCACGGCGTACACGACGTACGGCGACCATCCGGACGCGGTCTTCTGGATGCCGTATCACGTGGCGATGGCGATCGGCGGTACGATCCTGTTCATCGGCGTCATCCTGATGTTCTGCAACATGATCGCCCTGATGCGCGCGCCGAAAGGCGACGAAAAAACCGCGGCCGAGTTCCCGATCGGCGAGACGGCTGACGCGGCCGAACCGGCGCCGAAGTGGATCGAGCGCTGGGGCGTATGGGTGGGCATCCTCGTGGTGCTGATCCTGTTCGCGTACACGGTTCCGTTCGGCGATATGCTCATGAATCCGGCGCCCGGATCGAAGCCCTGGGTGACGTGGTAATACACTTCAACGCTGCAACCTTCAAATGGCGCTTGCCCGGCCACGGCCGGGCAAGCGCTTTACTTCATTTTCCGCACATACTTTGATATCTGTTCAAGTCCGGCCTGCAGAACTTCTGTACTGCAAGCATAACCGATGCGGACATGCCCTTCCATATCGAAGCACGCGCCAGGGGTCAAAAAGGCGCCGGTATTCGCCAGCAGACCTGTACAGAAATGAACAGAAGGGACCGGGAATTCGTATTTCAGCAAGGCTGTCGTTCCCGCACGCGGTTTGACATAGGAAAAAGCGGCTTCCTTTTCCACCCATTCATCCAGGAGGGCCAGGTTGTCCCGCAAAATTTTGCGTCTTCTTCTCAAGATCTTGTCGTAGTTCTTCAGGGCATGGACAGCCAGCATTTCGTTCAATATCCCGCAACTGATCGTGGTGTAGTCGCGGTGCTTCATGCATTCCGTGATGACTTCCTGCGGAGCGGCAATCCAGCCGAGGCGAAGGCCTGCAAGGGAGAGCAAATCGTCATCCTGGAGCAAGTTCATACAGACTTCATCACAAAGTACATAAGCTCCGCACGATCGTGCGATCTCCACAATTTGTTCCAGGATATCCCGTTCCATCATCAGCGGTGATTTGATCAAAGAGGAGATAAGAAAGGAAGAACTCATCCCTTTGCACCGGTTTACGCAAACATTGGATACCTATGTGATTACACGCAAGGATTGTTCTGATGAAATTACCATTCAGGCCTTTGTCGAACTGGTAACGGAAGGGTGGGACGAAGCAGCTGAAGCAACTTAGCGGTGTGGCCGGCAAGCTCTGTTTATGGGCCAAAAGTCTCGATCACGGGTTGTTTTTGTCTGCAGAATAGTCAAAAAAGCTCAAAATGGTGCGAATATGGACATTGGTCTTGATCGCGTGGCAAAAATTGACGATAAAAACGAATGAGAGGAACTTCAGATCGGCAGGTCCCGGACGGGACTCCAACCTGAAAAACCAGGCAAAGAAAAGAGGTAAACCCGTACGAAAGTCGGGGACGCAAAGCCACGGGTCTAAAGCGTGGGACTATGACGTCCGGATCACGCCATGACAGCCGGGCTGCTCTAAATGGTGGTGATGAAGGATGGGACATGCCGTTGATCATGCCTTTTTTTCAGGTGACGCAAGTTTGATCATCCGGGGAGAGACGCTTGATTTCGATGAAATCACGCGAAGTTTGAATGTGGAGCCGGCGAGATGCCTGAGAAAGGGCGGAAAGGTGTCGGTCGGCGGCAAGAAAGTGTCCAAGGATTTCTGGATGTACCGGGTGAAAATGCGCGGCAACGACCCCGTCGGCTCGCTCATGCAACTGCTCAAGGAGCTGGAACCGAACATCGGGTATATCCATCATCTGTCCGACAGCGGGTACGATGTCTGTCTGCGGATGTATTATCAGTCCGAGCTGGGGCAGATTTATTTTGAAATGCCGAACGAATTGCAAGCCTTGATCGCCAAATTCAAGGTTCGCCTGGAGTTCTCCATCTTGTCCTGGGGCGGGGCGGTATAAAAGCAGTTATAAATCGAAACCTCGTGCGAGTGATTCGACTCCGCGGGGTTTTTTTGATTCATGCAAAAACCGGCGGCGGGCAAAATGGGCGAAAAATCACGTCTCAGCGGCGACAAGCTGGTGTTGAGTGCGGCGGACGGCTCCGTCTCCTTCATCGAGCTGACCGGACCGCAGGGCGGCGGGGTGCCCGGCGTCGTGATCCCGCCGGCATCCGGCGATGGTTCGGCCGGAAGCAAGAAGCGGATCGGCCCGGCGGGCGGCGAGCTGGCATCCGAAGACGGACAAGCCCGGCTGCGGATTGCCGAGGGCACGTTCGCCGAGGATACCGACGTGAGCCTGGAAAAGGTGGATTTGGAGTCATACGTCCTGACGGATGAGAAAGGCCGGAAGCTGCAAGGCTACGAGGCCTGGCAGGTAAGCGCGGATGCCGCGTTCGGCCGGAGCGCGGAGCTCGTGCTCGGCTATGCCGCGCAGCCGGAATGGCTCGCGGTGCGGGAGAAGCGGGCATTTACGTCTACGACGATGCGAACGGCCATTGGACCTATGTCGGCGGCATCACCGCGGACATCGAGCACACGGAAAGATGGGACGGCAAGATCAACGGCGTGCCGCTGCCGGAGGAGCGCTACACGATCTGCGCGTCGCCGGCGGAATATGACGGCACGGGCGTCTACTACGGCCAGATGGCCAGCTTCGAAATCGTGGGCTCCCGGCAGCCCAAGGCGCCGGGCGCGCTGACGGTCGAACCGGCGGCATCGGGCATGGTGAAGGTATCCGGCAACGCCGAACCGAATACGACCGTGCGGCTGGACAGATCGCGCAAATTTCCGCCAAGGCGGTCAAGGATGGCCGGGAGTCCAGCTATTCCGAACAGGTTTCGTTCATCCGGGCTCGAGGATGGGCTATATGGGCAAAGCCGCGCCGGTCGTCCGAGGCGAGGAGGACGAAGAAGAGCCGGACCCGGGCACGGGCGGTCCGGTGCGCATTGATCCGGAGAACGGCCGCGACATTCCGGAATCGGACAAGGTGCTGCTGTCCGGCACGATGCACAACCTTACCCATGCTCCGGCCTACCGGAAGGTCGAAGGGATGCAGCCGGTCATCGGCAACTATTTGAACAAGCTGATCGACCGTATGGAAAGTGACATTACCGGCTATAAGGCGTCCGCGATCTCGTGCAAGTCTTGCGATGTCGCTGACATTCAGAACGCCATTGCGGGGAGCCAGGCCGATCCGGTCATCATTCAGGCGGGGCATCTGAACCTGGACAGCGACGTGACGTTCGGCAGCCCGACGAAGCCATTTGTCCTGCTGGTTCAAGGCATGAATACCAATCAGGCGAACGCGGTGACGATCTACGGCACGCTCATCGCGGAACATGCGCTGAATGCCAACCAGGGCACGAAGCTGACGGCCGCGGCGGTCGGCGGCAAATACGGCAGCGTATGGGTCGGCGGGCCTGTGCATTTGAACAATGACTCGAATGTGACGGTCTCCGACACGCTGTAAGCGGGCAACCTGACGTACAACAACGGCACGCTGCAGATGAACGCGCGGCGCGTCGTCGTCGAAGGCCAGATGCATATCAACACGAATGTGGAGATGAACATCTCCGGCGAAATGGTCGTCGGCGCTATCGTCTCCAACAATCAGGTCGGCAATCTGAACATCACGGGCGGGGATCTGTACGTTCGCGACAACGTGAGCGTCAACAACAACCTGAACGTGACGACGGGCGGCGTGTGGGCGATCGGAAGTGGATCTGCGAAACAGGAAGATCGTCATTCACACGCTGGATGAACGCGAGGATCGGGCTGAGTACACGGACATCGTCTTCGAAGGCGTGCTTTGTCATCAGTTCGGACACCATTTCCCGGGCAGTATTCTGCTGGGGATCTTCGAGCAAGAGTCGGACCGCTTTTTTGCCAATGAGCAAATTCTGAATTTGCTTGAACAAGGCAAGAACCACGGCTGGCCGGTCATGTTCAGCAACATCACGGAATTGAAGGAGAAGATCAACCGGGAGCTATACAAGTACATCGAGATTCTGGTCTCCTACGGTTTCAACGGATGGGTCCTTGCTCAAAATTACAGCAAACAAGCCAATCCAATCTGAGCTCCGACACACAGGCACATCTCCCGGGCTTCTCCATCACGATTTCGCTTGAAAAGAAACTTTCCCCGGATTAGAAAAAACTTTTTATAGCCGCAAACAGTCTAATGTAATGATTGGAGTAAAAATGTCCCGCGCTCGGGTGGTCGGCATGACGCGATTAGCATTGGCCCTTTTTCTCCTGTTATTGGTGCTGTCCGGCTGCACACAGGCAAACGAACCGGTGAATGAGCCGGTACAGCCTGTTGTTGAAGATGCCATCGATCGCAACGGGGTAGACAAAAGGGAAGTTCCCATTGATCCCGGTCTCGTCAATAGCGGAACTGACGCCGCCCCCGAAGAATCCCCGCATGTACTGGCCGCGATCGATGATGCCGAAACATTCATTGAGGCCGTAAAGGCGAGGGACGCGGATCGGCTTGTTCAATTGCTTGGCGTCACCATGCATTTTATTGGCACGCGGATGGACCATGAAACGGCGGAAACTGTCATCGAGGGTTTCGCAACCAACTTTGATATGGATTCCCTGACGGTAACCATGAACAGAGAAGGAATTGCATGGGGACCTGCATACGGGCAATACGAATTCAAACTGTCCGACAACCGGGGTGAGAACCGGTTCGAACCCTGGTCCGATGAGGACCGGTTGTTGATCCGCTATGAGGAAAACGGAACTCGAATCTTCTACAATCCATATATCCGATATTTTCCTTTTGCGGGTGAAATGGTCTCGCACTACATGGAACTCATCCAGGCGGAAGACGCGGACGGGTTGGCTGTTTTTCTGAATCCGGACGACATCGTGGTGCCGATCTGGATCGCGGAAGAAACCATCGACAACTACAAGCAATTCCTGAATGGCGACAGTCCGAACATCCGCTATTTGAATCGTTTCTTCTTCGTCGTGGCCAATGACCGTAACGAGGAACACAGGATTCAGGTGATTTTTGGCGACGGACTCATGGGGATCAGGGACGAATTCATTCCCGAGTTTCAGTAAGAAGGGGTCATCACCGTGTTGTCATGTACGGAGGCACGCAAGGTGCTGTTTTCTTTTTTGAATCGGGAAATGCCTGTCAAGGAATTCGAGAAGTGGTTGTACGAGCATGATGAATTGGAGTGTTGCGCCCCGCTCGAGGCGTATCGTGAACTCCTGGCGATCGATTATAACGGCAAGTACGCCTATGATGTTATCAGGAAGATCATCGACGTGGGGGCCTGTGAGCTGGACCTCTGTCAATAGATTGGACAGCCAGAATCGAGAAAATTACGCAGCTTGATCGTACATTTGTTCGTATTCAACGGGTGTAAGATACCCAATTGCAGAATGAACGCGTTTGCGATTGTAGAAGAACTCGATGTATTCAAAAATCCGACTTTGGGCTTCCTTGCGGGTTCTGAACTTCTCCAGATAGACGAGTTCCTTTTTGAGCACGCTGTGGAACGATTCGATGCAGGCGTTGTCATAGCAGTTGCCCTTGCGGCTCATGCTGCATTTCATCCCGTATTTCAAGAGCCGTTTTTGATACTCATGAGATGCGTATTGGCTGCCGCGATCGGAATGATGCAGGACTTCGCCTTTCGGCCGTTGACGGTTGTAAGCCTGATCCAGAGCTTGCAGGACCAATTCCTTGGTCATTCGCTCGCCGGCGTGCCAGCCTACGATTTTGCGCGTGTACAAGTCCATCACGCTCGCGACATAAAGCCATCCCTCGTCTGTCGGAACGTACGTGATGTCTGCCATCCAGACTTGATTGGGAGCTTGTGCCGTGAACTGCTGGTTCAGCACATTGTCATGCACCGGCAGATGGTGGTTCGAGCTCGTCGTCGCCTTGTATTTCTTGACGGTGCGCGACTTGAGCCCCAATTCCTTCATGATGCGGGCGACCGTTTTCTCGGATACCCGAACGCCTTGCTGGCGCAGGACATGAGTGATTTTCGGGCTGCCGTACAGGCGACGCGAGTCCACAACTAATCTGTTGTTCCAGTTCTCGGCGACGTTTCTTTCACTCGCTTTCCTGACGTCTGGTCCATTGATAGTAACCGCTCCGGGATACGTTCAAAACCTTGCACATCTCCGACACCGGATACTTGGAGCGGTGTTTGTGGATAAACGCAAAGATCAGTTCCGGTCTTTTGCGAAGATGTGCATCGCCTTTTTTAAAATCTCGTTCTCCATCTCGAGTCGGCGGATTCGTTTCTGCATTTCGAGAAGGGTTTTTTCTTCGATTTTCAAGTTGCCGCTGCCGCGAAACGCATTGACCGGATCCTGTTTGAATTCGTTGATCCAGCGGTACAGGGTATTGTCGGATACGCCCAATTCCCGAGCAGCCTGCGCCACCGGCTTCCCCTGTTCTTGAATCATTTTCACGGTTTGGATTTTAAACTCTTTGTCGTATTT
Source organism: Thermobacillus composti KWC4 (assembly GCF_000227705.2). Lineage (GTDB taxonomy): Bacteria > Bacillota > Bacilli > Paenibacillales > Paenibacillaceae > Thermobacillus > Thermobacillus xylanilyticus. The sequence continues at coordinate 1,255,776 of NC_019897.1, forward strand.
CTGACTCACCTTCGGACACCTCGTTTTTGCTAGGTTTATTGTCGCATTCTCGATTCTCGGTGTCCACTATTTAGTCTAGCACCAGTATCGACGAAAGTACCTGTCAGAGACAGGGCGAGCAACATGTCAGGCCGTAACATCAAGTGAATCCTGCCGCGTCGTCAAAAAGGCCTCGCAAGAGGGAAAAGAGGAAGCCGAGCCCCGCGTACATGGGCGAAGGCCACGGAAGCTGCCGGGAACCTGGAGCGGCAGCGAAGAATCCTCCGGCGTAGAGGGAGCGGCACGACATGAAAGAAGATACCGTGAACTGGGGAGACCCTCCCCTGCACGGAACAATTCCGTAAAGAGGCACTCTATAAGCCCAAAAGGTGAAGTGAGCGGCCTGCAGGAAGGGAGTCCGAGGGGGTTATAGTACCGAGGAACGCAGGACAACACAACCTGCGGGAGGGAAGGACCCCTGCTTTGTTCAAGACGCGACGATTCCACGCACTAGTACATCCCCAAGGCGGACGGGAGGAAACGGCCGCTTGGCATACCGACGATACGGGACCGTGTCATTCAGATGGCAACCAAACTCGTGCTGGAACCAATCTTTGAAGCGGATTTCCAGGACTGTTCCTTCGGCTTTCGCCCCAAGCGTGGAGCGAAGCAGGCGCTGGAACGCATACGCAAAGCCTGCAACCGGAAAGGGAACGGGGTAGTCGACGTCGACATCCAAGGATACTTCGACAACATCAACCAAGAGAAACTGATGAAGCTGGTAGAAATGCGCATCAGCGACCGAAGGGTCCTAAAGCTGATCCGGCAATGGCTCGGGGCAGGCGTGATGGAGGAAGGGGACGTCAAACGTTCGGACCTCGGCACACCGCAGGGAGGAGTGATCTCGCCGATATTGGCGAACATTTACCTGAACTACTTCGACCGATTGTGGGAAAAGCACGGGAAGGAAGTCGGGGTACTCACCCGGTACGCGGATGATTTTGTCATCGTGTGCAAGACGAAGAAAGACGCCCGGCACGCCTGCCAGTTGGTTAGGGCAATTATGGAACGTCTGGAACTGACCTTGCACCCGACGAAAACGCGGATCGTGGGGATGTGGACAGGAGAGGAAGGGTTTGACTTTCTTGGACTGCATCACCGGAAGGCGAAAGCGGCGACGTCGCGGAACCAGGCGTATTACACCACGCAGCAATGGCTGAGCGCGAAAGCGGAGAAGCACATTCGGGAAGTGGTGAGAGAACGGCTTGGAACGGCGACCATGCGGCATAAGTCGATTCAAGAACACGTGGACTGGTTAAATCCGAAGATTCAAGGATGGAAGAATTACTACATGACAGCATACAGCCATCGCAAGATGGCGAAGCTGGACTGGTATATTCTTATGCGGTTGACGCGCTGGTACGCGAAAAAGCACCAGCGGCGGAACTGGCGTAGTTGCTGGCACAAAGTGAAACACATTGCCAATGTCTGTGGACTAAAGAAGCTCTGCTAGTTGCATGCACATGAATGACGAACATCGGAAAGCCGTATGAGGGAAAACCTCACGTACGGTTTGACGAGGAGGGGCTGGAATCCCCAGCCCTTTACTCTAGCACTTTGCGCGGTCTGCGGGAAGCGGCGGCATGTTAATTTTTGCAAACTCCATTTATTGGTGACCCATGTCACATTAATGAAGGCGCAAGGGCGGTACACTGATGGCGAAACCCTCAATCTTTTTTTCCGAAAGGGGAGGACGGAACATGGAAGAGGCGTTCAACGGTTCCGAACGGATCGGCGACATCGTGGCCGGATTTCCCGGCGCCGGCAATCTGATGAAAGAATACCGGATCGATTTCTGCTGCGGCGGTAACCGCACGTTGTCCGCGGCGCTGGAACAGCGGCAGATTGACAAGAAGGCCTTCCTCGAACGGCTGAATGAACTGTACCGGCAGGCTCAGGCGAAAAAGACGCAAGCAACGGACTGGCGCGAAAAAACGTCATCCGAACTGATCGACCATATCGTGCAAACCCATCATGCCTATCTGCGCGAAGAGCTGCCGCTGCTCAGCGAGTTCGTCGCCAAGATCTGGCGGGTGCACGGCGAAGCGCATCCGGAGCTGGAAATGCTGCATGACCGGTTCCATCGCATGAAGGAAGAGCTCGAGCAGCACCTGGTTGCGGAAGAGGAAGCGTTGTTTCCGCTGATCCGCAAGGCCGAACAGTCGGGAGCGCAAGTTGCCGCTGCGGAGGCGGCGAAGGCGATCGAGGAGATGGAAGACGACCACAGCGCGGTGGGCGATTTGCTGCAGGAGATGCGTGAGATTACGCGGGACTACCTGCTGCCGGAGGACGCGTGCCGGACGTACACCCTTGCCTTCAGGAAGCTGGAAGAGCTGGAATCGGACATGTTCGAACACATCCATCTGGAAAACAACGTGCTGTTCCCGCGATACAAAATCGCAAGCGATGCCCATTGAAAAACCTTGTGAAGGAGTGAACAAAATGGAACAAAACTCGCATCATTGCGGCGCGGCGATGTTCGGAGGACGGGGACCGGCGAAACTGTGCGAGCCGCTGGCCCGGCTGCAGCTCGAGCACGGACCGCTCCGGGAGCAGATGAACGCGTTCGCCCGGGAGGCGGCGGAGATCGGGCAAGACGGCGGAATCACGGATTGGAGCGGCCGGCTTGCGGAGTTGAAGCGGAAGGTGGACGCCTTCGTCAGCGAGCTGGATCCCCATTCCGAGCGCGAAGAAGGGACGCTTTTCCCGCTCATGGCAAAATACATCGGCAGGGAGACGGGGCCGATCGCGGTGATGGAATATGAACACGATCTGGCCAAGGCGAACCTGAAGAAGTTCCGCGAAGCCGTGGAACAGCTCGAGGGGGCGGTGGATGCCGAACGGGCGAAGGACATCGCGTCCTACGCGATCCAGGCCCACGCCGTCCTGACGGAACATTTCATGAAAGAAGAGAACGTGCTGTTCCCGATGGCGGAAAACATACTGAATGAGGAAGAGAAAGCCGAGCTCGGCCGCGCCGTCGGATTAGCCTGAAGTCTTCGGATTCAGGCGGCGCTTGAGCCAGTCCCGCAGCACGACGGCATGGTTGTGGATGGGATCCTTCGCGGCATAGACGAGCGTGACGGTCTGCCCGCGGGCTGTCTCGCAGATCCGATCGGCAAGGCCGAGGCGAAGCGGATCTTCCGACAGTTCCCGCTCATAGCTGGAAGCAAACTCCTCAAATCGCTCCGGTCGGTGGCTGAACGAGGTGCGCAGTTCGGGACTCGGGGCGATTTCTTTCATCCATTCGTCGATGGATGCCGCATCTTTCGAAACGCCGCGCGGCCAGAGACGATCGACCAGAATGCGCACGCCGACTCGGAAGGAATTGGATGAAATACAAGATTCGGCTACAATGAAGAGAAAGGAGTTGATGCCCATGGATGTGTTGGCGGCCATTGAGAAGCGCCGCGAGATCACGCAGTTCAAGCCTGATCCGATTCCGCGGGAGATCCTGGACAAGCTGTCCCGGGCGCTGTACCTTGCTCTGAGCGGCAACAACCTGCCTTCCCGCGAATTCATCCTCGTCACGGAGAAGGACATGCTCCGAAAGCTGACGCCGACCACGCCGTATATGCAATGGCTCGAGCAGGCCGCAGGCGCGGTCGTCATCATCGCCGATCCGGCGCTTAGCAAGTACTGGCTGCAGGACGCGTCGATCGCCGGCGGGTTTGTCTGGCTGACCGCCGTGTCGCTCGGGCTCGGCGCCGTGTGGGGCGCGGTATATCACGCCGAGGATGCGGCCGAATCCGCCAAGCGTGAGAAGCATGTCCGGGATCTGCTGGGCATCCCCGACAAATACAGGGTCGTGGCGATCATCGGGCTGGGATACCCCGCCGTGGAGCCGCCGCCGAAAGAGATGTACCCGCCGGAGCGGGTCTTCCATGAGGAGAAGTTCACGTCATGAGAACGATCGGGCTCCTGGTCGGCATGAGCCGGCAGTCGACGATGGAATACTATCGGATCATCAACGAAGAGGCGGCGCGCCGGCTCGGCGGCCTGCATTCCGCGAAGATCGTGCTGTACAGCGTCGATTTCAGCGAGATTGAGGAGATGCAGCGGCGGGGCGATTGGGAAGCCGCAGGAGCGCATCTGGCGGAAGCCGAGAGCGCTGTTAAGATGGCATTGAACGGCTGACATGCCGAACACTCCCCGTTTGAGGATGCTGCCGCGTGGATACCGCGCCGCAGCATCCCGCTCTTTCCCCGGCATCTGCACCGTGAACCCCCCGCCATAACGCCTTCTGCAAAAAAATCTCAACCCCGCAAAAAAATCCAATCCCCCGAATGCCCGAACGCAAAATTGTACGATTGCCTGCAAACCGCGCCGCCCTTACCCTCGGAGTCGGGAGGGAGCAACTTGCCGACGAACGAGAGACACACGAACCCGCAGGCGGGCGGGCAGGCAGCCCGACAAGCCATCCAAATGGAAGCGCTTGATCGCGGACTTAGGGGCGTAAAGACGGAAGAAGGCATCTTCCTGAGCTGGCGCCTGCTCGGGTGGGAAGCGGCCGGCCATACGGACCGGGGCATGGCCGGACCGTCCTTCCGCATTTACCGGGACGGCGTCCGCATCGCCGAAGTCGAACATTCCACGAACTATATCGACAAAGACGGAACCGTCGACTCGCATTATTTTGTATGCGCTGTCATGGACGGGCGGGAGATCGACCGCAGCCGGGAAGTCCGGCCGTGGCCCGCGCCGTACCTGGAGATTCCGCTGAAGAAGCCCGGGGACGGCGTCACGCCGGACGGCAAGCCGTACACGTACGCGGCGAACGACATGAGCGTCGGCGACGTGGACGGGGACGGCGTGTACGAGTATTTCGTGAAATGGGACCCTTCCAATTCGAAGGACGTGTCCCAGACCGGGTACACCGGCAATGTCTGCCTTGATTGCTACCGCGAAGACGGTACGCTGCTCTGGCGGATCGACCTCGGCGTCAACATCCGCGCGGGCGCCCACTACACCCAGTTCCTCGTCTACGACTTCGACGGCGACGGCCGGGCGGAGCTGATGTGCAAAACAGCCCCCGGGACGAAAACGATCCGCTTCGGAACGGACGGCGAGCCTATGCGAGAGGGATACATCACCATGCCGCCCGAAGACGCGGCGGCGGGGTACAGCCACGCCGACGACTACCGGATGAGCGCCGCCGATTACGCGGAGCACATCACACAGCTGTTCATGCGCTGGCACGAGCACGAGGAAGTGAAGACCGGCCGCTGGCCGCAGCGGGTGGAAGAGGCGCTGGGCTGGGACCGCCGGTTCCGATACCCGCTGTCCCGCGCGGACGCGGAGCAGCTGCGCGACTACTTCTTCGACGTCTACGCGCCGAGCCGCAGCCCGCGCAACCGGCTGCGCGCGTTCGTGGGATTCATCCTCGGCGGGCCGGAGTATCTCACCGTCTTCGACGGAGAGACGGGCGAGGAACGCCATACCATCCGTTACAAGCCCGGCCGGCACGACGACGGCCTCATGTGGGGCGACTACGCCTGGCATCGGATCGAGCCGGGCAACCGCGTCGACCGGTTCCTCGCCGCGGTCGCGTACCTGGACGGCATCAGGCCGTATGCCGTCTTCGCGCGGGGCTACTACACGCGCGCGGCGGTCGTCGCGTACCGCTGGGACGGCCGGCAGCTCCATGAACATTGGAGCATCGACAGCGGCTGGGTGCCGATGAACAACCCGTTCGGCGACACCCTCCATGCGGAGGACGGCCTCGATCCGCAATACGGCGCGCTGGCGGGGCAGGGCGCCCACTCGCTCGCCGTCGCCGACGTCGACGGCGACGGCTGCCAGGAGCTCGTCTACGGCGCGGCGACGATCGACCACGACGGCACGCTGCTCTACGTGTCGCGGGGCGAGATGCCGCCGAATAGCGCCGCGCCGGGCAGCCTCCGAAAGCTCGGCCACGGCGACGCGCTCCACGTCGCAGACATCGACCCCGACCGGCCGGGGCTCGAAATCTTCATGGTGCACGAAGGCGGACGGCACGCCCCGTACGGGTTCGCGCTGCGCGACGCGGCGACCGGCCGCGTGCTGTTCGGCGCCCCCGCCGAACAAGACGTCGGCCGCGGCATGATCGGCCAGGTCGATCCGCAGCATCGCGGCCTGCAGGTGTGGTCGTCTGCCGACCACGCCGGCCGCGAGCCGTTCGGCCTCATGACGTGCCGGGGCGAACGCATCGCCGTCACGACGCCGGGCACGAACATGAACATCCGCTGGGCGGCCGACATGACGACGCAGATCATCTCCGGCACGTTCGATGAGCCGGCCGCCATTGACGACTGGCGGCGGGGCCGGCTGCTGACAGCGCACGGCACCCGCACGAACAACGGCACGAAGGGCAACCCGTGTCTCGTCGCCGACCTGTTCGGCGACTGGCGGGAGGAGCTCGTCGTGCGCACGGCGGACAGCTCGGCGATCCGGATCTATATGAGCACCGAGCCGACTGGCCGTAAGTTGTACACGCTGATGCACGATCCGCAATACCGGGTCGGCATCGCGAACCAGAACGTCGTGTACAACCAGCCGGCCTATCCGAGCTTCTATCTCGCGTCGGATATCGACTGGGCGAAGGTGCCGGTCCCGGACATCCATGCGCCGCGCGCCTCCAACCCGTCCGACAGGGAGGTGACGGCCGGATGAAGTCATCCGCGACGACCGCCGCCGCGCGGCCGATGAGCCGAACGGGCGGATCGACGAAGTGGGGCCGGCTCTGGAAGAACCGCTGGCTGTACGCGCTGCTCGCCCCCGGACTGTTCTATTTTCTCATCTTCAAATACGTGCCGATGTGGGGGGTGCTGCTCGCCTTCCAGAACTTCTCGCCGTTCCACGGCTTCTGGAAGAGCGAATGGGTCGGGTTCGAACATTTCCGCGTCTTCTTCACGAACCCGGAATTTTTCATGCTGCTGCGCAACTCGCTCACTCTGTCGCTTTACAACCTGCTCTTTTTCTTCCCGGCGCCGATCATCCTGGCGCTCTTGCTCAACGAAGTGCGCATCGCCCTGTTCAAGCGGACGATCCAGACGCTCGTCTACGTGCCGCACTTCATCTCGATGGTCATCGTCGCCAGCCTCACCTACGTCTTCCTGACGACGGAGGGGGGCCTCGTGAACGAGCTGCTGCAGCAATATTTCGGCTTCAAGATCAGCTTCCTCACGAGCCCGGAATGGTTCCGGCCGATCATCGTCCTGCAGACGATCTGGAAAGAGTGCGGCTTCGGCACGATCATCTTCCTCGCCGCGCTGGCCGGCGTCGATCCCGAGCAGTACGAGGCCGCGATCATCGACGGGGCGAGCCGGTGGCGGCAGATGTGGCACATTACGCTGCCGTCGATCCGCAGCACGATCGTCATCCTGCTCATCCTGCGCATGGGCGACGTGCTCGACAACGGATTCGAACAGATCTACCTGCTGCTCAATCCGCTGAACCGCGAAGTGGCCGAAGTGTTCGACACCTATGTCTATTTCATGGGCATCACCCAGGGCGCGTTCAGCTACAGCACGGCGGTCGGCCTGTTCAAGTCGGTCGTCGGCATCATCCTCGTCATCGGGGCGAACTGGACGGCGAAGAAATTCGGCCAGTCCGGCATCTACTGACGCGCCGAAGCAGCGGAGGTGCTTGTAACGATGAGGCAATACCGTACTCTGCCCGGAACCATTTTCGACATCTGCAACTATCTGTTCCTCAGCCTGTTCGCGCTCGCGGCGGTGCTGCCGTTCATCTACGTCTTCGCCGGCTCGTTCGCCTCGGACGCGGAGCTGACGAAGCGGGCGTTCTTTCTCATTCCGGAAAAATTCACCGCCGCCGCGTACCGGTACATCTTCTCGACGGACACGATCGTGCGCAGCATCGGCGTCTCGGTCTATGTGACGACGGTCGGCACGCTCATCAACCTGTTCTTCACCGTGACGATGGCGTACGCGCTCTCGAAGCGGGAGCTCGCGGGCCGCAACTTCGTGCTCAACCTCGTCGTGTTCTCGATGCTGTTCGGCGGCGGCATGATTCCGACCTATCTCGTCGTCCGCGAGCTGCAGCTTCTGGACACGTACTGGGCGCTCATGCTGCCCGGCGCGATCAGCGCGTTCAACCTGATCATAGTCAAGAACTTCTTCCAGGAGCTACCGGCGGAACTGGAGGACGCGGCCAAGATCGACGGCTGTTCCGATCTCGGCCTGCTCAGGCGCATCGTGCTGCCGCTGTCGATGCCGGTGCTGGCGACGTTCACGCTGTTCTACGCCGTCGGCCATTGGAACAACTACTATTCGGCGCTGCTCTACATCAACGAACCGTCGAAATGGCCGCTGCAGGTCATCCTGCGCCAGATCGTCATGCTGTCCCAGATGGCGGCCGGCGATCTGAGCGCGATGGACCCGAACTTCGAACAGCCGCCCGACCAGTCGATCAAAATGGCGGTCATCGTCGTCGGCACGGTTCCGATTCTGCTCGTCTATCCGTTCCTGCAGAAGCATTTCGCGAAGGGCGTCCTGCTCGGGTCGGTCAAAGGGTAACGGATATGCGATACCATTTTCCACCACACACACAGGGAGGTTCTCGCGCATGAGAAAAGCGAAGAAATGGGCCGTCGTCCTGACGGCGCTGCTGCTGGCGCTCAGCGTGCTGTCGGCCTGCGGCGGCGGCAAGAACAACGGAGGCGGGAATTCCGGCGGATCTGGCGATGCCGGCGGCACTTCAAGCTCCACCGGCAGCCAGACCGGATCGAACACCGGGTCGAGCGAAGACAACCAGGCATCCGAAACGGAACCGCCGCTTGAAATCAGCATCATGCTGCCGATCTTCAAGACGAACTATCCGAGCGACGACAGCCCGGTCGTGCAGGAGATCAACAAGCGGGCGAACGTGAAGCTGCATCTCGAATGGGTGCCGAACTCGTCCTACACCGACAAGTTCAACATCACGCTCGCCAGCGGCAAACTGCCGACGATCATCTACGTGCCGGACGTGAAGAACCCGAACTTCGTCAACGCGGTGAAGGCGGGCGCGTTCTGGGAAGTCGGCGAGAAGATGAAGAACTACCCGTACCTGTCCCAGGCGAATCCGGTCATCATGAAAAACTCCTCGATCGAAGGCAAAAACTACGGCGTCTACCGCGGCCGCGCACTCGGGCGCAACGGCATCAACTACCGCAAGGACTGGCTCGAGAACGTGGGGCTCGAGCCGCCGAAGACGATCGACGACTTCTACAACATGCTGAAGGCGTTCAAGGAGCAGGACCCGGACCGGAACGGCAAGGACGACACCTACGGCATGGTGCTCGTCAAGTGGACCGGCCAGTGGGCGAGCGGTTTCGACATCATCAAGCTGTGGTTCGGCGCGCCGAACAAATGGGGCGTCGTGGACGGCAAGCTCGTGCCGGAGCATCAGACGCCGGAATATCTCGAAGCGCTCCGCTTCATGAAGAAGCTGTACGACGAGAAGCTGATCAACCAGGACTTCGCCGTCTACGACTCCGCGAAGTGGAATGACCCGGTCGTGAACGGCCAGGCCGGCGTCATCGTCGACGTCACCGACAACGCGGCGCGGCTCGACGATGCCATCCACCGCGCGCTGGCGCAGGAAGGCAAGGATCAGCCGGACGTCCATTTCGTCGACAACATGATCGGCGTCGTCGGCGACCACGGCCTGCGAGCCCTGCCGACCTCCGGCTTCGCGGGCATGCTCGCGATTCCGAAGTCGGCGGTCAAGACGGAGGAAGAGCTGGACCGCGTCCTCGCGTTCCTCGACAAGATGAACGAGCCGGAGCTGCAGACGCTGGCGGGCTACGGCATTGAAGGCGTCCATTATACGCTCGAAGACGGGTACATCGTCCGGATCGACGATCCGGTGAAGCTGGAGTCGGAAGTGGAAGGGCTCAACCAGATGCTGCCGTTCATCCCGGAAGATCAGGGGCTCAAGGTGAAGCAGACGCCGCTGCGGCAGAAGACGGCGGAGCTGCAGAAGGAAGCCGAGCAATACGTCGTGCCCAACCCCGCGGAGCCGTTCATCTCCACGGTCTATTCGCAGAAAGGACAGCAGCTTGACAATATCATCAACGACGCCCGCATCAAATATATCGTCGGCCAGCTTGACGAAGCGGGACTGCTCCAGGCGTTCGAGACGTGGAAGAAATCGGGCGGCGACGATCTGGTCAAGGAAATGAACGAGCTGTACGCCGCGGCGAATCCGTAAGCCGCGCGGCGGACGGCAAATCCGGGCCGCGTCCTTCATGGGCGCGGCTTTTGCGGATTGGCCGGGCACTCCCCGAAAAACCGGAAAATCAATCGATTCTGACGGAAAAGTGAACACTTTTCCGCGCCGGGATGGGGTACGATCAAATAAAAAGACGCGCGGGGAGAGCGACCGACGGAGGGGAAGCGGGGGATGGACGCGTGGTGAAGCGGATCTTCAGCCTGCCGGCACGGATGGCGTCCGGCAGAGGCCATTTCTATCGGCGCAGCCTGATCTTGCTGTTCGTCGTATCGGGCGTGCCGGGGCTGATCATCGGCTCGCTGGTGTACGGGCTGACGGCGGGCCGCGTGGAGCGCGAGCTGCTGGACAACCATGTGCGCCAGATCGAGCAGCGTTCCGTCAACCTCGACAACCAGCTCGGCAATCTCGAGCTGCTCTTGTCCCACTGGGCGTTCGATCCGAAGTTCGACTACCGGCTGCGGGAGACGGATTTCATCCGGGAGTTCGACGTGACGCAGGAACTGACGCGGACGCTCGTCGCGATGCAGGGGTCGAACGCCATCGTGAAGCGGGCGGAGCTGTATGTGGGCGGGCAGAGCCCGGTTCTGCTTCATCCGGAGTACATGGCGGTCGACGAGGCGACGGCGGCACGCTACGAAGCGCTGATCCGCTACCGCAGGTTCACCTACTGGACGCACCGGGCGTTCGATCCCTCGCGTCCGGACGAACGGGAACCGGCGCTTGTCCACCATATCCCCGCAGGCAGCCTGGAGCCGTTCGGCGTGCTTGTCTTCCGTCTCGATCCGGACCGGTTCGCGGATCTGCTGCGCACGCTCGCGCCTTACGACGAAGGCGAGACGTTCACGTGGGATCCGTCCGGCAGCTTCTGGCTGTCGGCGGGCGGAAGCGCGGAGGATTCGCCGTTCGTCCGCGCGCTGCGGGAGCGGGTCGAAGCGTCGGATGAGCCGTCCGGCTCGTTCCTGACCGAATGGGAAGGGCAGATGTATGCCGTCTCCTACGGCACGCTGTCGCGCATCGCGAACGACTGGCGGTACGTGTCGGCGTCGCCGATCGGCAACATTACGGCACCGGTCGTGTTCATCTCCAAAGTCATCATGCTGGTCAGCCTGGCCGCGCTGCTGCTCGCGGCGCTGCTGGCGTGGCTGGCGTCGCTCCGCATCTACTCGCCGGTGAAGCGGCTCGTCGCGCTGCTCGGCGGCGGGCAGACGGGTCATTCTGGGGACGAATTTTCGCTGTTCGAGCGGGAATGGCGCGATCTGAACCGCGAGCGGCTGGAGCTGCACAACCGGATCGCGGAGCAGCTTCCGTTCGTGAAGCACGGCTTCCTCCATCAGCTCCTGCAGGGGCATCTGCACGCCTACTCGGAGGCGGATCTCCGCCGCCGCATGGAGCGGCTGCTGCGGGGGACGGAAGGCTGCCGGTTCGTCGTCGTCTACGTCCGGCTGATCGGCATGCTCGGCGGCGAAGGGAAGTTCCGGGACGGGGACGAAGGGCTCGTCTCCTTCGCCGCGGCGAATCTGCTCGAGGAATTGGCCGCGCCGCGGTTTCCTCGCAGCGAGACGATCCACTTCCACGACATGTCGGCGGGCGTGCTGGTGTTCGTGCCGCCCGACTTGTCCTGCGCGGATGAGATCGAATCGTTCTGCGCCGAAGCGGCGGCGCGGATCAACCGCGTGCTGCATCTGCACGCGGTGATGGCGTTCGGCGAGCCGGTGCCGCGCATCCGGGACGTGCCGCTCGCCTTCGAGCGGGCGAAGCAGGCGGCCGGATTGCGTCTGCTGGACAACGCGAACCAGATCATTCGCATGGAGCGGGAGATGGCCGATCAGGAGGAGGCCGCCGAGCTGCGCTATTCGTTCACGCTCGAGCGCGAGCTGCTCCAAGCGCTGCGCACCGGCGACGAGGACGGCGCCCGCGCCCATCTCGAAGCGTTTCTCGGCTCGCTGTGCGGCGGCGGTGCGAAGGAGATCGACGTACAGCAGGGCATGCTGCAGCTGCTCGGCCAGGTGCAGCACGCGATGATGGCGTCGGGTTTCCATCCGCACCGCCTGTACGGCGGAGCGAATCTCTACGCCGAACTGTCGCGCCTGCGGGAGCCGAAGCAGATGCTGCGCTGGTTCATGAACCGGGTGCTCGCGCCCTATTTCCGCGAGTGGGCGTCCCGCGCGGACGCCCGCGTGAAGCGGCTGGCCGGGCAGGCCGCCGAATATTTGCACCGCAACTACATGCGCGACATCTCGCTCGAGAGCTGCGCGGACGCGCTCGGCACGAGCCCGTACGCCTTGAGCAAGGCGTTCAAGGCGGCGACGGGTACGAACTTTATCGATTATCTGACCGAGCTGAGGGTGGAGAAGGCGAAGCAGCTGCTCCGCGAATCGGAGCTGAAGATTCACGATGTCGCGGGCATGGTCGGCTATCAGCACAGCTATTTCAATCGGATTTTCAAGAAGCTGGAGGGCATCACGCCGACCCTGTACCGGCAGCGGAGCCGAAACGCTTGAAGGCGGGAGTTCCAGGTGCGGGGGTGCGCGTGATGATTTCTGAAGGAGGCGCTCTGGATGCGACATGTGGATGCGGAACCGGTGCGGACGGCTGAGCTCGACATCCGCGCCGCCGGCCCGCGCTGCCGGATGCTGCTCGGCGATCTGGACGGGGACGGCCGGATGGAAATGGTGCTCGCGCAGCCGGACAACCGGCAGGATGTGCGATACATTCCCCATCAGGTGCAGGCGCTCACGGCGTTCGACCTGGACGGCAGGCTGCTGTGGCAGGTCGGACGGCCGGACCCCGGCGCGGGAGGTCCGGGCTCGGACTATCCGGCGCAGATCGTCGACTGCGACGGCGACGGACGGCTCGAAGTGCTGTGCGTCATGGACGGCCGGCTGCTCGTGCTCGACGGGCGGAGCGGCCGCGCGAAGGCGAGCCTGCCGCTGCCCGCGCCGCACGCGCACGACTGCATCATCCCGGCGGACCTGTCCGGGCGCGGGTACTGCGGCGAGTGGCTGCTGAAGGACCGGTACCGGAACGTCTGGGCGGCGGACGGGAGCGGCCGCGTCCTGTGGCACCATGAAGGCAACCCGGGCCATTACCCGTGGGTCCGCGATCTCGACGGCGACGGCAAGGACGAGGTGATGGCCGGCTACACGCTGCTGGACCACGACGGCCGGCCGCTGTGGACCTGCGAGGGGCTCACGGAACACGCCGACTGCATCTGGGTCGGCGACGTGAACGGCGACGGGGAGGCGGAGATTGCGATCGGCGGCAGCGCCGTCGTCCTCTGCGACCGGCACGGCCGCGAGCTGTGGCGTTACGAAGGCGCGGTCGAGCCGCAGCATCTGGCGATCGGCCGATTCCGCCCGGATCTGCCGGGCCTGCAGATCGCGGGCGTCGACCGGATCGTGCGGGAAGATGACGGACGCGGCCGCCCGGGGCGGGACGCGCTGTTCCTGCTCGACGCCGCAGGCCGCCTGCTCTGGAAGGAGGAGCGCCGCACGCCGGGCTGGCTGACGATCATGGAGCCGCTCTCGGGCTGGGCGGAGGACGCGCCGGACTTCATGCTGGCGTACCGGCGCGGCGGCGGGCTGCCGCCGGCGCTCTGCGACGGCCATGGGCGGACGGTCTGCGCCTTCCCGCTGGACGGCTATGCCGCCCATGCGGATCTGGCCGGTACCGGCCTGACGCAGGTCATTCTCTATCACGACGAGGCGGCGGCCGTGTTCGCCAGCCGGGACGTGCGGCTTCAGGCCAGGCCGGGAGCCGGGCCGCTGCCGCAGCCGAAGCGGCTGTCCCACGCAACGCTCTATCCCGGCGGCGAAGTTTGACAACACTTTCTGCGAGGAGAGTGAACATGTCCGATCTGAGCGCGTTCACCTTGTTTCTGGCGGGCGACTCGACCATGGCCGACCAGCCGGCGGACGTGTATCCGCTGACCGGATGGGGGCAGATGCTGCACCGGTTCGTTCCGGCCGAAATTAAGGTCGCCAACCACGCGATGTCCGGCCGCAGTTCACTCAGTTTCATCAACGAAGGGCGGCTGGACGCGATCATGCGGGAGGCCGAGCCGAACGACTGCCTGATCATCCAGTTCGGCCACAATGACGAGAAGATGGAAGATCCGAGCCGGTACACGGACCCGGAAGTGACGTACCCGGCGATGCTGCGCCGCTATCTCGAAGCCGCCCGTTCGCGCGGCATGCGGCCGGTCCTCGCGACGCCCGTCCAGCGGCGGACGTTCGCGGTCCACGGCACGCTGTACGAATCGCACGGGGCCTATCCGGATGCGGTGCGCAAGCTGGCCGCGGAGGAGGGCGTACCGCTGCTGGACCTGGCGGCGAAGACGAAGGAGCTGTACGAGCGGCTCGGACCGGAGAAGTCCAGGTCGCTGTTCATGCATGCGAAACCGGGCGAATACCCGAATTATCCGGACGGTGCGGAGGACAACACCCATTTCAGCGAGCGCGGCGCGCTGCGCGTGGCGGAGATCGCCGCGGAGGGGCTCGCGGAGCTGGGCATCCTTCCGTATGTGCGCCGGCCGGCTTGATGCGCGGTGGTTATCCGATTAAGCGGGAAGGATTTTGCTTGTACGGGAACGAAATGAACGGGGAAACGTTTGCTGAGCGCACCATGCGGAGGGATGAATGATGCCGAGAATCGTGCTCGCTTTTCCGGAAGGGCGGCACAAGACGCTGACGATGAGCTATGACGACGGGCGGGAAGCGGATCGGCGGCTCGTCCGGATTTTCAACGACCACGGCGTGCGGGGGACCTTCCATCTGAACGGCGGGCTGCTCGGCGACAGCGGGCGGATCGGCGCGGAGGAAGCCGCGTCCCTGTACGCGGGCCACGAGATCGCGGCCCACACGCTGACGCATCCGACGATCGCGCGCTGCCCGAAGGAGACGATCGTCCACGAGATCATGGAGGACCGCAAGCGGCTGGAGGAGATTACGAACGAGCCGGTGCGCGGCCTCTCGTATCCGAACGGTTCGCACAACCGGCTGATCCGGGACATGCTGCCCCATCTCGGCATCGCCTATTCGCGCGTCGTGCCGTCGACCGGCGGGTTCGGCATGCCGGACGACTGGTACGAATGGATGCCGACGTGCCATCACAAGGACCGGCTGATGGAGCGGGCGGAGGCTTTTGTCGAGCTGCACAAGCGGCAGTATCTGTACCTGATGTACGTGTGGGGCCACAGCTACGAATTCGACACGGACGGCAATTGGGATCTGATCGAGTCGTTCTGCCGGTTCATCGGCGGCCGGCGGGACATCTGGTACGCGACGAACATCGAGATCTTCGACTATATGCAGGCGTTTGAGCGGCTGCAATTTTCTGCGGACTGCCGCGTCGTCCGCAACCCGAGCGCGTCGTCCGTCTGGCTGTACGCCGACGACCGGCTGGTCGAGGTGCCCGGCGGGGCCGTGGTGGCGTTGGCGTAACCAGCGGATGGTGCGGAGAGGCAATATACTGCATTATTACATCATATTGTGCCGAAAAACGCCGGGACCGCCAGATATACTGCAAAAATGCAGTATATTCTCCCGATTTGCGAAAAATCGTCCAAATGTAATGTATTTTTGCATTACATTAAAATAAGGCCAGCCAGGAAGTCCGCTGAATCGCTCCTGACCGGCCGTCCCGCTTCACCGCATCGCTTCCGCCTCGCGGATCGCGTTCTGCGCCAGCAGCCGCATCGTCACGTCATCCATCGGCGGATTGGAGAGGCCGAACCGGACATCGCGGTACAGACGCTGCAGCGGGTGGTTCATCGCCAGCCCGTGGGCGCCGGTGATGCGCAGCGCCTTGTCGACGACCGCGATCGCCGTCTGCACCGCGAACGATTTTGCCGCGGCCATTTCCGCCGGGTACTGCTCCGGATCATACGTCCCGTCGTCGTACTTTGCCGCGACGGCGTACAGGAAATGCCGGGCCGCGGTCAGCGCCAAGTCGATCTCGCCGAGCAGTTGGCCGACGTTCGGCGCATACAGGATCGGCCGGTCCAGCGAGTTCGGCTGGTACGACGCCGCGAACTTCAGCGCTTCGCGACGCGCTGCCAGCGCGATGCCGAGATAGCAGGCGGGCACGTGCAGCAGGAACGAGTTCGGCGCGTGAACCTGCTTCGACGTATGCCGGGCGCGCGCCTCTTCGGGTACGATGACGCCGTCCAGCACGAGATCGTGGCTCGCCGTACCGCGCATGCCGACCATGTTCCACGTCGGCTCGATCACCATGCCCTCCGCGCCGGCCGGAATCAGAAACTCCGCCGGCACTCCGGTGTCCTGAAGGACCGCGGTGACGATGAAATAATCCAGCACGGGCGAGAACGTCGAGAACGTTTTGCGGCCGTGGATGCGGTAGCCCTCCGGCACCCGGACGGCGTACGTCTGCGGCTTGCCGCCCCGGGACGGGCTGCCGGTGGCCGCCTCGGACGCCATTTTGTTGATCAGCGCGCCGCGCTCCACGACATCGGCGAAAATCCGGTCCAGCGTTTCGTCCGGCCACGGGCGGCGCTGCACAAGCTCCGACAGCACGCTCACGTGCCACCCCATGCCGAGCGCGGTTGCCGGATCGGCCTGGGCGATCCGCTCCTGGTACAGCACCATCTCGTAGACGGTCATGCCCTGCCCGCCCCGGTCGCGGGGCACGGGCCATCCCGGATAGCCGAACTCCCTCAACGCCTTGACGAACCTTTCGGATATGCGATTCTCCTCGTCGGCGGCGTGCGCTTCCGCCGCGAAGCGGTCGGCCAATTCGCCGAGCCGGGCCAGCCGCTCCCGCTGCTCGCCGGTCCGCGCGAACGTGTCCATAACCCCATCACCTGCTCCGTCATAGTCGAACTCGGATTCGTTCCCCTGATATTGGCATATTCGATCGGCGGATGTCAAGTATTCCCGTCACAATAGGAGCCATTTCCGGTGCCTGTTAAAGACATATTATGGACTTGTCTTTATATGATGCGAACGGTATCATTAATTTCGGGATCAATACGGCTGAACGACCGGATCAGCGAGGCCGCTCAGCGCACAAGGGGAGGAGTTGAATCGGATGAAGTACAGAATCGGCGTCATCGGCGCGGGTTCGATTTCCGAAATGCATCTGAACGCGTACCAAGCGCATCCTGACGTCGAAATTGCGGCGATCTGCGATGTGAACGAAGAGCGGGCGCGGGCCAAGGCGTCGGAATACGGCGCGTCCCGCGTATACACCGACTATCGGGAACTGCTCGCCCAGCCGGACATCGACGCCGTCAGCGTCTGCACCTGGAACAATTCGCACGCGGAAATTTCCATCGCCGCGCTGGAAGCCGGCAAGCACGTCCTCGTGGAGAAGCCGCTTTGCAAGACGATGGAGGAAGCGCTCAAGGTGCAGGAAGCGGTCAAAAGAACCGGCAAGGTGCTGCAGGTCGGCTTCGTCCGGCGGTACGGCGCGAACGCGGAAGTCCTGAAACAGTTCATCGACAACGGGGAGTTCGGCGAAATCTATTACGCGAAAGCTTCCTGGCTCCGGCGGCTGGGCAACCCGGGCGGCTGGTTCGCCGACATCGAGCGTTCCGGCGGCGGGCCGCTGATCGACATCGGCGTCCACGTGATCGACATCTGCTGGTACCTGATGGGCAAGCCGAAGGTGAAGTCCGTCAGCGGCAATACCTACAAGAAGCTGGGCAACCGCTCGAATGTGAAGCACATCGAATTCTACAAGGCGGCAGACTACGACCCGTCTTTCAACACGGTCGAAGATCTCGCGAACGCGCTCATCCGCTTCGAGAACGGCGCGTCGCTCATGGTGGACGTTAGCTTCACGCTGCACGGCAAGCAGAGCGGGGTGGAGGTCAGCCTGTACGGCGAGCGCGGCGGAATCATTCTGGAACCTGAACTCAAGATCATCACCGAGAAATACGACACCATCCTCGAGCTTGCGCCGCAGATGGACCATCCGACGTTCGACTTCAACCAGGGATTCGCGAACGAAATCGCCTGGTTCGTATCGGCCATGGCGGGCGAGAAGGAGACGCTCAGCCCCGTCGAGGACGGCGTGGAGATGATGAAGATTCTGACCGGCATCTACGAATCGGCGCGCCTGGGCAAGGAAATTCACTTCTGAACATCATAACCGACGGATGGAGGACGGACAATCATGGCAAAACTGGACAACAAAATCGGCGTCATCGTCGACAGCTTCGGCGTCGGCGTGCGGGAAGGCCTGAAGAAGGCGAAGGCGGTCGGCGCGGAGGGCGTGCAAATCTACGCCGTCAAGGGCGAAATGGATCCGGACAATCTGTTCGCGGCCGCGCGCAAGGAACTGAAGGCGTACATCGAGGATCTCGGCCTGGAAATTTCGGCGCTCGTCGGCGACCTGGGCGGGCACGGGTTCCAGGATGAAACGGCCAACGCCTGGAAAATCGAGAAGTCGAAGCGCATCCTCGATCTCGCCGTGGAGCTCGGCACGAACGTCGTGACGACCCACATCGGGATCGTGCCGGACGATCCGAACAGCAAGATTTACGCCACGATGCAGGCAGCCTGCAGGGAGCTGGCGGATTACGCGGATTCCCTGAACGCCCATTTTGCGATCGAGACGGGGCCGGAGACGGCGGCGCATCTGCGCAGCTTCCTCGACACGCTCGGCAGCAAAGGCGTAGCCGTCAACTTCGACCCGGCGAACTTCGTCATGGTGACCGGCGACGATCCGGTCCGCGGCGTCCACATCCTGAAAGACTACATCGTGCACACGCATGTCAAGGACGGCATCCGGCACAAGCCGATCGATCCGCGCTACGTTTACGGCGCCGTCGGCTTCGACTCGCCGGACCATGACCGGATCGCCGAACTGCTCGCGAGCGGCGAATATTTCGAGGAAGTGCCGCTCGGCGAGGGCAAGGTCGACTTTGATGCCTACTTCCAGGCGCTGGTCGACGTCGGTTACAAAGGATACCTGACCATTGAGCGCGAAGTCGGCGCAGATCCCGAAGCGGACATCCGCAAGGCGGTGGAGTTCATCCGGGCTTACCGGCAAGCGTAAACCAGACGGGGAGTGGATGAACGTGAAGCTGGGACTGAGCAGCTACAGCCTGTACCAGGCAATCCGGGACGGGCGGATGACGGTCGTCGACGCGGTGCGGTGGACGGCGGAACAGGGATTCGAGCACTTCGAGATCGTGCCGGTCGGCTTCGATCTTCGGGACAATCCCGATTTGACCGACGAAATCCGGCGCACGGCCGAGGCGTGCGGCATTGCCCTTTCGAGCTATACGGTCGGCAACAATTTCATTGTCGATTCGGAGGAAGAATTTGAGGCCCGGATCGCGGAACTGAAGAAGCACGTCGACATCGGGGCGCGGCTCGGCGTCAGGCTGATGCGCCACGACGTGGCCTCGGTGCCGGTGCCGGAGGCGACGATCCACCGGTTCGAAGAAGAACTGCCGCGCCTCGTGGAAGGATGCCGCCGCGTGGCCGACTATGCCGCGCAGTATGGCATCGTGACGAGCGTCGAGAACCACGGCTTCTTCGTTCAGGCCGCGGACCGGGTGCAGCGGCTGGTGAAGCTGGTGGACCGGCCGAACTTCAAGACGACGCTGGACGTGGGCAATTTCATCTGCGTGGACGAAGATCCGGTCGCCTCGGTGAAAAAGAACCTGCCGTACGCCTCCATGGTGCACGTCAAGGACTTCTACCTGCGGCCGGCGTGGATGGAGCTGGGCGAAGGCTGGTTCCGGACGGCGGCGGGCAACTGGTTCCGCGGCGCGATCACGGGATATGGCGACCTCGACCTGCGGTCGATCCTGAAGGAAATCAAGGCCGGCGGCTACGACGGTTACATCTCGATCGAATTCGAGGGGCTCGAGGACTGCCTGGAAGCGTCCCGCCTGTCGCTGGGTCAGGTCCGGAGGCTGTGGGAAAGTGTCTGAGCCCGGGGGGATTGGGGCAAAGACGCTGAACATCGGCATGGTCGGGCTCGATACGAGCCATGCCGTCGCGTTCACCCGCCTGCTGCATGACGCAAGTCACCCGCATCACGTGCCGGGCGGACGGGTCGTCTGCGCGTGGCCGGGCGGCTCGCCGGACTTCGAGCTGAGTTATTCGCGCGTCGGACGGTTCACGCGGGAGATGGAAGAGGAGTTCGGCGTGCGCATCGTCGATTCGCCGGAGCAGGTCGCGGAACGTTGCGATGCCGTGATGCTCGAGGCCGCGGACGGCCGGACGCATCTCGAATTGTTCCGCAGGATCGCGCCGTGCGGCAAGCCGGTGTTCATCGACAAGCCGCTTGCGGTCACTGCCCGCGACGCAGAGGAGATTATGCGTCTAGCGGAGCGGTACGGCGTCCCGGTCATGAGCTGCTCGGCCCTCCGGTTCACGGACGGGCTGGTCCCTGCGGCATCGGCCGAGGGAGACGCGCACGTCACCGGTGCGGACGTCTTCGGTCCGATGCCCTTCTCGCCGCCAACGCCGGGTTATTTCTGGTACGGCATCCACGCGGCGGAGATGCTGTTTGCGATTCTCGGAGCGGGATGCGATCGGGTCAGCGCGGTCGGCGTGGGGGATCACGACCTGATCGTCGGCACCTGGGCGGACGGCCGGATCGGCACCGTCCGGGGCAACCGCGCCGGTCAGAACGCGTTCGGCGCGTTGATCCACCGGGCGGACCGCGTTTTGTTCGTCGAGCCGCCGGCCGATCTGATGCCGCTCTACGCCGGTCTGCTGCGGCGCGTGCTGGAGCTGTTCCGCACCGGGCGTCCGGAGGTTGACGCGCGGGAGACGCTCGGGATCATCCGCTTCCTGGAGGCGGCCAACGAAAGCCGCAAGTCCGGCGGAAAGCCGATCCGGCTCGGGCAATGAAAGATCGGGGTTGTCTCGCATGCCATCGGGGTGATGGCCTGCGGGCAGCCCCGATTTTTTGTGGGATGGGGAAGGGGCGCGCCGTCCGGGAGTAGGGGCCGTAACGAGGATACCGCGTTGCACAGCACCTCCTCCTGACGATTGCCCCGGTAGATTGTACGATCCTCTCATTGTGGCATTTTCGGCCCCCCGGTAAGATGAATGCAAACGTCACGAACTGCTGAAAGGTGATGATCATGCTCCAGAATATCGTGATCGGGGAACCGGAACTTCTGGGGGAACCCGTAAGGACGCGCCTCGGGCAGGCGGCCGCAATCGGCGTCCGGGACGGAAAGAACGCGGAAGTCTGCTTCGCGGCCAACGGCTCCACGGCGGAATTTTTCTGCCTCGATCTGTGGACGGGCAAATGCAAATTCCGGGCGGAAATCCCGGGAGAAGACGTTGTCTGGGGCATGACGGTCGGCCGGGACGGCCGCGTGTATCTGGCCGGCGACATGACCGGCGTCCTTTACCGCTATGATCCCGCAAATCCCGGTCTCGAAAAAATCGGCGCCCATCCCGCGGACCCGTTCGTCTGGGATCTTGCCCCCCGGGGCGATTCCATCTTCGGCGCGACCTATCCGAAAACCCGCATCTTCGAGTACGACCCGGTCCGGTCCGTATTCCGCGACTGGGGGCGGGCCGACGATACGGAGCATTACGCCCGGGGGATCGCCGCGGACGAACGGTTCCTGTATGTCGGCCTCGGCAGCACGGCGGGGTTGGTCAGGATCGACCTTTCCGACGGCAGCCGGACGAAAATCGACGTGCCCGGCGTCACGGGCCGGCAGGGATTCGTGGAACGGCTGTGGGTATGCGGGAACCATCTCGTCTTCCAGGTGCAGAAAGCGCACATGTACGTACTCGATCTGGCAACGAACCGGATCGTCGATCGATTCGAAGCGGACGGGTACGCCTGTGCGGACACCGCGGACGGTGCGGACATCGCCGCCGGCGGCGCGGGACCGAACGCCGGTCTGCGGCTCTATTTCACGAAAGGCAATGCCCTCTTCCGCTGGGAAGGGGCCGGCGAGGTCCGGCAAGTCGCCGCCCTGCCGATGGGCGCCTGCGACGGCAAACTCCGGATCAAGGCGATGGCGTGGGTGAACCGCCGGGAGGACGCGGCCGGGCGGGTGCTCGCGATCGTGACCTCCTACGGAGAATGCTTCCTCTACGATCCGGCCGCCGGGGAAACCCGCCGCGTCGAGCTCGAAATCGAGCCGAAGCCGGTGCAGGTGCAGGCGCTCGCCGCGGTCGGCGAAGGACATCTGTTCGTCGGCGGCTATCAGCGCGGCCTTGCGCTCTGGAATCTGCAAGAAAACCGCCGTGAATGGGAACTGCTGCATTTTCCGCAGTCCGAGGGCATCGCATCGGGCGATGACGGCAGCGTCTATTTCGGCACGTACACCCAAGCATGCATTTACCGATTCGATCCGCGCAAGCCGCTTGAACCCCGGCCCGGCTTCAAGGGGGCCGGCGCCAATCCCGAATTTCGGTTCGGCATCGGGGAAGGCCAGGACCGGCCATTCGCGATCGCGTCGGGGGACGGATACGTCTTCTTCGGCACGGTTCCCGACTACGGCCTGCTGGACGGGGCGCTGACCATCCATCGTCCGGAAACCGGCGAAATCCGCGTCTATCCGGGCATCGTACCCAAGCAGAGCATCGTGAGCCTCGCCTACCGGGACGGCGTCGTGTACGGCGGCTCCTCGATCGAAGGCGGCCTCGGCAGCGTGCCTGTCCATGACCGGGCGGAGCTGTTCGCGTTCGACGTGCGCGAGGGCAGGCTGCTGCACCGGTTCAAGCCCGAAATTCCCGGCATCGACGTTCCGCCGAAGATGATCGGCGGGCTCGCCGTCGGTCCCGACGGCCTGCTCTGGGGCATTGCCTGGGGGACCGTCTTCGCGTACGACCGCGCGTCGATGCGGCTCGTGAAGTCCCGCGTCTGTCTGCCGAGCGATTACCGGGGGCCCCTGTACCGCCCGCCGGCTCTCCGCTTCGGCCCGGACGGCCTGATGTACACCGAACTGGCGCGGAAATTCGTCGTCATCGATCCGGAGACGCTGGACTTCCGCGTGATCGACGAGGAGCCTTTCGGCCATCTGACGTTGGGCCCCGACGGGGATTTGTACCAGGCGAAGTGGTCGCAGCTTTACCGGCGGAAAGTCGTCCGCCCGGCGGACGGCGGGGCATAACGCCCGAACCGGTGCGGGCGGCCCAAGGCAGCTCATTTTGAACGATTGTATGGCAAAATCGAAAGATCGCCGCATAGGAAGCGGTTTCGTTTGACTCTACAATGGGAAATGTCACGGGACTTCCGGGAGACAGAAAGGGGAACATCATGGACCGTGCGACGCCGATGCCGGCAATGCCGGAGAAGAACAAGTCGGGACTGGCCGGCTTCCTGAAATTCGTGGTGCGCCACCGCGCGCTCTACATCATGCTCATTCCCGGCCTGGCCTATCTGATCATTTTCAAGTACATTCCGCTGGCGGGCAGCGTCATCGCGTTCCAGGACTTCAACATCTTCAGGGGAATCTGGAACAGCCCGTGGGTCGGCTTCAAATGGTTCGAGCAGTTTTTCACCTACCCGCAGCTCAGGCGGCTGCTGTTCAACACGATCATCATCAGCTTCTATCAGTTGATTTTCGCATTCCCGGCGCCGATTCTGCTGGCCCTGCTGCTCAATGAAGTGCGCAAAATGGCGTTCAAGCGGACGGTGCAGACGATCGTCTATTTGCCGCACTTCTTCTCCTGGACGATCGTGTTCGGATTTACGTACATGATCCTGTCGGTGCAGACCGGCCTCCTGAACAGCCTGATCGAATCCCTCGGGTTCGAGCGGATCAACTTCCTGCAGAAGGCGGAATACTTCCGCACGATCATCGTCGGCACCGGCATCTGGAAGGAGACGGGCTGGAGCGCGATCATCTTCCTGGCAGCGCTGGCCGGGATCAACCCGTCGCTGTACGAAGCGGCCAAAATCGACGGCGCGAACCGTTTCCGGCAGCTCTGGCACATCACACTCCCCGGCATCCTGCCGACCATCGTCATCATGCTGCTGCTCCGGATCGGCAACATCCTCGATCTCGGCGCGGAACAGATCTACATGTTCCTGAACGAGCTCACGTACCGGACGGGTGACGTGCTGGACACGTACACGTACCGGATCGGCATCCTGGGCGGCCAATACAGTCTGACCACCGCGATCGGGCTGTTCAAGTCCGTCGTCGGGTTCCTGCTGATGGTCACCGCCAACCAGTTGAGCAAGAAGATTACGGGCGAAGGCTTGTACTGAGCCGGGCCGGTCAAGGTGAGAACATATGGCGATCAAACGCTCCCTGGGTGAAAAAATCTTCGACGCCTGCAACGTGATTTTTCTCGTGCTCGCGTCCCTGCTCGTCGTCATTCCCGTCGTTCACGTCATCGCGGGATCGTTCAGTTCGACGCAGGCGCTGATCCAGAACAAGGTGTTTCTGGTGCCGGTCGATTTCAACCTGGACAACTACAAGCTGGTCATCCAGAACGAGACGTTCTGGAAAACATTCAAAAACTCCGTCCTGCTCGTCATCGTCGGCACGGCCATCAACATGGTCATGACGCTCGTGACGGCGTATCCGCTGTCCAAGAGCTATCTGAAGGGACGCAAAGTGTTCATCCTGGCGTTCGTGTTCACGATGATTTTCCACGCGCCGCTCATTCCGTCCTACATTCTGATCCGGAACCTCGGCCTGCTCGACACGTTCTGGGCGCTTGTCGTTCCGCCGGCGATCGGGATGTTCAACCTGATCATGTGCATCACGTTTTTCCGTTCGCTGCCCGAGGAGCTGTTCGAGGCGGCCCGCGTGGACGGCATGGGCGAATACCGCATCCTGTGGAAAATCGCCGTGCCGCTCTCGATGCCGATCGTCGTGACGCTGCTGCTTTTCTACGCGGTCAATCACTGGAACAGCTACTTCAACGCGCTCATTTACATCACGGACCGGAAATTGTACCCGCTGCAGCTGTATCTGTACCATCTGCTCGCGGAAGCGAACGCGATCGACAACTATCGCGGCGTCAACACGCTTGCCAGCCTCGACACGTCGCCGCAAGGGCTGCAGCTCGCCACGATCGTCGTCGCGACGGTGCCGATCGTCATCATCTATCCGTTCCTGCAGAAGCATTTCATCAAGGGCGCCATGCTCGGTTCGCTGAAAGAATAGCAAGTACTTCATCCGGAGTATGTTCGGGCGCAGGACCGGTCATCTGCCCGTCCGCGTCCGATCGAATACGACTACTCTTGCTGGAGGTGCATGCGCGACCGGAAACGGAACAGACACTTGCCGCCAACGGAGATGGACTTGAAGCATCTGGATTTGCATCCAACCATGGAGGGAAGTCATTCATGAACAAGTGGAAAAGGTTTGCCATTCTGGGGGTTGCACTCATGCTGCTGTTCTCCGCCGCCGCCTGCTCGTCCGGCAGCAAAAACAACGGCGGAAGCGCGTCCTCGTCCGGTTCGGATTCCGGCTCCCCGGGCGAAACGGCGGAAATTCCGACGATCAAGATTCTGACCACCGACCTTGCGAAGGTGGCGCCGGAAGATCCGTCGAAGGACCGGACGGTCCAATACATGGAGGAGAAATCCGGCGTCGATCTGGACATCACGTTCATCGCGAACGCGAACTACCAGGAGCAGGTGCAGCTCAAGTTCGCCGCGAACGAGAAGTTCGACGCGTTCCTCGGAACGGGACTGAACAGCGGCGCCGCATCGTTCGCGCGGGAAAAGCTGCTGCCGCTCAACGATCTCATTGATCAATACGGTCCGAACCTGAAGAAGAACATTCCGCAGGAAGCCTGGGACGCCGTCACCGTCGACGGCCAGATCCTCGGCATCCCGCAGCCGTCCTATGTCCAATCGAGCCGCATCCTGTACGTGCGCCAGGACTGGATGGACAAGCTGGGCATGACGGAATATCCTAAGACGTCCGGCGAATTCCTGGACATGCTGCGCGCGTTCCGCGACAACGACATGAACGGCAACGGCGACAACTCCGACGAGCTGCCGTTCTCCACGCGCCAGGGCTTCAACTGGGTCATGGACCCGATCTGGGGCATGTGGGGCCTTTCGCCGCTGGGCGGCTATGAATACAACGGCGAAGTGGTGCCGGGCTTTGCGCATCCGCGCTTCAAGGAGCCGCTCAGGCTGCTGCAGACGATGTATCAGGAAGGTCTCCTGGATTCCGAGTTCCTGACGAACTCGTCCTCGATCTGGGCGCAAAAGTTCGAATCCGGCCGCGTCGGCGTCCTCGGCTTCCAGCCGGAATCCGCCTGGGCGTTCCACAAGCGGATCTATGACAACGCGGGCGACCCGAACGTGAACCTGATGGCGATGCCGACGCCGCGCGGCGAAGGCTGGGACGGCCCGGTGGGCGCCGAAATCTACACGATCGCCCGCACCTATCACGTCACGACGGATTCGAAAAATCCGGAAGCGGTCATCAAGTTCTTCGACTGGGTCCTGAGCGAAGAAGGCCAGATCTTCACCGAGCTGGGCATCGAAGGGCTGAACTACACGATCGACGCAAACGGCAACATCGTGTACGACGCCGAGTCGGAAGCCCGGGAGCAGACGGAATGGCGCGACGTATTCCGGATGCACGGCTTCAACGAAACGGCGTTCGCAGCGAAGTATCCGGGCGAGCAGGGCGAGAAGCTGCGCCATGCGTACGATATTTCGGCATCGGAAGGCTTCCGTTCCCTGACGGTGGACATGCCGCCGCTCGATCAGGAGCTGCAGAACATCCTCGAGAACTCGTTCCAGGAAAAGGCGGCGGAAATCGTCGTCAACAACCTGCCCGTCGACGAAACGTGGGACAAATTCATCGAAACGTGGCGCAAGCAAGGCGGCGACCGTTTGATCGAAGCCATGACGACGTGGTATAACGAGAACAAGTCCTGATCGCCGCCGCGGGCGGAACCGGCAAAATCCGACAATCCACCTTTGCCGTTGGAACCGGAAAGAAGAGGGGAGAGCCATCTCCCTTTCTTCTTTTTCGCTTTTCTGAAATCCGGCTGCATCATCCGGGAGTGAGACCGCCATGAACGTGCTGGATGCGATTCGCCGATCGATCAAATGGAAACTCGTGACGCTGCTTGCTGCCGTGCTGCTGGCCGTCATCCTGCTGGTCGTGTATCTGACCTACCGGATCACCTCCGAGACCGTCATCCGCGACGCGGAAGTGATCAGCAGCCAAATGCTCAAGCAGGTCAATCTGAACCTGAACCAGTATCTGAACGGCTACAAGCAGAGTTTCCTTTCCATCGCTTCGAACCGGGACACCGAGAAGTGGTTTACGATTGGCGCCGGCGACGACCTCGGATCGTACGTCGCGTTCCAGGAGATCGTCCGCAACTATTTGCAGGTGTTCATCTACCATCATCCCGAAGTGATGTCCCTGACGTTCTACAACCTGAACGGCAACGAAATGCACTTCACGAACCAGGACGAACTCCGGGCGGATTACACGTTCAGGGCCGAGGACTACATCGAGCGGCTCGGAGCCGAAAGCGACATTTACCATGAGATCACCTTCCCGGAACACTACAGGCGGTCGACCCAGCCGGTGTTGACGATGGTCAAGCGGGTGGCATTCGGCCGGCGGGCGGGGTACATCAAGCTCGACGTGGACCTCGGGCCCGCCCTGGCGATCGTGACGGACACCGATCTGGGATTGTCCGGAAAGACGATGGTGACCGACGGGAAGGGAGAAATCATCGTCCATCCGGATCTGTCCAGGGTGAAAACTTACGCGGACGCCGACATCATCGCCCGCCTCGGGGAAACGAGCGGAACGTTCTACCGGAAGGACAGCCGGGAGATCGTCATGTTCCAGACCGTCCCGGCCACGGGATGGAAAGTGATGGCCGTCATTCCGTATTACGAGTTCGCGGAGAACGAACTGAACATCCGGCGGGTCACCATCGCGACCGTCCTGATCGGTCTCGTGCTGGCACTGGCGGTCGTATTCGCGGTCGTGTCCTCCGCCACGCACAGGATCGGAACGCTCAGATCGGCAATCAGCCGCGTCAAGATCGGCGATCTGGGCGTGCGGGTGCCGGCCGGGGGGAGCGACGAACTGGCGGATCTCGGGCACGCGTTCAACCTGATGCTCGACCGGCTGAACGATTCGGTGCAGGAGCTTGCGGAGACGCGGATGCGCCAGCAGGAGGCGACGATGTCGGCGCTCCAGTCGCAGATCGATTCCCATTTTCTCTACAACAGCCTGGAGACGATCAACGCGATGGCGGACCTGGCGGGTCACCGGGAGATCGAGCGGATCGCGGTGGCGCTGTCGCGGATGCTCCGCTACACGTCCGACTACCGGCAAATGTTTGTCACCGTCGAGGATGAGCTTCAGCATCTGAAGCATTACCTGGAAATTTGCCGGATCCGGTTCGGCGAGAAATTGAGCTATGCGATTGAAGCCGAAGACGACTGCAGGCGGTCGAAGTGCCTCAAGGCGATCATCCAGCCGCTCGCCGAAAACAGCATCCGCCACAATCTCGACCTGAACGGACGGCCGCTTCGGCTCGAGATCAAGGTCCGGCGCGCGGATTCCGGACATGTGCGGATCGACATTCTGGACGACGGGACCGGCTTTGCGCCGGAGAAACTCCGCGAGCTGCGGGAGAAAATCGCGTGCATGAGCTCGCGGGCGCTCGGCGAACACGCGGGCGGCGTCGGGCTGCTCAACGTCCATTCCCGGATCCGGGTCTGCCACGCGGCGGATCCGCTTGCCGGCGTTTCCGTCTCCAATCGCGAAGGCGGCGGGGGCGCGGCGGTATCGGTCATGTTCCCCTTCGATTCCCCAGGCAGGGAGGAACCGGCATGAAACGCATTCTGATCGTGGATGACGAGCCGATCATCCGGCTCAGTCTCGCCAAGAAGGCCGGGGAGTGCGATCCGTCGGCGGTCGTGGCCGGCGTCGCTTCCGACGGCCGGGAAGCGCTGGACTGGCTGGAGAACCATTACGCGGACCTGTGCATCACCGATGTCAAGATGCCCGTGATGAACGGGCTGGAGCTGATCCGCGCGATTCGGGAACGCCATCC